>JACQCD010000085.1 GCA_016201825.1 Nitrospirota bacterium | reverse complement strand
TCGTCGCAGAGTCGCAGAACCACTCTGACCAGTTCAAGTCGGTGACAGGCACAAAACGCATTTCTGAACGCACTATCAATGGGTTAGAGCCGTATCAATCAACAACGTTGGGACAGTAGTGAAATCCTGTTTCTATCAAGTAGCTTCTCAGGCTATTTAAATTCTCACCTCGGTCATAGATGTGGCATTCCATGGCCATTGCATTGATACGTTTTAAAATCTCTTTTGGTGTTTTGAGCAATACATCATATTCTGCTCCTTCAATTTTAAGGAAGTCACATCTCCCAATTTTATTTTTCGTAAATATATCTTCTAAGGATAGGGTTTTATCTGGCCTTCAAGATGATTTAGGGAAATATTTTCTTTAAGCAATTCAAAAGCATCCTTGTCTGGCTCATAACTGAAGACCTTTGCCCCATGGAAGGAAGAAGCACAGCATACGCTAAAATCACCAATGGAAGCGCCAACATCAACAATGGTTGCGTTATCTGGTATTCCAAGAGTAGATGGAAAGTATACTTTTCTATGGTATGTTTCTATTATTGAACCTATATCATAAAGATGTTTAAGTCGAATCCTTAGCTTCTGTCCACCTTTAAGGATTACCAGTCCAGTCCCCTGTTTAGAATTAGCAGATAGATAAGGCATATCCAATAACATGAACCCAATTCTTAAATGTAAGAGGAATCCTTAGAACATTTGAAATCTTCCTAAGAACTTTTGAGAACATCTATTCTTCCTTTTCGGGTTCTTCCGGCATACACCCGATCACCAATGCGTGAGTGAAGGCCTCAACTCCAAGACCCAAACGATCAAGAAACGCGCCTACGGCTTCCGGAACAAAGAGCACTTCAAAATCACCATCTCCTTCCACTATGGCGGCCGGTAGCTCTATCCGGTTACCCGCGGAATTCACGGACGACGCCATAATAGACGGTCCTCCTCGCCAAGCCGCGCGGTCTCGTCTCCCCCGGTGCATGCCGGCTCTCTGTCCGAGCGGGCTCTATGAAACGGCGGCTGTTTCGAATCCAGGCCGCTGTCAGCGCGAAGAACACCCAATAATACAAGGATTCCTGACCTTCGTTATTCAACTTGATGGCGAACATGGAAATACACGTCAGCAAGACAATACCCAACTCCACTCCAGGGCGGTGGTGACGATATAACTTCCCAATCGTCCTCCAACTGATGACAATCAGCGAGAGCACGAACACGAGGTATGGAACCGCGGTTGCCAAGCCGGACGAGCCGAGGATGGCCAAATACCGGTTCAATTCTGGGGTATCGATTGTCTCTCCAAAGCGCATTCCCGTATACCCGACGCCGAAAATCGGGTGTTGTTGAACATGTTCGAGCGTCGTGAACACGCTGAGGACATGCGGATCCATCTGGATGGGAATGTGATACGCGTCGAGCACGCCCCTGAGAAACGGCATGCTGGAGATCCCCGGCACCGACGCGAGTAAAGAGAGAATCCGAAAGAAGAACGTCGAATCCGACAAAATCGTGTACAAGGCAGCTAGAGCGACGACCGCCGCAATGAGCCGCCACTTCGCGAGTCGACATTTGACCATCCACCAGAAGAACACGCCTAAGCCGAGCATCGACGCAAGAATCGCCCCCCGCGAAATCGTCGCAACGATCAGGTATCCGACAAAGAGGCTTACCCCCCAGTAACCGTACCGCGTCAGGCGACGGGACCCCAATCCATAGGAGAGACCTAACACAACCAACGGAAACAGGATGGCAGCGAACTTCCCCTGCTCGAAACTAAAATCCGTAAACCTGGGAAAATTCGCGCGGTGGTAGGGGCTGTAAAACACCGCCGTGTCAGGCCCTCCCAACACATTGCCCTTGTTGGTGACCACACCCTCTCGCGGCGGTTGGCCAGCAGCCAGCCATGTTTCAAACGTGTAGACCGAATAGGATGCCTGGATGAGACCACAAAGAAAAAGCACCTTCAGAAACGTCTCGATGTCCCGGTTGTCTCGAAACTGCTCGACGATCACCATGAATAGGACGACGGGGTTGACGATGATCAAATAATATTTGATCGCAAAGTACAGTGTCTCATTGAGACACATCGACGCGAACCCAAACAGCGCATACAAACAGAGCGAAGCAGTCAAGATCGGATTCGTCGTCAACGTCTGTTTCGAACCACTTCTCGACGTCATCAGCTTCCGCAACACCATCGCCCATAGCAACAGGAACGGCGGGAGCCACACCTTGACTAGATACCCGTTCAGTAACCGAACAAACCATAGTTGCCATTGCAATTCGAAATACAAGAAGACGATAACAGCCGTGATCACCAGAAACGCTGGTCGGCTCATTCGGCGACTGACTTCGCGGTTCGGCTGCTGTTCAGCGACCAAGGACCTCGTTACCACCAAACATCCCCTGAGCCTCGTTGCACTGTGCTACACAACACGCTACTTTACCTTCCCGCCAACATCAACGGCACCCAGCCCATCATTTCCTGCCAACTGCGATATCTCGTTGCAATCTGGGACGCCCATCCTTTGGCCAGGTACGACAGGAGGTTAATCATGAATAACTGAGTCTGGAAACCGTAGCGACGATGGTAATCGGACGCGATGGATCGAGCTTCCATAAGATTCCCAGCCTGCATGGCTGCAATCGCCCGTTTGCTGTACGATCTGCCCAGCCTTGCTCTGGTGTGGGCTTCGACCGTCGTCGCCCCGCACTCATAGGGAGCCTTCAAATGGCGGTACTGGGCTTTGAAGAGTTCTTCGGCCAATCGAAACTCCTGTTCGCTCAACGTCTCAGGACACAGAAGAAAGCGAAAGAGCCGTGATGCCTCATCCAACCCAATCGTAAGGTCTGTCATCGTCCCGATATTTCGGTGCAAAGTGGTTGCCGACTCAAACACGAGCCGATCCCGTTGCCGACTACAGGTCGAGTCATCGTAAAATCGTATTTTGACGAGAATATCCGGGACGTTGCGAATGACTCGATTCTTCCGCATGAGAGCGGACCACAATTCATAATCCTGACAGACCACGAATTCTTCGTTATAGCCACCCACCTCAGCAATCGCATCCGCTCTCATCATGACGGACCCGTGGATCAAGGGAGTATCACAGAGGAAGTACGCCAGAATCTCAGACGGTTCAGTGGGTTTACGAAAAATGCGTCGGCCTGTTCCGCCCGCGTCGATAATAATGCTCGATGCCCCGACCACCACACAGTCAGGATGGGTTTGGAGGAAACCGAATAAGGTCTCAAGCCATCGCGGGCACGCCATATCATCGGCGTCCAAACGCGCGATGTAGGGGCTCCGCACGCGCTTCAATCCCACGTTGAGCGACTTCGTCTGCCCCAGGTTCTTCTCGTTGTGGTGGATCACAATGCGCGGATCGTGAAACGATTCGATCACCTTGACGGAATCGTCCGTGCTGCAATCATTGACGATCAGTAATTCAAAATCCCCGAACGTCTGATCCAAGACGCTTCGGATCGACTGCCTGAGATAATCACCACCGTTGTAAACGGGCATCAGCACCGTCACGGGATGACTAGGCATGCGTCGTCTCCCGTTTTCCGCTCACAGCATTGGATGCACGGCTTCTCCCCTGGAACCATTCGACCACGTTCGAGGCACAGCGAAGCTCCATCGCGACCCGTGACGCCTTGGTCAACGTCGCTACATGTGGCGTGCACAAGACCTGAGGGAACGCGGCCAGGGGCCCCCGATACGGCTCGGTGTCGAAGACGTCTGTCGAAGACGTCTAATGCGGCGCCGGCAAGATGTCCCGACTGCAAGGCCTCAACGAGCCCCGACTCATCAATCAGGTATCCTCTTTCGGTATTGACCAACCGACTGCCTGCCTTCATCGCGGAGATCTCGCGTCGTCCGAGCAACACGCTTTCGTGCGCCGGCCGAGCCGCGTGCAGGGACACCAGATCGGCTCTGGCCAACAGGGTGGCAAGATCCACTCGTTCGACGCCGGGGGGTATGCGGTCGGCCTGGAGGTTGGGGTCTGCGACCAGCACGCGCGGTCCGAAGACGCGCAGATATCCTTCCACCATGCGGCCGATACGCCCAAACCCGACGAGGCCAACCGTCCACTCCGATAGCAGATGGCCGGTGTGTTTCTTCCAGACACCGGCTTGGAAGTCCCGACCGTGCTCAGGGAAATGACGGGCAAGAGCCAGGATCATTGCGATGGTCATCTGCGCCACGGGTTCGACGATCTCGTCGACGGTGGTCAGCACCGAGACGCCCAGCCGCTGTGTTGCAGAGAGGGCAATCGAATTCTTCCCGATGCCGCAGCGACTGATACAGCGGAGCCGCGGTATCGCGGCCAGGAGTTCCGTGTCATACGATTTGACTCCGGCGAGCACGGTATCCGCTTCGCGCAGCGCCGCCATCATTTCTTGGCGCCGAAGCCGCGCGCCCGACGTATGTTCCCGGACTTCAAACCCCGCTTCGTGTAACACGCGGCGTGAACGATCATCGAATCCGGCGCCAGCAGCAGGCGATCGCAGGCCTCGCAGACCGATCGATATTGTTCTTCGTTCAAACCGAATCCCGCCTCACAACCAGAACAACCCTTTTAATCCTGCTCAACTCGAAATCCGTTCCAGCAGCGCCCGTTGTTCAGCATTGTGTCGAATGTAATCTAGCACGATCTCTGCCTCGTCAGGCTCATTTACCGAGGGCAGGCTCGGACTGACGGGGATAGAGCGCAAGCTGTAGCCGTTATCAATGATGCGCATTTGCTCAATAAACTCAGCCTGCTCGATCGGTGAGGCAGAAAGCGCCGTGAGATGCAGCAAGAAGTCCTTGCGATAGACAATGATCCCAAGGATCTTCCTCACGAAAGACTGCTGCACATCGAAGGCACTGTAGCAGGGCGTTCGACGGAAACAATACAGAATGCGCCCAGACGACGAAATGGCACACTTCACAAAGGAATGACGGTCCAGTTCCTCCTCGTTCTCGATAGGTCCGGTGGCATTCCAGGCGTCGCCCCCGGGTTCAGAGGAAATCGTTTTCACTAAAATATCCAGGTGACGAGGCAACAACAGCGGTTCATCGCCCTGCAGCAGCATCACATGGGTGCAGTCAACGTCCTTTACCGCCTCAGTAACCCGGCTGGTGCCATTGGTGTGCGTATTTGCCGTCATGATGACCTTTCCACCAAATCCGCGGACTGCTTCGGCGATCTCCTCATCGCAGGTCGCTACATACACATCTGATACAACACCAGAGAGCAACGTACGCCGACGCACATGCTCAATCATGGGTAGCCCATGAAAGGGAAACAGGATTTTCCGAGGAAACCTGACTGACGCGAGGTGTGCCGGAATTACGGCAACGATCTTCATTTGCGTGAACTCATCACTGAGGAAAGACACCGCAGTCCACATTAATGCATTGCCCGGTCATCGCAGATGCTGACTCAGAGGCCAAAAACAGACCCATCGCAGCCACCTCCTCTCCGGTTGGAAGCCGCTTTAGTGCGGCATTGTCCGCTATAAACTTGGAGATAAATCCCTCTGGGTCCCCCTTGGCCGGGGAAAAAGGACTCTTTAATGCGTCGATCAGCCCATCCGTAGGAATCAATACCGGGCAGAGGGCATTCACACGAATTCCACGAGGCCCGACTTCTTTAGCAAGCGCCTGAGTCAGCCCATTCACCCCAAACTTGGACGCGCAATACGCCGAGTTGTTAGCACTCCCACGTTTGCCGGCAATGCTTGAGATATTGATGATGCACCCCCCATCCTGCATGGCACTTGAGGCGGCCTTACACCCCCAGAAAGCTCCCTTCAGATTGGTTCCGATCAGATCATCAAAAAACTTTTCATCAATCTTCTCAATCGGCCTCCATTCGGAGAAGCCTGCATTATTGATGTACACATTCAGGGTTCCCGTCTTTTTGACTGCGACATCCACCAATCGGCGATGAGCTGCTTCGTCTCGAACATCCGCAGAAATAAAGCTGACTTGATCACCAAACCGGCTACTCAACCCCATCTCATGACGCGCACCGACGATCACAAAATAGCCAGCATTGATAAAAGCTTCCGTAATGCTGAGGCCGATCCCACGGTTTCCACCCGTGATGACTACTGTTTTTCGCTGCATGTTTCTATTCCAGAATGGGTGACAAGGCCCTATCAGAAAATGTTCACAGACCTTAGATGGTCATACAGGAAAATCCGCCATCAACAGCAATCTCGGCACCGGTGACAAAACCGGCTGCATCGGATGCCAGCCACAAAGTGGCACCAATCAGTTCACTTGGCTCTCCATACCGTGCCATCGGGGTATGCCCAAGAATAGCGGCCTCGCGCTCGGGGGTGATGAAATTCTTGCGATTCCACTCAGTTGGAAAGAAACCGGGACGCAACGCATTGACCCGAACGCCCTTCGTTCCCCACTCACGGCCAAGGTTCTGCGTCAGGTTCTTGATGCCGGCCTTGGCAACCGAGTAGGTGAAGGCTTTGGAAAGCGGTGGGCCGGCCGAGGCCGATGAGATGTTGATAATGGACCCACGGCCCCACTCTACCATGTAACCGCCAAAGACCTGGCAGCCGAGAAAGGCGCCTGTGAGCTGAGAGTCAAGAATGGCGTACCACTCCTCAAGGGTCAGCTCCAGAAAAGGCGTGGGGCCGTTGATGCCGGCGCCATTCACCAAAATATCGACCTGGCCAAAGGTTGAGAGGACCTGCGCCAGCGCATCGAGGTGCTCCTGTTTTTTGGCAACATCAATGGCAAGCGACATGACACGATCAAAGCCTGCGGCCCTCAACTCATCCTCAACGGCTTTCGCCTTTTCAAGCCTTAGGTCGAGCACAGCCACTGCACAGCCCGCCCGGGCGAAGCCCCGAGCCATCTCACTGCACAAGTGACCACCCGCGCCAATCACTACGGCGACCTTGCCTTCTAAATTGAACAATTCATTCAGATAGGAATTCACAAACCAGTCCCAAAAGTATTAACGCATGGATTTGATCAAGCCCTGCATCTGTTCTGCCCACTTCCACAGCACAAACAGATCGGAGCCCAAAATGGCGAAGGTATGGCCCAAGTCAAACAAGGCCTGAACACTGTCTGGAGATGCATCGGCCACCTGTGTTCCGCAGCTCTTGCCGAAGCGTTCGCAGGCTGCGATCACCTTGCGTGAAGCCTCAATCACCAGAGGATGTGTGGTCTGGCCCGGTACGCCGAGCGACCCGGAGATGTCGTAGGGCCCAATCATCACTCCATCGACTTCATCAAAGGCTAAAAGCTTCTCAATATTCTCGACCGCCCGAATCGACTCGACCTGGATAATAAAGGTCGAGGTCTCGTTCCAGTTCTGTATGTAGCTATCGAAGTCAAAACCATAGGCTTGGGCGCGATTCACGCCATAACTTCTGCGTCCGACTGAAGGGTATTTCAGGTGGCCAATAATGGCTTCGATCTCTTCCGGTGTATTTACCATCTGTACCAAAAGACCATCCGCACCCGATTCCAGCAGAGGTTTGAACCAATCGTTCGAATGGGAGACGGGGCGTGGCAGGCAAGGCACCCCCTCGCTTTGGCTTGCCGCGATAATACGCTGCGCCTGTTCCAGCGAGATAGTGGAGTGCTCCATATCAATCGCGATGAAATCGAAACCTGCGCGTGCGAAGGTTTCGGTAATTGAAGGCTGAGCGTATGACACCCAGCCCGCGAACAGGCGCTCGCGCCTTTGCAATTTCTCTTTCAATACTTTTCGTTGTTCGACAATCTTCATCGACACTTACTCCGCATATTTGTAGAGGTTATGGCTATAGAATGGACTTACAATACCCTGCGCTGCTGTACATCTTACAATCCGCTATGAGGATTGTAATCCTCATAGCTAAAAAGTTGTTCAATGCCCGCATTTACTTATCTCCTGCTGATAGCAACTAGGCTCGTCAATTAGTGAAACACTTAGATTTCTTCCTCATTAGAGAGTCACCAGCCGATGTCGAATTGGACCGTCATAGGGTCTGAAAAATAACGGCCTCAATACATAGTAGAACTGGTGCCATAAGCAAAGCTCATCCACGAGAATCTGGTCGCCTTCGTGCCAGGGATACGCTGCAAAACAAGTCACCGTGCCGTCTGGCAGTGTCTTCTCCTCGCGATTGCAGCAATAGAAAACCAGTTGCCGTTGGGATGCAATGGCGCGCATGTCATCGAAATAGGCCGCAATGACCGGGGGGTCCATTTCCTGCATCGATACGATGTTCAAGACAAGATCCACCGGACATCGCTTCAGCAACTCATGACGCGAGGCCTGGATCGCCACCACTCGCCCCCCCCCGTCAATATCGGCCGTTGTCGCGAGCGCACGTGAAAGGCCCTCTTCATCCGTGACAAGATCAACACGGGATGCAAAGGCCTCTTCTCCCATCCAAAGTTTGAGATGCCAGAGATCAACAAGCAAGGTTTTCGTGAGGTTGATCAGCACAACCAGACCTGCCGAACGGCTGGCGAGCAACAGGGCGGTCATCGACGCAAACCCATCCCCAATCACGCAAACCGTTGCCTGAGGCGAAATAGCGTAAGGAATCCGATCTCTCAAAAAGGCAAGCGTGAGCGACTGCCGAAGCACATCCAGATCGTAGGCGCGCCCCTGCCGGGACATTATTTTATCAGCTAGCCTGTCAATCGCCGTGAATTGGGGAAATTCTGCTCCCATCCGGCGAAACCTACGTTGTAACAGGCGGTGCAACCCCAAGCGCAACCCTCGGTAAGGCTTCTCACTCACACCGAAGCCCTGCAAGCCTTCAAACCCATCCCCCGTAAATCGAAACGAGGAGTGATATTTGCGCCAGTGAGAGGACTCGCCCGAGTCGTCCTTACTGACTTCAGTCCCAAGATAATCGATTGCTGTTTGTCCAGAGTACATCACTCTCGAATTCCGAGTAACGCCTGAACCGCAGGGTGTAAGTGCAGCAGCCCCACCAGGGTTCCCTGATCATCCACGACTGGCAGATCCCAGATCTGTTTTTGGCCCATCAGGCCAATCGCATGCACCAGGGTGTCGTTCGGCTGTATCGTCAGAGGTGATCGAATGGCATGATCGAGCGCATCGTCCACAAAAAATGCGGAGAATGGTTTTTGGACCTTGAGTAAATTCCGCCGTATATCACCATCCGTGAGAATGCCCAATAGCTTGGTGTCGACATCCACAATACAGGCAATGCCTAGCCGTGATCGACCCATCTCTTCAAGGGCCTCTTTCAGAATAACGGTCTCGCCGATCACCGGAATCCGATCTAACGACATCATGACTTCGCTTACCAGCATGGCATCATTTTTCTGGGTGGACATTGTCTTCTCCATATTTCTCGAGCAGTTCAAGGCGCATCTCGTGTACGGCCTTGGCTTGGCCGAGAATGTTTTCCAGATACTGGATATCCAGCACCGTGTTGGCATCCGACATCGCATTATCGGGATCGTCATGCACCTCCATGAACAGGGCGTTGATGCCACAGCCCGCAGCCGCTCGAACCAGATGGGGAATAAACTCTCGCTGCCCACCCGAGATGTTGCCCATGGAGGTCGGTAGCTGAATCGAGTGCGTCGCATCGAAACAGACGGGGTAACCCGTCTCTGCCATGATGGGGAAGCATCGCATGTCGTTCACCAGCATGTTGTAGCCCATAAAGGTTCCCCGGTCAGCCAAAAGAACTTGATGATTGCCGTTTGCCTCAATTTTCCGAACCGAGTTCTTCATGTTCCAAGGGCTCATAAATTGGCCTTTTTTCAGATGAACAGGCCGATTCGTCAGCGCAGCGGCTCGGAGCATGGACGTCTGCCTGCACAGATAAGCCGGCACCTGCACCATATCGCAGACTTCCCCAGTCGCAGGCCCCCGGGATGGCTCAGAGAAATCTGAGACCACTGGAATCCCAAATTCCTCCCGTATGTCGGCAAGAACGCGTAAACCGAAATCCACCCCAAGGCCGTGGAAGCTGTCCGGTGAGGATCGGCAATCCTTGTCATAGCAAGACTTATAAATCCACGAGATACCAACACGACGGCAGATTTCACCGATTAACTCCGCCATTTTGAAGGCATGGTCGCGGCTTTCGATTGCGCAGGGCCCACCGATGAATGTCAATGGAAGTCGGTCACCAATTTTCACTTTAGCGACCGAGCCATACCCGACTTCAAGTATCTTTTTAACCATGAAAGACATCCATTTTTTGATTGTAAATACGGAACACGATGGGCACTGCCATTACGAGATGACTGTTGATCACTATCCTGCTTGGCCATGAGTGATCGACTTGGATCAGGACCACTGGCACCCTTTGGGCTACGATTTAACCTCTTGCGCCCCCAATATCTCTCCGCTGCGCGTTGACAATACTTAGCAAGAGAAACGTTGATCCCGTGAGCTGAGATTCATTATTCCTACCTCATGCAACGCTGGACCTAGTAACTTGGGTTGAAGCCTGTATTCGCGAGCTAGAAAACTGCTGCTATTCTCGATGCAAAGCGCCCTATGCATGTCCGAGAATCGAAGACCATAGCCACGTGCCGATAAGGAGCCGAATGGGAGTAAGGTACGGCGACTTGTCAGACTCTATCTGATATCTGCCGCCTTCCATAGCCCCAATGATACGGGGCACGCACCACCTCAACATCAGTAATCTTCACGAGCCTCTCCCCTCAGCTGGCGGTATATGCACCAAACTTCGTTTCTGAATAGGCGTCGAGGTGGCCAAGCCTGCCGCTGTACACAAAGGAAACCCTGATTGCACGTCAGGTTTAATTTTCAAGATGTCGTTTCCGGGGACGATGTTCAGATGCAAGTGAGACCGGAACGTCCCCGGCTTTAGATCGACGCGGTGAAGGCCGTTCGGGTCAAAGATCAGGAGCGTGCACACGAAGGCCGCATCGATACGATCCCACGGAACGTCCGCGCCTCGCGGCAGCCACACCCCGTCGAGACCGGCCTTGGGCGAATCGGCTTCGGGATCCACGATGATGATCTCTTTAATCTCGGGGCATTCACGCAGGACCCGGTGCCGAATCCTTCCCATGTATCCGTAGCCGAAGATCACGCAGTTCATACGTTCGCCTCGCCTCTCACCAGTCCAACCCGGCCATTCTCTGATCGAGGACGGGAAGCTCCGCGCGCACCCGCGTTACGAGGGCATGCTCGACCTCCCCGACGTAGACTCCCTCCTCTTGTCCGGCGTCAACCACGATGCGGCCGTCCGGGCCCACGATGACCGATCCTCCACAAAACCTGGTCCCGTCACGTGCCAAGCCGATTCGATTACAGAGCGCAAGATAGGCTTGGTTCTCAACCGCCCGGGCTCGAACCAAGGTCTGAAGCACCTCGCACCGCGGATGGGGCCACTCGGCGACCACGAGAAAGAGGTCAGCGCCATCAACCGCGTCCCGGCGATACATCTCTGGAAACCGGAGATCAAAGCAGATACTGAGGGCGGCAGTCCACTCCCCAAGCGGCCGGCTGATTCTGCGTGCCCCCGGAACCAGATACTTCTTCTCTCCCATCGGACCGAAGAGGTGCCCCTTGTCGTAAGAGATCGGCTCCGAGCCCTCAGGACCGAACAGCCACAGTCGGTTCACCAAGCTGCCGTCAGGCGTCCGCGTGATCATGCTGCCAGCGATCCACGCGCCCAGGTCACGACTGCGTTGCTGAAGAGAGGCGCATACCCGGAGGGTCTCGTCTTCCGCCACGCGATCCCACGCCTCATGCGCATACCCGGTGGTCCACAACTCGGGAAGCATGTACAGGTCCGCCGGCGGCGCGCCGGACGTCAGTTCTTCGGCATGACGAAGGTTTCGAGGCGCGTCTCCATCCTCGATGGACATCTGGACGAGCGCAATCCTCATGACCCGCCTTCTTCGCGACGACGACCCGCAGGACCGAACTCGATGAGTAGACACTCAGACGACGCCATGGCCCGACGCTGAACCATCAGCTCACCACCGCCCGATCTCGCTCTCCAATCGCATCAAATCGAGCGCTCAGAGGCCGATCGCGGTCCGCGACAAATCGTTGGAGGCCGGACATGCATTCTGGAGCACGGAGGCCGGTGGCCGCCTCGAAGCGGGCACTGCTCAAGGACATGTCTTTCGGGCGGTCAGCCGCCATCGGCGCAGCGTTGATGGAGCCCCGAACAACATGGCTCATCGACAGGCCGGACGCTTCAGCCAGCATGGCCCCGAACTGATGCTTCGACACCCGATCCTTTCCGACCACGTGGAAGATGCCGCGATGACCGTCCATCATCAGGCGTTCCACCCGCTGGACCACATCGACGACATAGATGGGCGTGAAGAAGAAGTCATCGAAGAGCGTCACCAGTTCGCCCGCGTCCAGTGCGTGATAGAGCCATTCCGCGGCTGTTTGTTTGCGCCCCGATGACCACCCGTAGAAGTTGGTTCTCACGATCAGGTGGTTTGGTGTCGCCAGCGCCACATCCCATTCCCCGTGCAGCTTGGACCGGGCGTACACCGTCCGAGGACAGGGCAACTGTTCCTCGGTCGCAAACGACCGATCGCCTTGGAACAGGCCGTCGGTCGTAACGTAGACGATCAGCGCGTGAGACGGAGCCGCGCGCGCAAGATCGCGAGTGATCGTGGCGTTACAGGCGTAAGCCAATTCGGGATGTCGCTCACAGGCATCGACATTCGCCATCGCCGCGCAATGCACGATGATGTCGGGGGAAGCGGTCGCCATGATGGTGGTCAGAAACCCGGGCGTGGCCAGATCGCCCTGGAGCACCGTGGCGGGGTGATCGCCCCACCAGGGATGGCGATCAACGCCGATAACCTCGTGGTGCCGAGACAGAGACACCATGAGGTGCGAGCCAAGAAGACCACAGGCTCCCGTAACGAGGACCTTACGTTTAGCGTTCATGGGTCCCCCGGCGACAATCGAGATGCCCCTGCGCCTTGGAGACCGGTCGCTCGGATGAACTGGTCGATGCCGTCGACCGTGACCGGCACGGTGTACTCGCTCACATAGCGCAGGGCCGCCCTCCACTCCGTCGAGAGGTCTTCCCTCGTCCTCGTTTCGTGCTGCGTGAGCGCATCGGCAAACCCTTCGGGCGTGGAACAGCTTTTCCGCCAGCACTCCAGTTGATACAACGGATCCGTGTCGAATAGCGGGGCAAGATGGATGTTGAGCGGAAAGAGACCATTCAAAATCGCGTAAAGGACAGACGAGGAACCTCGGTACATCAGGACGGAAGACCGCTTGAAATCGTCCTCGATACTGGCCTGTTCGGACACCACAAGATTCGGCGCGCCGGCGAGGTCGATGGCCGATAGCTTCAGAGCCGCCGTCATGGGGATCGCAGGATGAGCCCTGAGAATAAACGTGTACGCGGGAATTCTCAGGGCGCACTGATACGCAAAGGCAAACAGGGCCTTAGTCTCCGACGCGATGCCTTCGGGCGTCACCAAGACGGTCTTCAGACCCGCGTCGCTCGGGCGGTCGACCGCGTAACCCTTGTGCCGGAAACTCCCGAATCGAATGAACCGTGTCCCCTGTCCCGCGTGCCCGGGCCGCATCATGTCCGAAGGAATCGTCCCCGACGACAAAACCAGATCGGGCACCGATCGTTGCGCCCCTTCGATCACCGGCCGCGTTAATGACCTTGATTCAGGAAAGAGCACGGTGTGCTGGTAGCCGGTCGTGACGCACGTCGGGTCGGCCGATTTCGCGCCCCACCACGCGCACTTTTCCCAGCCATGCCCCTCGTAGAGCGTGACGAACACGCGCGGGCGCCACCGCCGAACGGCGGTTTGCCCGATCCAGAAGAAGAGTCCGTTGCGTGTCGTGCTCGGGAGGAGACAGTCACGACTCGCGCGCGCCCCAATCTGCCGAAGAAGAACACTCGATGAGCGGCCTCCGATGCCGCGCAGCCTGATCGATCCCGCAAGCTGCTTCAACGCCATGCAGAGCGGCGCCGTGAGCGGAACCAGGGCCCATTCAGGTAGTTTGCACGGCTCGTCGACAGACACATGGGTGCGCGAAAAAACGCGCCAGTCGGACCCGGCACCGTCACCGGCGAGCAACAGCATCCGTCGACCACGCTCGGCCATTCGGCGCTGCAGGTCCCCGTAATAAAAATCCCGTTCTTCCGAGACGACACCGAAACACCACGTCTTCGCCACCACGTCGAAGTGCTGACTCCTGAGCTGTGCAACCGCTTTGCGCATGCGCCAACGGAGCCTGCCCAACACACTCGTCAAGTAGAGGGCATACGCCACACAGCGGCCCTGCCGCCAGACCAACCCTGCCAATTCGCTGATTCGTTTTAACCATCCTCCACCTCGCGCCAGTGTCCCAGGATCCTTGGTCGTCCTGTCAGCGATCCGAAGAAGCTCTTCTTGGACGGGATGCAAGGGATGCATCAGATGGAGCCACTGTATCCCGAGGACCGGGAGGCCGGGAGAGAGCCGTCGGGCGGTACCGAGGGCCTCTGCCAGGCGGGAAAACGACGGATGGACCGACTCCTCCGAGGCAGGGGCGTGCCGCTGCCCGGATGCATGGAGGGAACCGATTGGAGGCACGACCACGCCAGCTTGCAGGTCGATCGGCATCAATGCGTCGAGCCCAGACCGGCGGCGATCATGCGGGAGTACTGTCCGCCGATCTCCAACAACTCGCCATGGCAACCTTCCTCAACCACCCGGCCGGTCTCCAGCACGACGATTTTCTGTGCGCTGGCGATGGTGGATAACCGATGGGCGATGACGATGGTCGTATGGTCTTTCGAGATCGCTTCGATGGCGTCCTGAACAAGGCGTTCCGAAATCGTGTCGAGAGAGCTCGTGGCCTCGTCAAAGATCAGGATCTCCGGACGACCGAGTAAGGCTCTGGCGATGGCAATGCGCTGCTGCTGCCCTCCCGACAACTTCATACCGCGTTCCCCGACGATGGTGTCGTAGCCGTCGGGAAGTTCCTCGATGAACGCGTGGGCGTTCGCGGTCATCGCGGCCTGCATCAAGTCATCTCTCGTGTAGTCGCCGTGTCGTCCGAACAGAATGTTGTCGGCGATCGTCGAGTGAAAAATGAACGGCTCTTGACTGACGAGTCCGATCTTACTCAGCCATGACTCGGTCGTATAGTCGGCCAGGGGCACGCCATCAACCGTGATCCGGCCTTCGCTCGGCTCAAACAAACCGAGGAGCAGGTTGACCAGGGTCGTCTTCCCCGCTCCGGATGGCCCGCAGATTGCGATCGCCTGGCCTTTTTCGAACCGAAGGTTCACCTGTTTCAAAAGCGGTTCTCTTCCCTGATGGGCGAACGACACATGTTCGAAGACGATGGCGTTCCGAAACGTATCGAGAACCCGTACACCTTCCTTCGGGCGAGGCGTGGTTTCGGTCAACGCGAGATAGACACGCTCCGAATCGGCCAGCGCCCCCATCATCTCCATTCTCTGCCGACCGAATGATGTGAGCGAGGGCAAGAGTTGGAAGACCGCCATGGCGAATACCCCCATGACCGGCAGGTGGGCAGCGAGGTCGCCAGACCCGGATCCTTTGGCGACCAACATCAACCCGAGCAGGAGCAACACCGCCGTCGTCTCCATCAAGTACTTCGGCATCGCTAACCACACGAGGTCTTTGACGTAGAGCTGGCAAAAGGTCCGGTTCTCTTGCTCGAACCGAGCGAGCCAGAATCGCCGCGTCCCCACCGCCATGATCTGCCTGATCCCATTCAGAAATTCATTGGCGATGGTGGCCTGCTCCGCGCTCGCAGTCGCCCTGGCCTTTCCGGTGTGATACGACACCCGTGTCGACACATAATGGGTGCCCAAGTAATAGACCCCCGCTGCGATCGCCAGAACCAAGGCGGCAACCGGAAGCACGACGAGCAGGACCGCAGCAATGGCAACCACCTTAAACAGATCCGCCAGTAATTGCGGAACCTTCAAGAGAAGGAGGGAGACCTTGTGTGGCGCAGCGATGAAATTGTAGACCAAGGCTCCCTGCTTGTTGTCCAAGAAAAATTGATAGGACGACGCGGCATACGTTCCCAAGAGACGGTTCTTGACGTCATAGAGAACCCGTCCACTCGCCTTCGCCACCAAGCCTTCCCGCAGAAGAGCCACCGCGGATTTCATGAGCATCACGGCAACCAATACTATCGATGCGACGATGACGGGGTCCTGAAACGGCAGCAACCGGCCAACTCCTCTCGCAATACCGAGGATTTTTCCACCGTCTCCGCTCGACGACGGATTCAGGAGCGATTGAAACACCGGGAAAAACGCCGCGAGGTTCACGCTCTCCAAAAGCGCGCCAAGAACCGTGACGACCAGCACCCCGCCGTAAAGGGGTTTATAGGCCCTCAAGAAGTACCAGATGATGGTGTACTTGGACTCTGTCACCGGCCTACTCGGGCACAACCAGTGCGATAGGGTCAAACCACGCAGTCATTTTAAATTCGACCGATGTACTCGAAGTACGGCTGAGTCGGATAGGTGCGGTAAAAGAACAAGTTCCTCGTTGAACAGAGGTTATACCCCCAAAACGCTGGCGACACTCCGAAATGGAGCCGCTTCGCCTGATCCCAGACCGGGTAATCCAGGATGGTCAAGTCGGTGTCATAGGTTGGGTAGGACTCGACCCGGTTAACGGCAAACAGATACTTGGCGGTCAAAAATGCCTGAGCCTTGAGATAGTAGTTAAACCATTCTCTTTTCATCTCACCGAGGGAGGCGAAGTTGGTCACCAGGTCGAGCGAACCACCGAGAAGTCGCTCATAGTATTGGCACGGGATGAGGGTAAAATCATACTGCTCCAAAAACGATCGAGAGACCCCTTCTTTGGCTTCGATGACCTCGCGGATTCCGGCGATACGGCAACCTGGAAAGCACGTCCCCAAAAAGTAATACGCCAAAATCAACTGCTCGGGAAAGTCCACCAACACGCAGTGGGACTCCGGGTACTCTCTTTTCACAAGGCTCGAGAAGATCCCATAACTGCTTCCGATGTCGAGCGCGACAAAGCCGCTTTTCAGCTTCGGCCCCAACACCCGGTTCATGAGCCCCAAAAAACAGATGTGTTTGAACCAGCGCAGGGTGTACCGGTATCCTTGATAGTTGAACACATAGGGATTGCCCGCGGTATGGCAGGGATATTTTTTCAGAAGCTCGTCATACTGGCACTTCTTCAGCACCTCCAGGCATTCGATCAGCATCTTCCGTATGCCACGGCGCCCGCCGTGAAGAAGGTTCAGGGCGCTCACGCGATTGAGATCCCAACTCGGAGCGTCGGAGATAAACACCTGTGACCGCCTGAAATTACGCAGCACATCGACATCCAGTTCGTCGTCCTTGATAAAACGCTTCGACTCCTGCTCCGTCAGCGTTTTCCACTTCGGAATCAGGTGGTCGAGCTGCAGGGAGTTAATGCCAAATTCTCGATACGCTCGGAGCTCAGCCGTGATCCGCGATATCAATTGTTGCTCGTCCACCTCGCTGCCCTTTCTTCTTATCGTCCCTTCTTCACGCACAAAAAACCGACAAAGTTATACCATTGGAAAAACGTCTCGACCATCTCGAACCCGCTTCGCTTCAAGAGTTCGATGTTCTCCTCAATACGATAGGGCACCAACACGTTCTCCAGGGCTTCTCTCTTTTTGGCGATTTCCTCATTGGAATAGCCATTCCGTTTCTTAAACTCGTAATAGGTCTCGATGAATAACCGATTCATATCGGTGTTATTGGTCAAGACCTTCTCCATGAGAATCAGGACGCCGTTCTCGACCAACCCGTTGTACACCTGCTTGGTCAAAGCAGTCCGCTGAAGGGGCCTCACGAACTGGAGCGTCCAACACATGGTGACCACGCTGGCATTCTCGATCACGACGGCACCGTTCAGATCCGCATAGTCGATTTTGATCAGACCGTCCAATCCGCATTGATTAATGTTGGTCTTGGCTTTGTCGATCATCGGAAACGAATTGTCGTAACCGATCAGCTCACCTGCATCGCCGCCGATTTCCTGGGCCAAGGAGATCAAAGTAGTCCCGGTCGAACAACCCAGGTCGTAAATTCTGGTGTCCTTAATATGAAATTTCTTGGCGAGCTCCTTGATCATGAATTGCTGTTCGCTGTAAAAAGGAACACTTCGCACCAGCATATCGTCGAACACTTTGGCAATCTCGGCTGTGAACTGGAAATCACATGCACGAGATGCCGTCGTCGCGAACACCTGATCGATGTTGAGCTGTGTCATTGGTCTGTCCCCCCCGCCTCTAGGCTCACAAGAAAGTCACGGAATGGCTCGCTCGAGTTGCTTCCGGGAACCCGACCGATAAAATCACCGACCTCGCCCCACAGTCGCTGCTTATCGCTATCCGTGGAATACTCCGAATGGAGGCAATGATCGATCTTCTTCCGAAGTTCGGCATAGCCATGTGTAATATACTGGGACATTCCCTCATATCTGTGGTGGATAGCAATACCAGATGGATCATGGAACAAAGCACGTTTACCATAATGCAGGCATGCGATGGCCGGGGACGTAAAAGGCATCGCAATTGCCATGTCAGCCACCGCAACCGGAACCCATGGGTTGACATCATCGTCCAAGACCACCGCTCGCTCGTGTCGTACCAACTGCCCTACAAAACCTATGAACTCCGCCGAATACGTGAACTTGGCCCTTGAGAGGCTTCTCTGGGGCTTATAGAGGAGCAGGATGTCAGAAAACTCATCGATTAGCGCGACCACATCCCGAAGAAACAGCCGACTGTATTCCTGGGTGTACTGGTATGGGTAAAGCCTCCGCAAACTTTGAGGGATAGGGGCTTCATCGAACGCAACGACCCATTTCAACCCCTCCGCGTCCCGTTGCCGACTCTTCCCCACTTGCCGTTTCATCACTGCGGGATTCGTCAGGCAAACCCGCTCATCGCCTGGCATTAACGGTCCCACGACCTCAACTCTTACCTGCGTCTGGGAATGTGATTCAACAAAGACCTGAAAAGCCCTGCTCCACACAAGAAGAAAATCAGAAAGGATCCCCGAGAAAACCACCCACCTGAAATCACATTGCGGAGAATGCTCGGCAAAAAGATGGGCGTTGCTGCCGTAACAGTAAATCACGGTCCGAACACCGAGGGCCTTTAGATAGACAACCACCGGATGTTCATTCCCAAGGGCGGACCCGCTTGTCACGTAACATGTTGGACGAAAATGGTTGACGATGGGATCATAGGCCATCATGCGTATGAGATATGCCGTCTGATCCAGAGCCTCTCGCTTCGCGATCGAATAGAACCCCAACCTTAAAACTAATTCCAAAGATCTTGCGAAGTGGAAGAGTAGCAGTGAGACCGGCACAATCCGGTACAGGTCAAGGAGTGTTCCCGCACGAAACCCTGATCGCCCGCACTCCCCTCTCAAGCGGTTCAGCTTGTCCTGCCAGTCGGCATCGACCTTTCGTGGGAGAATAAAGAGCGTCTTCGCTCTCGAAAGCTTCTCATCGTCAACAACCCAGGTAAAAGACCGTTTATCGCTGGACAGATCGAGCTCGTTCGGGTTCACCCCGTCCCACATGACGGCGACTCGCCCTCCAGCACTGATACCTCGTCGTACCATACAACCGCGAAGAAGATTGACCGCTAGATTCAACCAGCCGATCAGATTGAGACAGTGGCTATACACGGCGTCACACATCGTGTTCGCGAACGACAGGCTCTTCAGGGTCCGCATCCGGAGGTGCGCAGGAAACCCATCAAGACGGCTCAGATATATCGAGTGCCTCGACTCCACAACATAGGTTGGGGTCCTTGATCGCTCCGCAATGAGGTGGAGCAAGAACGCGATCTCAAAGCGTTTGGCCAAGTCTTGCTTCGCCTTCCCTGAAAAATCGAGAACGTGCCGTCGGTATCCGCCGCTCCAACGTGAAGCCGGGAAATGCCTTTCCAGGGGTTCCCATGCGTCCACAACCTTCGACCTCATGAGATAGAGGTCGTCCGGGGAGAAATGCTGCCCGAGATCGATGGGCTGGATCCTGGAACAACCAAGCCGGACACAGAACTCATGAATCGTGTATGCCCTCACATTCGCAAAGAACGAAAGAATCCAGAACAGCAACAGATTGGTCGGGTGGATTTCGGGTACTAATATGGACTTTGTCGCGGCAAGGTTATATTGCGGCACTTAACGATCCGAACAGGAAACGATAAAATGACTACAAACATATCCATGTTTTGTAACCTGGCCATTCAAGTAAAAACCAGATGACAGGAACATCCGCGCTGAAGCGATATTCTCTTCCTTTACCAGGGCAGTCAGGTTCTTGACCTTAAGATCTGCCGTCACGATAGGAATTGTTTGGGTAAGAATGGTCTTCCCATAACCTTTCCCCCGTTCTTCTGTGGCAATCGAAATACCACCTATTTCGGCAGTCGCATCATTCATTCGTTCATAACGAATCTGTCCAACCGGTTTGCCACTATCCTCCAGCGTGTAAATCTTGGTACTAGAAGAACTCATCTTTTGGGAACACCAGCGTTGATGAGTAGCCCAGGGAATTGGATCCGAATTGAAAGAATGTTGTCTGACCACTGGATCGTTTCTCCACTGCCATAGGAGTTCGATATCATCCACATCGGCCAAGCGGATTCTCATATTTATTCCACAGCGTCGAAAGTAACCAGGGATTCCTTCGCAATTGGTCTTACCGCCTTTCGGCCCAACATTTTGTCAAACTCCATTGGAGGCAGACCAAACCCTAACTTTCCGCAACGTAGAACCGCAATATTATCAGGTGTCAGCGTTTCCCGAGCAGAGATATCACGGGTCGCAAAGATACTACGCCTTGCAAATGCTCGTAATTCATCCTCAACAGAAAAAGTCTCCTTTCGACCATGTCCCAGCACCTTTTCTACTTCCCGAACCCGGCGTACAAGTTCGGCCAGTTCGCTAGGCTCTATTGCAAACTGATGATCAGGACCCGGCAAGCGATTGCTCAAAGTAAAATGCTTTTCAATCAGACATGCCCCTAACGCGACCGCAGCCATAGGGGCAACGATGGGGTCTCGTGAATGATCTGAGAGCCCTGTCAGTAAGCCGGTAGCTTCACGAAGAGTGACAACCGCACGGACATTTATTGTATCTATTGGGGCCGGGTAGCTGGCCGTGCATTGGAGGAGAATAACCTGATTGCTTCCTTCGGCACGTATTACCTCTATAGCAGACTTAACCTCTTCCAGCGTTGCAGTCCCAGTAGAGACAATTAAAGGTTTTCCCTTTCGTGCAAGATGGCGCAGTAACGGGACATGGGTCATCTCATACGAGGCGACTTTGAAAACATTCACATAAGGTTCCAATAAATCTGCAGAGCTTTCGTCAAATGGAGAAGAGATGAATTCGATGTTACTCTGGCGGCAATAATCGGCAAGATGAGGAAGCCAATCTGAAGGCATCTCCATCTCACGGATAATGTCACATATTGAGCGATTGATCTTTAAATAGTCAGACTGTCCCGCTGTCTCGGGATACATTCGTTCAGCCTTAAAGGTCTGGAATTTAACCGCATCCGCCCCTGCCTCAACGGCTACGTCAATAAGTCGTAGTGCTTGTTCGAACTTTCCATTATGATTGCTACCCGCCTCAGCGACAATGTAACATCGTTCCCTATCTCCCACCAAACGGTCACCAATCTTGATTGGTCTGGCGGTCATATCTTGCTGGCCTTCACCATTACTTTCGCCACCCGCTTTGAACCCTGTCCATTTCCCAGAAGACGGCCAGATCGACTTCTCTGTTCTCGCCATTCTCTATCTTGAACTAAATCCATATAAAACGGCTGGCCGGGCCCGACCCGTCGCCCGTCGATCTCGATCACAGGGATCGCCCTCGATCTCATCGACCGTTCCTCGCTTCGCTGGTCACGTTCCCACCAATTTCGCCGGCAACCGCTCGTGCAGGGCTTGACGCACTCGCGCCCTCCCGCCCCCGTCGACCAACTTCTGGCCCAGATTGGACATGAGGCGGCGCTGAGCGGGGTCGCGCATCAGGCGCGTTAAGACGTCTACGAGCCGCGCGGTCGACACCTCGTTGATCCACCCCAGGTTCACCGCGACCCCGGCGCCAGCCAACCCCGTCACAACGGCCTGTTGATTCTTCGCCAGGACCACCAAGGCGGAAGGCGCTCCCATAAACGCGAGCTCCCATGACGTGCTGCCCCCCCCCGAAACAGCCAGATCCGCCCACGCCATCAGCTCGGGCATATTCCTCGCGTCCTGGACAAGACGCACCGCCAACGGAGACGTTTCGACGGCCGACTGGAGCCGATCGTGGTGTGGATTGCCGCCGCCACTGACCACCACCACATCCAGGTCCTGGCCGGCCTCATGGATCCGCTCTAGGGCGTGGAGGACCGTCAGCGCCGCATTGGCGGGATCGCATCCTCCAAACGTCACCAGCACCCTCCGGGCCACGCTGGGGATCACCCGATCTCGCCGTCCCCGCCACTCCAAAAACTCCCGACGCAAGAGGGCGTAGCCAGTCCCCAGCAGCAGGACACTGTGAGGTTCTCGGCATCGATAGAGCCGCTCTTCGGCGCCAATGTTTTGATTCAAGACGATGTCGGCGCAATAGGAGTCGGCATGCGCCCAGTCATCCACCATGAGGAGCCGAAACCCCGCACCCTTGATGATCTGCTGGTAACGGGCGGCAAAGTGGTAGCCGTCGATTACCACCCACGGACTATTCATCTGATCGGCCATCGCGGCGGTCTCGCTCGCGTCCATGTCGCTTCCGGGGTGGGCGCTGATCGACGCCACGCGGAACCCTTCCGAGCGAACCCTGGCGACACACGTCGGCATGGGCGTTGCCATGACGAACAGGAGATCGTCGCCCGCTTGATGACACTCTTGGGCCAAGGCTAGACAGCGCATGAGGTGCCCCATCCCGATTTCGACCGAGGCGTCGACCCGAAAGAGGAGATTCACCTGGGAAGCCGACCGTCTGAATGGCCGCGGCGCGACGGCCTCATGCGTCCTTCCGGCACGTCGCCTCCAGCGGGCACGGCCGGGCAGGACAGACCTGTTCGCAGCCATTGTACTTTCGAAACACCGGACGGGTCGGAGCCCCGATGAGGAAGCGCTCCACCCCGTGATCGAGGGCCTGGCGGTACACCGTGCACGACGCCTCAAACGCCGCGGTGATTCGAACCACGTCGGCGTCCGTATGGGCAAAGCAGGGCAGAAACACGCCCTGAAACAGCACGCCGCGCCCGATCATCTCTTGAAGGAGGAGCGTACGCAGCCCGGACGAAGGTCGGCCGCCGGCATCGCGGCAGACGGTGACCACCCGCCACGGCGCGGCATGCACTTCCACCAGATCCTTGAGCCCGTGAGCCGCCACGCTGGCCTGCATGCCGGCCGCGACCGCCGCCACGGTTCGTCGATGATGTCCCAGCACGTCATGGGTCTGGTAGGTCCGCATCACGGCCTGCGCAGCCGCGATCGCGTGGGCCTCGCCGCCGTGGGTGGTCGAGGCGAGAAACACGCGAGGCGCTGCCGTCTGTTTGATCCCGCCCAAGTCCATGATGTCCGCGCGTCCCGTCAGGGCGCAAAAGGAGAAGCCGTTTCCAATCGCCTTGCCCCATGTGGCGAGGTCGGGAAGAATCCCCATGGCCGCGCAGGCTCCCGGCCACCCGGCGCGGTAGCCGGTCACCATCTCGTCGGCAACGAACACGGCGCCATATCGGCGAGCCAGCGAGGCGACCTCGCGCAGGGCGTCCGAGGAGGCCGGGATCAATTCCTCCGGTTCGGTGATCACACACGCGATCCGATCGGAATGATCCCGGAACAAACGCTCCAGCGTGTCGGGACGGGTCGAATCGTACGTCAGCGACAGCGCGCGGTGGGCGTCTGGAATCCCCGCGTGGCACAGCGTGCTCCCGATGAACCAGTCGTCATAGCTGTAAAATGCGTGGTTGCCCGGAAAGGCCACGAGTTCCCGCCCCGTAAAGGCACGGGCTAACTTGACGGCGGCGGTGGTTACGCTGGACCCGTTCTTCGCGAACTTCACCCGTTCCGCGCCGGGCACCGCGGACACGAACTCGCGCGCGAATTCCAGTTCGATGGCGGCCGGGCGCTGGAAATTGGCGCCAAGCCTCAACTGCTCCCTCACCGCGTCGAGGACCGGCCCGTAGGCATGTCCCAAACTCACCGAGCCGAGCGCCATGGCGCAATCGACGTACTCGTTGCCGTCGATATCCCACACCCGTGCGCC
Source organism: Nitrospirota bacterium (assembly GCA_016201825.1). GTDB lineage: Bacteria > Nitrospirota > Nitrospiria > 2-01-FULL-66-17 > 2-01-FULL-66-17 > 2-01-FULL-66-17. Next base: position 38,637 of record JACQCD010000085.1, on the reverse strand, counting down.
TCGGCCTCGCGCCATGGCCGCCGGCGCCGAGGCCGGGAACTGATCGTCGCCCTTCGAGTAGGTATGGGCTCCCCCCGGAATGAACCGGTGCGATTGCGCTCGGTAGTCGTCCGACGCGCGCAAGACTCGGATCGATCGGGTTGCGACCGGTTCGGGCCGCGACATCCGATACGTCACGGGGTACAGCCGTTGAGGAACCACGTAGGGTTCAACCAGCGCGGTGAGGTCCGGACGCGCATCGAGAAACTCCACGATCCCGGCAAGCGGGATGCGCGGCGCTTGAGATCGAAGGTGCGCATACACTCGTCGGCACACCACCAGGTCTTCCGGGTAGTCGATCGTCAACCTCAGATCCAATCGCTGCAACTCGGACGGCACTTCCAGCACCTGAATCCTGAATTCCTCAAGATGTTCTCGGACGTAGAGGCTGCAGCACTCCGACCGGTGACGAGACTCGCCGCGCTCGTGGGAGCGGCGAAGGGCCTCCATCGTGTAGATTTCGAATGACGACCCCTCCGGCGCTCCATCGATGGCGGTCAGGTCATTGCCGTTGTCGCGATGGAACCGCCACGCGTCGGCCAACGGGTCCAGATAGGTAAACGGGGACTCCGTGGTGACCCGAAAGATATCGCTCGCGCCGCTCGCTTCACCGCACTGAATCAGTCGCCCCAGCACGTCGATCTCATCGCCGCGGATGGATCGAAGTCCGTAGCGGCTCGCCACCTCATGAAACGGTTCGTTCTCCGTGCCTTGAGACACGCCGAGGACGATCTCCGCAATCGATGGCTCCGTTTTGAGGGATTCGATCATGTACTCGATCACGCTCAACTTCCGCGTCAGGTCCAGAAGCTGGAGCGGCTTCCCATACAGCCGACTCCCGCCCGCACGACAAGCCAACGCGGCCACCAGTGTTCTCACGCCAGATCCTCCCGATACACCGGCTGTCCTCGATTCACATCCCGGGTGATCCGGCGGTCGACAACCTCGGGTAGCCGATGAAGAGGCTCGCGCCCCTCGGCGAGCGGCGCGCGGAGGAGGACGACATCCCCGCTCTGAATCGTTGCCCCACTCGTCAAGGAACGCGCCGCCACGACGGTCTTGAGGGCTTTCGACCGGTAGACGCATTCGGGCGGCGTCAGTTCGAGGTCCCCGCTTCCCAGCGCGGCGCCGGCCGCGCGAAGGCGCGCCACGTATCGGGCAAAATCTCGAGGACTCAGCGCGGAGACATAATCTTCCAGCATGAGCGAACGATCCAGAGTAAGGTGCTTTTCGATCGCCGTGACGCCGAACGGGAGCGCCAACACCCCGAGCCAACCGGCTTCGTCGGAATCCCCCTCGGCATGGTCCATGAACCCGAGTTGGAGAGCTGGGAATCTCATCCTCAACGTCGCCAACCGGGCCAAGTAGTTTTGGCTCACGGCGGTGGGCTCGGCTTGAAAACCATACAGAAGGGTCAGCTTGCTCAGCGTTGAAGGTTCCAACGGTCGGAGAAAGGCGGCCACTTCTTCAACCGTGATGCCTCCCGCCGACAAGAACACGCGCGGCGCCTGACCGAGCACGGCCTCAACGAGCGGAGCGTTGAAGAAGTCGGTCGCATGCAACTTCACGGCATCTGCCCCACACTTGAGCGCGACGCGGAGCGACTGCTGGCCATACACGTCGAACGCCAAACCAACGTGGGCGCGTCGCGCCTCGGCGGCCACCCGTTCCCATTCGGCATCCGACATTTCGAGACGTTGAAACAACTCGTAATGGAGGTAGTCGGGCGTCGCGAGTTCGTCGGCATAGACCAGTTGAAACTTGACGAGATCCGCCTCGCCGGCCGCCGCAGCCCGGACGAACATCACGGCCAAGGACGGGTCCCCTTCGAAACCCTGGGCCACTTCCGCGATGACCGTCACGCGAGTCGCCCCAGTCACGTCGGCACCAACCATCGTTCAGGGTGGGACCAATCCTGCATGGAGCAGTCAAACTCCTCCAGGGACTCCATCTGCCACGCGTCGAGGGGCGGGCGCTGTGCTGCGGCCAGCGCCTTCTCCAACTCCGCGGGATGACTGATCCCGACCAGCACGACGTCGACGCCCGGCGTGTCCAGTGCGAAGCGGACCCCAAGCTCCTCCAGGTCCATTCCCCATTCGAACGCCCGACTCTCGATCCGATCAAGCATCGTTCTCGCGGAGGCATCCAGATGCCTCGCCCGGTGGCGGCGGGCCGTCAGCAGCCCCTTGCACAAGACGCTTCGCACGACAATCTCTTGGTTCGAACGCTTCGCCCGCTCGAGCACGGTGACCACCGAGGGGTTCAGAATGCTGTGCTCGACCTGGACCACATCGCACCAAGGCTGACCCAGGGCGAGTTGCGCGTCGGCGGCGCCATAGGTCGAGGCGCCGGTTCGCTGGGTGTGGCGGCGGTCCTTCATGGCCGCCAACGCATCGGCGACGGCCTGGTCGGTCAGCTCGTCGCCTCGCGCGCTGTGCAACAGCAGCGTGTCGACGTGATCCCTTCGAAGCCGGCGAAGCGACTCTCCAAGCCCCTCAGCCACGCTCTTCGGAGTGAGTTTCGTACAGAGCCTCACGCGGCGTGACGTGAGCAGATCCGCCATCCCCCCAAGCACGCACTCGCTATCGCCATACCCCGAGGCGGTATCGATATACACGATACCTTGTTCCACCGCGGACTGGAAAAGCGCCGCCTGCGGCGAATCGTTGAGCTCCTCCCCAGCCAGACCATAGCGCGGAAGGAAGGTGGCTGTTCCAACGCCAAGACTCGCCCGATCGATCACCGGACGCTCAGATGCGGTCGTCGGACGCTCGATCGGTCAGGGGACGGCCTGACCCGTCCTTCACGTCCAGGAAGCAACTCCATGATGAGCCGCGCCACCCGCTCGACATCAGAGTCGGTGAGCTGCGGGTAAATGGGGAGAGACATGACCTCCTGGTAGACCGCACACGAGACGGGCAGGGACCTCAGCGCATCACGATAGGCAGCCTGTCGGGCATAGTACGTGTTCTGGACAACCGGCCGATAATGCACTTGTAGCTGAACCCCCTGTTCACGACATCGCCCGAAGAGCTCGTTTCGCGAGATCGTGTCCGGTCCGAACTTTGCCCGGACCACATAGAGATGGTAGGCATGTTTGACTGGAGCTCGTTCGACTGGACATCGAATCAGACTGGATGGGGCAAAGCATTCCGTATAGCGTTTCGCGATCGCACGACGCCGCTCGACAAATTTCCCCAATTTCTTCAGTTGCGAAATCCCCAGCGCGCTCTGCAGATCAGAGAGGCGATAGTTCAACCCCAAATCGACCATGTCGTAGTGCCATGGCCCGTCCCAATCGGCGATCTGATCCCGTCCCCGGACCGTCCCGTGGCTGCGGAGTCGCCGCGCCCGGTCGGCCATGTCCCGGTCGTTGGTGAGCAGGGCCCCACCCTCGCCGGTCGTGATGTGCTTCACGGGGTGAAAACTCAGCGTCGACACGTCGGCATGCGCGCAGGATCCGACTTTGACACCATCGGCGTAGGTTCCGCCCATGGCGTGACAGGCATCGTCCACCAGGGCCACGTCATACCGATCTGCCAACGCCCGTAAAGCCGGCCAGTCACAGGCGTGACCCGCCATATCGACCCCGATCACCGCACGCACGCGTTTGCCCTCGGTCCGCAACCGCCGCAGGTGTCTCTCGACCTCGTTCGGATCAATGGTCAGAGTCGCCTCATCGATATCAACGAAATACGGCTCGGCGCCGACATACGCACAGCAATTGGCGGTCGCCAGAAACGTCATCGCCGGCACGATCACCACGTCGCCCGGCTTCCAGTCCAGACAGAGGGCGGCCAAATGCAGCGCCGCGGTTCCATTCGAACAGACCACCGCGTATCGGACCCCGAATTCGTCACACAGCGCCTGCTCGAAGCGCTCTCCTGCTGGACCCTGGGTCAACCAGTCGCCGTTCAGCACCTCGACAACGGCGCGGATATCCTCGTCGTCCAGACACTGGCGACCATAACTCAGCAGCGGCCCGGTCACGTGAGGGTTCTCGTCCGGTTTATCCACCGGTTTATCCACCAGTGATGAACGTCGGTTCAGTCGCCTTCGGCATCGCGTCAAAGGTCGAATCGGTTTCAACCATCTGCACCAGCTTCGCAATCTCGTAATCGCTCAACTTCCACGAATTGGTGTCGCTGCTGTAGCGAAACCCGTCGGGACACGCCTTGCCGGGCCGCCCATCCAGAAAATCCTTCTGGTTCCAGTAGGAGTGGCTCGGCTGAATAATGTAAAAATCGGGGAACTCAATGGTGAGATGGGCGTCATCCTCGGCCACCATGACTTCGTGAAGTTTTTCTCCCGGACGAATCCCGATGATTTTTGTTTGGCACTGCGGGGCAATGACACGGGCAAGGTCCGTCACGAGCACCGTGGGGATTTTCGGGACGCAGATCTCGCCGCCGACCATACTCGCGATGCTCTGCAATACGAAATCCACCGCTTGGTCCAGCGTAATGAGAAACCGTGTCATCCGCGGATCCGTGATCGTCAGGCACCCCGTCGCGCGCTGGGCGATGAAGTAGGGAATCACGCTCCCACGGCTCCCCACCACGTTCCCGTACCGAACGATACTGAAGCTCGTCCGGTGGAGCCCCGAATAGGCGTTCGCCGCCACGAAGAGCTTGTCGGAGCAGAGCTTGGTCGCCCCATAGAGGTTAATGGGATTGGCCGCTTTATCGGTGCTGAGGGCAATGACCTTCTTCACATTCCGGTCGATGGCCGCATCAATCACATTGGCGGCACCGTGGACATTGGTCTTGATCGCTTCCAGCGGATTGTACTCCGCAGTGGGAACCTGCTTCAACGCAGCCGCGTGGACGACGACGTCGACACCGTCCAGCGCGCGGTATAAGCGATCGCGGTCGCGGACGTCGCCGATAAAGAAGCGGAGGTTCGGATATCGATCGATCGGGAAGTCCTGCCGCATCTGAAACTGTTTCAGCTCGTCACGGCTGAACACCACGAGCCTCGGGGGATTAAAGCGTTGCAACACCGTTTTGACAAACCGCCTCCCGAACGAACCGGTCCCACCCGTAATCAGGATGCTCGCGTTTTCTAGGTTCACCGTTGGGCCTCCCGATCTCGTGTCCACTGCTCTTCGCGTTCCATCGTCCCGTGCTCCTGATCCCCTCTAGCCATCCGCGCGATACGCGGCGAAGGAGATCCTTTTAGGACGCAGGATACTCCGCGCTCCCAATGATCAGATCGCACACCGCCAGCAGCCAAATGTGGTGCGTCATCTCAACGATGTTATAGGCTCGGCTGTCCACCCAAAAGTTCAGATGGCCGAGCACCCGCAAGGGATTATCGGTGGCAAAGCCGGTAAAGGTGACGGTCGTTAACTCACGGCCGCGCGCGTAAGTGGCCGCTCGAATCATGTTCAGCGACCGCCCGCTCGAGCTGATGAGAATCACCAGATCGCCGGGGTCGGCATACAGGGCCAAGGCTTTCTCAATCCACCGCTCGTAGCCATAATCATTGGCGAGGCAGGTGATCAACCCGGGCTCGTTGAAATTCAGGCATCGCACACCGGCATTTTTTGCAAAATCGACCGCGCAGTGACTCGCGATCCCGGCGCTGCCTCCGTTCCCCGCGATGATCGTTTTCCGCCCCGCCGCGTGGGCCGTTTTCATGAGATCCTTGAGCTCGATCAAGAGGTCGCGAACATCCGACTCCAGAATCGAGGCGCGATACCGATCAAAATACTCCGTCAACCACTGCTGATCGTCCACGGCGCCTCCTCTCTCCTCACACGGGGGCTAAATCGGCCCAATCCATCTCGACCGCGGCGGCCTGTTGAATGAGGTGAACCGCGATCACCACCCGGTGTCGATTCTCTTTCCGAGCAAGGACACCTTCCATGCCCTCGAGTGGACCGCGCACGATACGGACCCTCGTGCCTTCCTGGAGATAGGGATGCGACTCATAGGGAAGCGTGTGGGTCATCAGCAGCTTCACGGCATCCATTTCGACATCCGGGATCGGCTCGGGCTTGCCGCAGCCTCCGATGATCCGCACCACCCCAGGAGCCTTGAGCACCACGAGGTTCACGTCCCAGGTAAACCGCGCAAAACAGTACCCCGGGAAGAGGGGCAGATCGACTTCCTTTTTCCGGTCCTTCCATTGGCTCACGCGCCGGACCAAGGGCAGTAGTGGCTCGACCCCGTGGCCTGCGAGGTGATCCCTCACGGACTTTTCATGACGCGAACGCGTCGACACGGCGTACCACCGAGGACCGGGAATCGGAGTCATGGCATGTACAGGCATAGCTCCGCCCTCTCAGCTACATAGATAGACTAAATCGGTATTCTCACTTCCCCGGTTCCCGTGGATCAGCCGGGAACCGGACCCCATTCACACTGGGCGACGACTGCGGTCAACGTCCCTGGCCGCCGCGATGGGCATCCTCGACAACCGAACCGATCGGCTCAACACCGATCGCCGTATCCCCTGGGTGACGCAGCCAGACCGGGGCACCGATTCGATCAACGGGAGAGTCCGGCCGGAGCCGAGTCGAGGTGAACACGATGGAAGCCGAGGAAACGGGAGATCGACGACCGCCGTCACGCAGGTGCGGTGCGCGGCGCCAGGGGGAAGCACCCGCTCGACGCGCTCAGAGAAGGACTTCCACCAGGAAGCGAGGAGGAGTTCAGTCCGGTCTGCCATCCAACTCCGTTTGGCCACCCGCCGATCCCTCAGCCAACCACCCCTCCATGGCGCGGTCGGTCCCGTAATCCGTTCGCTCAACACCCTCCGTTCCGTGGCTCGATGCCGAAGGCCCCGCATCATCATTCCTGATCACGAAAGCCCGCGCAGTGCCTGAGCGACGTCACACCGAAGTGATGAAATCGTGTCAGTTATATACGAATTCGACGGCTCGATCAAGATCAAAACATCGCACACCTCGTCGGCCTCCGCGAGGGATCGCGCGTCGGCCCGATGAGTCTCGCGCGATGCGTCTCAGCGGCCGGTCTTGAGCGAATCCGAAAGAGTCCGAAACCCCCGGTCCTTGGGTGAGAGAACCGGCGACGAAACCGGCCACGCGATTCCAAGATCGGGGTCGTTCCAGATAATGCCGCGCTCATCACTCGGATCGTAGAAGTCGGTGCACTTGTAGGCAAAATCTGCGGTCTCGCTCACGACACAGAATCCGTGGGCGAAACCGGGGGGGATATACACCTGGGCCGGACGATCTTCCGACAGCGTCAAGCCGATCCAGCGGCCAAAGTGTGACGAGCCGCGTCGGATGTCCACGGCGACATCAAACACCTCCCCCCTGATCACCCACACCAACTTCCCTTGGGGCCGTCTGAGCTGGTGATGGAGCCCGCGGAGCGTGTGACGAGCCGATCGAGAATAATTGTCCTGGACGAAGGGCTGGGCGATGCCGGCCTCGGCGTACCGTGAGGCGTGATAGGTTTCCCAAAACATCCCACGGGCATCACGAAAAACCTGAGGTTCGATTAAGAGAACGCCGGGGAGGGCGGTTTCCGTCACGCGCATGACACACCGACTTGCGCGACCACAACGACGAGGAAGCGAGGCGTTCTCACGGGCTAAACGAGTCTCCCTGATATCGAGACGACTCGCCATCAAACCTGACGTTGCCTTGGAGCCGCCCCACGGCAGAGACAGGGCGTAGCGCAGCAATGAGATGCTTCAACCCCGTTTTGATATCTACCTTCGGACGGTACCCCAGAAGCGCCCCGGCCCGGTGAAGGTCGGCGAGCGAGTGATTCACATCCCCTGGGCGGGCCTCCGCATAGTCGGGCTTGACCGACACGTGGAGCAATCGCGCGATCTCTCTGTACAGGTCATTGATGGTCGTTCGACCGCCGGAGGCCACGTTCATCACCTCGCCAACCGCGTACCGGCTCCGACACGCCAACAGATTCGCCCGCACACAATCGTCGATAAAGGTGAAGTCGCGCGACTGCTTGCCGTCCCCGTAGATCGTCACGGGCTGGCCGGCCCTCAGTGCCGAGACAAAGCGGGGCACGACGGCGGCGTCTTGCGACTCGGCATCCTGTCGGGGCCCGTAGACTTTGAAATAGCGCAGCGCGACCGTCGGCAGCCCGTAGCTCCGGTAAAACACGCGACAGAAGTGCTCCCCCGCCACTTTGCTCACCGCATACGGAGATTGCGGATGAGGAGGGAGCGACTCTACTTTCGGCAGCACCGGGGTGTCGCCGTACACCGCTGACGATGAGGCGAAGACCACGCGCTTCACGTTCGCCTCCTTGGCCGCCCACAGCAGATTGAGCGTCCCAGTCACATTGACCGCCGTCGTGCCCAGGGGATCGGCGACCGACCGGGAAGGCGAAGACAGCGCCGCCTGGTGCAAGACGTAGTCCGCGTCGCGGACCGCGGCTTCGCACACCGCGCGATCTCGGATATCCCCTTCGATGACGGTCAGCCGCGGGTCCTGCTCGCCTATCCCACACCGCTGCATCACCTCATCCAGATTGGAGCGCTTCCCGGTCGAAAAATTATCCAGGACGCGGACCCGCTGCCCCTTCTTCACCAGCGCTTCCACGAGGTGAGAGCCGATAAATCCGGCGCCGCCGGTGACGAGGTAGATCATGGGAACGCGGTATGCCTAGAGCTTCACGATCTTCGCTCGCCCCTGTTTCACGTTCTTCGTGGCGTTGCGGGTGTCGACGACGAGCTTCGCCTGTTTGACGATCGCGGCGTAGTCGAATGCCGAATGATCGGTCACAATGATCACGGCATCGTAGCGCCCGACCCGATCGGGCTTCGTCGAGGTCAGGATCTCCCCAGACCCGACCTCCAATGTTGGAACAAACGGGTCCGAATACGCGACACGCGCGCCTTGGGCCCGCAAGAGCCGGATGATGTCCAGCGCGGGCGATTCGCGCACATCGTCGACGTTCCGCTTGTAGGCCACGCCGAGAATCAGCAGCTTCGTTCCATTGACGCTCTTCTTCACCCGATTGAGCGCGCCACCGACTAATTCCACCACGTGCTCGGGCATCTTCGTATTGATTTCGCTCGCCAGCTCGATGAAGCGGGCGTTGTAACTAAACGTCTTGAGTTTCCACGAGAGATACAGCGGATCGATCGGAATGCAATGACCGCCCAGTCCGGGCCCGGGATAAAACGGCATGAATCCATAGGGCTTGGTCGCCGCCGCGTCGATGACCTCCCAGACGTCGATCCCCAGCGTCCGGCACATGAGCGCGACTTCGTTGGCCAGGCCGATGTTGATCGCGCGGAACGTATTCTCCAGGAGCTTGACCATTTCGGCGCTCTGGGTGGAGCCCACGGGAATCACGGTATCGACCGCATGGCGGTAGAGCGCGACGGCCAGCGCCGTACAGCGGGGGGTCACGCCCCCGATGATCTTCGGTGTGTTACGTGTGGCGTACACCGGATTGCCGGGATCGGTTCGCTCAGGGGAAAACGCCAAGAAGAAATCTCTTCCGACCCGTTTTTTCCCTTTGGCGAGCTCCGGCAACACCACTTCATTCGTGGTGCCGGGATAGGTGGTGCTCTCGAGCACCACGAGCTGGCCTGAAGGAAGGTAGCGAGCCACCTGTTCCGTCGCGGCCGCGATGTACGAAATGTCGGGATCCTTCGTCTTGGTCAGCGGGGTAGGGACGCAGATGCTGACCGCATCCAGTCGTTTGAGGACGGAAAAATCGGTGGTGGCCGAGAAATAGCCCGAGGCGATGACCTCCTTCACCTCACGGCTGGGCACATCTCGGACATACGACCGTCCAGCCGAAAGGCTGCTCACTTTTCGGTCGTCGACATCGATCCCGACGACGTGGAAACCCGCTTTGGCGAACTCTACGGCAAGGGGCAGGCCGACGTACCCGAGGCCAATGACACCAACCTTTGCGGTCTTGCGTGCAATCTGATCACGTGTCGGCATCCACCCCGTTCCCTCTCACGATTGCTGCAATTCCATCAGCGTGCGTTCGTCAAGAACGCGGCGACGGGCGTTTCGAAGATACTCGATAAAAAATGCAAGGACGATGACGGCCATCCCGCCCACGAGACCCGCGACGGCAACCTCCCGTTTCACACCCGGTCCCATTGGAATCGTCGGAAGCACCGGCTCGCTTCGGATCATCGTGTTTCCTAATCGAACCCTGTAGGCGGCAAGCTCGGCGATTCGACCCTGCAAGTCGGCCATCTGGTCGTCAAGACCGACCTGTTCGTCTTCGAGATTGCGAATCTGAACCTCCCACTCCTGCGTCCGAAGACGGCTCCGGTTTCGTTCCACCTTGAGATCACTCAGGTTCGCGTCAAGACTCTGAAGCACCCCCCGGAACAGGATCGCATCAGAGGACTTCGACTTCGCGAGGCTGGACCGAATCTGGACCAATTCGGCCGTGAGCTTCGTGATGTTGGCCACCAGTTCCTCGCGAAATCGCGCCTCCACCTTCACGGACCGCCCCATCTCGGCGGTTTTCTGTTGGGCGCTCTCGCGCCGCAATCGGTTCACCGCGATCTTCTCTCGCATCGACTGCGATTCGCGATCGATCAAGGCAACGCCCGCCTCATAGCGAGGCCGGTGTTCTTCAATGAGATGCCTTGCAAGTACATGCAATCCGTCGATGACCAGTTTGGGATTATCCAGCGTCAGGCGTAACTCCATCAGCGTCGATCCCGCGGGATCGCTCTCGCTCTTGATCGCTTTAATCGAGAGGGCGTCTTTGAGGCTGGATACATCGGTTTGATCCAAGCCGAGGGACTCTTTGAGTTTCAGCACCATTCCATCGCTGGTCAACACCTGAGCGATCGTTTGGGGATCCTCAATCAAGACAAGAGCGTCCGCGTCCGCTCCCGTTCCCTTGCCAGCAACGAACATCGACCCGACCTTGAGCAACAGGGAAGCCTGATACGACCGCGGCAAGGAGAGGTCAATCGCACCCACGATGGCCATAATCGCGAGCGTCCCCCCGCTGATCATCCACCGATATCTCCAGACGACGTTAAGGTAATCGAACAGATCAACCGATCGCTCCTCAACGAGCTGCGGCTCCTCTTCAGCCACCGTTCCCAAGACTGCGCTCCTCCTCATGCGCGACAACACGGCAAACATCCGCGACGGTCCTGCTGACCGTTGCCGCGATCAACGCCGACGGGGTCACCCGCGCGCCGGCAGCGACGTGCCCTCGACTCTTGGCGCTTGCGCGGTGTCGGATTCTAGCAAAGGCCACTATTTGAAGCAAGGCACGTGTGACCACAATCCCTAATAAAGATTTTTAATCCTCCCATCCGAACCGTGATCCCGGATACCCCCATCAGCTCCTCGCTCAAGACAGGACCCACAAGGACGATCTCGATCACCCGTCGGCCCCAATCAGTGCCACGCCCGCTTTCATCAGCGCCTCCATTCGTTCGATCGTGGGCGCCTCGGCATACAGGCGCACGACGGGTTCCGTGCCCGACGGGCGAATGATCATCCAACTCGACTCGTCGAAATACCATTTTTTAATACCCTCGACCTCGTCCTGATGGATAATCGGAAATCCCCCGATGCTCGTGACATGACGCAGGCGGGCCAACACCGCCGTCACGCGCTCCGCCGGCAGCGCGTGATCGATCCGGCGATAGTGCCGAGCCCCCACCGCCGCAGTCAGTTCCTCAAGTTGCCTGCGCAGCGGTTTGCCCGTCCTCGCCACCATTTCGGCCAGCAAGAGACACGCGATGATCCCGTCCTTGTCGGGCACGTGGCCGCCGATCGCCAGCCCCTGCGCCTCCTCGCCCCCCACCACCAGCTTCCCGTCGGCGATCAGGCGCCCGATGTACTTAAACCCCACTCCGGTCTCGTAGACCGCTCGACCATAGCGCGCGGCGACCAAGTCCACGAGGTGGCTCGTCGCCACGGAACGCGCCACACCACCCTTGCTGCGCGATGCACGAACCGTATTCGCACCACGGGTTTCGATCAGATACTGGAACGCCAGGGCCAGGACTTCGTTGGCGGTGATGTACGTGCCGTCGGCATCCAGCACGCCGAACCGATCGGCGTCACCGTCGGTCGCCAACCCCAGGTGATAGCGGCCCTCCCGCATCAGCGCGGCGAGTTCAGTCAGGCGCCGCTCCGAGGGATCGGGCGCTGATCCGCCGAACAACGGGTCGAGCTGCTCGTGGAGCACCGTGACCTCGCACCCGTCGGCCCTCAACGCGGCGTCCAGATAGCCGCGCGCGGTCCCGTGCATGACATCGATGGCCACCCGGAGTTTCGCGGCGCGGATGGCCGCGCTGTCGATCACGGTGCGCAGATGGGTCAGGTAGGCCTCCCGCGGGTCAAAGGGCTCGACGGCTCCGCGTCGGCCGGTCGTGTGGTTCTCGCGTGCCGCTCCGTCGGCACGACGCGCCGCGATGCGATTCTCGATCCATCGGGTGGTATCAGGTAGCGCCGGCCCGCCCCACGCGGGAGAGAATTTGACGCCGTTGTATTCGGGGGGATTATGGCTCGCGGTGATATTGACCGCTCCCGCCGCCCGGCGGTCCAAAATCGCGTGCGAGACGACCGGGGTCGGCACGTCCCGGTTCGCGATCAGGACGTCCCATCCCTGCGCCGCAAGCACCCCAGCGGCCTCCCGCGCAAAGCGATCGGAAAGAAACCGCGTATCATACCCCACGACGACGGGACGGCCCTGCATCCCTTGATGGGCGAGGTAGTCCCCGATCACCCGCACGACGAGCCGGACGTGGGCGAACGTGAATTGCTCCGCGATGACCGCGCGCCACCCCGACGTGCCGAACACAATCGGGTCGGGGACCGTCGCGATCAACGTGGAATCACCCGGCCTTCGTTCCGATGAGCGATCGAAAGTAGCCGATCGTTTCCGTGAGCCCCTTTTCAAGCTCCACCGTGGGGTTCCAGTTCAACACGCGACGAGCCAGACTGATGTCCGGCTGGCGTTGCACCGGATCGTCGCTCGGCAGCGGACGGAAAACAATGGAGGACGGTGACCCGGTCAGGGCGATCACCAGCCGGGCCAGTTGAAGCATCGTAAACTCGTGGGGGTTCCCGAGGTTGATCGGCCCCGTGAAGTCGTCTGGGGTGGCCATCAACCGAATGAGGGCCTCGACTAGGTCGTCGACGTAACAAAAACTTCTGGTCTGGTTTCCCTCCCCGTAGACCGTGATCTCGCGTCCCTGGAGCGCCTGCATGATAAAGTTCGACACGACCCGCCCGTCGTTGGGGTGCATCCGCGGTCCGTACGTGTTAAAGATCCGAGCAACCTTCACGACGAGCCGATGCTGGCGGTGATAATCGAAGCAGAGCGTCTCCGCGCATCGTTTGCCCTCGTCGTAGCACGCGCGCAGCCCGATCGGATTGACCCGACCCCAATAGCTTTCCGTTTGGGGATGCACCTCGGGGTCGCCGTAGACTTCCGACGTGGAGGCTTGGACCAGCTTCGCCCTGACCCGCTTGGCGAGGCCCAGCATGTTGATCATCCCGTGGACCGACGTCTTGGTCGTTTGCACCGGATCGTGTTGGTAGTGGATGGGCGAAGCCGGGCACGCGAGGTTATAAATTTCGTCCACCTCGACGTACAGCGGAAAACACACGTCGTGACGGATGAGCTCGAACCGCGGATTCGTCAACAGGTGGGCGACGTTGGCGCGCCGGCCGGTGTAGAAGTTATCGACGCAGAGGACCTCGTGGCCCGCGGCTAATAAACGAGCGCACAGGTGGGAGCCGATGAAGCCGGCGCCGCCCGTCACCAGGACGCGTTTCGCAACCAGATCACGCACGTTTGATCACCCTTCGCGGCGGCATGTCCTCACGTGGTTCCATCAGGTTGAGCGAGACGACCAATGGTCAGGCGCCTCTTATATCAGATTCTTCCGTTCCGTGACAAGGAGGAAACGGCGTCGTTGGAACCCCGATGAGGGATGACGCGGTCGCCGACTCTCGCGGCGACTGCAGGGCCGACCTCGCGCTGACCGCCGCTCCGATCAGCCCCCACAACAGGACGCCGAACATGCCCGAGCCATAGAGCCCTTCGGTCATGGAATGGACAACGATCCCGATCAGCCCTCCGACGGCGATCGCCGCGACGACGCGTTCGTCCCACGCCCGGTTGTGACGCAAGGCCGCAAGGAGCATCCACATCGCGCTCCCCAAGACGGCCGCGAACAGAACGAGTCCGGTGGTCCCCGTTTCAAAGAGGGCTTGCAGCCACACGTTGTGCGCGTGAACCGGTGATCCAAGCTGCTGGTACACGCCGTTATTGCTGCGCTGGAACACCTTGGGAAAGAGATTTCCGCCGTACCCGTAGCCGGCCCACGGGTGTTCCTTGGCCAGATCGAACGTCTCCGACCAAATCCGCCATCGGACCGCCATGGTCTGGTCCAATCCCCCACGGTCATACGTCGCCGACTCAAAGAGACTGAGGTAGCGGGCAAAAACCGATGGGGCTCTGTCATGGGTCACACCCGCGGCCAGCACAAGGACCAGCACGCCGGCACCCAGCACTTTCATACGCTGGGTGAGAACCGCCGAGAACACCGCAAGCGCGATGACCGTCGCCGCAACCGCCGTGCGTGAACCGGTGGCGAGCAGCATCGCGGCATGCGCGGCGAGCAGTCCTCCCCACAGCAGCTTCCGTGGCACCTCGCGCGCAGCGACCATCAGGCCCACGAGCATGATGGTCGGCAAAACGAGATAGGCCGCGATGATATTCGGATTTTGAAAGAGGGGTAACGACATCGCCAGCCCCCCTGTTTGCTCGCGCGTCCATCCGCCGGCAAAGCCCAAGGCAACCACGACCGTTGACGCCAACACACTCGTTCCAAAGAGCCGACGAATCTGCCGGGGGGTTCGCACCGCCTCCACCACCAGGATGTACGCCAGGAGAAACTTCGACAGATCGCCGCGCAACGCCTTGACACTGATGACGGGGTCGACCGAGATCACCGTGGCGAACAGGACAAAACCGGCATAGGCCGCGATGATCCAGTTGAACCCCAGCCCGGCCCCCCGAACCGGCTGGCCGAACACCCGCGTCTTGATCACCCAGAGCGCAAGCGCCGCCGCCAACACCGCGTCTCTCGCACCCCCGGTGTGGGGAAAGGGAAGGAGGAAGAAGAAGGCGAGGACCGACGCCTCCAAGGCCCCGTCGAGCCTTGGCAGCCACCGCGCGACCGTGTCGGAATCCGGGTGAACGCTCACGCGCGGGACGCGGTCGCCGCGCCCGGGACGGGGGCGCGCCGCAGCGACTCCGACACGACCGCGGAGACCTCCTCGATCGAGATCAGTCGCATGCAGTTTTGCGGGCCTTGATCGCAACCGGTGTGCGCGCACGGGCTGCATGGCACTTGCTTATAGATCACACGGTGCCCCTCGCCCCACGGGCCCCACACGCGGGGGTCCGACGAACCGAATAGCGCGACCACCGGCGTGCCGACGGCCGTTGCGATGTGCATGGGGCCGTTGTCGTTGCCGATGAACAGGCGCGCGCGACGGATGATCGCCGCGACGATCCTGACCGAAACGCGCCCTTCGGTTGTCCGAAAGGGGGTGCGCATCGCGTCGTGAATGGACGCCAGGTCAGGGCGTTCCTTGGTCCCTCCGAGGACCACCACCGGATAACCCTCGATCTCTTGGATCCGATCGGCCAGCGCGGCCACCCGGTCGAGCGGCCACTGCTTGAACCAGAAACGGGCCCCCGGATGGATGACGACGAACGGGCGAGCGGGCCGGACGCCCACCGTGGCTAACCAGTCCGTTGCGGCGCGATCTTCCTCCTCCCGGAGAAACAGCTCGGGGGGGCGAGCAGCGACGGAAAGTCCAAGGTGGGCGAGCGGCGCGAGGTGGTAGTCGATGGCGTGGAGATGCTTGGAATCGGCCCGGACGACCTCGGTGTAGAGCCGTCCCCGCCATCGTCCCTCATCATTGAACCCCAGGCGACGAGGCGCCCCGGACAGCCGGGTCAAGAGCGCCGCGCGGTCCCCGTCGGTCAGATCAATCGCAAGGTCGGGACGAAACGCGCGAAGATCATGGACCAACCGGAGCTGCCCTCGCCACGATCGACCGCGGATGAAGATCCGGTCCACGTTCGGGTTGCCGTCCAGCATCGCCTCCGTCCCCGCGTTGACCAGGGCGCCGATTTCGGCTGCGGGGTACGCCTCCCGAAGCGCGCGGACAACCGGCGACAGGAGAACCACGTCGCCGAGATAGCGCAGCTTGACGATGAGAATGCGTCGGGGCGCCCCGTTACCCGCCATGGCCGACCTCGATGCGAGATGCCAGCAGGCGCTGGGCGTGCGCAGCCACCTCGTCGACGGTGATCAACGTCATGCATTCCTGGCGCGCCCGGCCGTGGCGGTGACACGTGTCCTCCTGCTGGGGACACGGATTGCACGGCAGCACATGCTGCACCACGGTCGCGTGGGGACCCCACGGGCCGTACTTGGAGACGTCGGACGGCCCGAAGAGCGCAATGGTCGGCCGTCCGAGCGCCACGGCCACGTGCATGGGACCGGTGTCGTTCGCGATGAACAGATCGGTTCGCGCGATGAGCGCCATCGTCTGTCGCAACGACCCTAACTCGTCAAACATCAGGGGACGTCTGGTCATCCGCGTCGCGACGGCGTGGCATGCCTCACGATCACGGATGCCGCCCAGGATCGCGACGGCCGCGTCGCGCCCGAGCCGGTCGCCCAGTTCGGCGAACCGCTCGGCCGGCCAGCACTTGTGGTCCCACCCCGCGCCGGGGAAAAATCCAATGAGGGGCCGCCCCGCAACGTGCCCACGTTCACGCAGCGCCCCTTCAGCCCATTCGCGCTCGTCACCCGTCAACACGAGCTCGAGCGAGAGATCGGACTGCTCCTCCCCGATGAGCGGCCGAATCAATTGCAGCTTCTGCTCGACGAGGTGCCGCCCCGCTTCTTGGATCGGCACCCGATCGGTGTACAGCCATCCCCGCCCTCGCGCCCGCGCCAGCGGCCCGTATCGGCGCGGCGCGCCGGAGAGGCGTGCGAGCCAGGCGCTGCGCGGACCGGAGAACAGATCGACGGCGGTGTCGAACCGCTCCGCGCGTAACGCGCCGATCAGCGTCCAGTCGGCTCGCAGTCGCTCATGCCACGGCAAGCGCCGCTGCGCCGCGCGATCCAGAACGATGAGGCGGTCCACCCACGGATTGTGCTGAAACACCTCCGCCCCCAGCGCATCGACCAGGAGGGTGAGCGAGCCGGCGCCTCCTCGCTGTTTGAGCAGCCGAATGATGGGGGTCATCAAGACGGAGTCGCCCAGCGCCCTCAAGGCCAGGACCAGCACGTGCGTCATGGGACGGAGACCCCGTCGGTCATCGCGGCCGGGTGCAGTCCGACCGCCTCAGCTCCCCACGGTCCGCAGATCTCTTCGTAATAGGCCGAGAGCGCATCGAGTTGCTGAGCCACCGAAAATCGCTCCTCGACGCATCGTCGACCCCTCTGCGCCAGTTTTCGTCCCAGCTCCCGGTCCGAAAACAGCCGCCCCATCGCGTGGGCGAGGGCTTGCGGATTTTCTTTGGGCACCAGCAACCCGGATTCACCTTCCTGCAGGGCTTCGGGGACACCTCCCACCGAGGTCGCAATGACCGGACATTCCAGCCACATCGCTTCCAAAATCGAGAGCGGAACCCCTTCCGAGAGGGAGGGCAGGACGAACGCATCCATGGCCGACACATACGGGGCCACATCGCTCTGATAGCCGGCGAAGACGATCTTCTGCTGCAACCCATGGTCCGCGATACGCGCGTTCAGGCGCTCTCGATACGGGGAGTCACACCCTCCGACCAACAAATAGACCACGTCAGGCGCGCTCTGATTGAAAAGGCCGGCGGCCTGGATGAGCGTTTCGATCCCCTTGATCGGAGCGAGATTGGCCACCGTTCCGACCACGAAACTCCCCGCAGGAATGTCATGCCGGCGCCGGATCTCCTGTCCCGCCTCGGGAGACGCGCGGCGCGGCGGATTGACCCCGCAATAGATCACTCGATACCGATGCGGAGCAATGCCGTAGCGAGACAGCAGTTCCTCCATCGCCCGCGCCACGAGGATGTAGCGATCCACGCGCGGGAAGCGATACAACAAGAACTTCTCGCACAGCTCTTGAAAGCACCGGATCGTCACGAGCGAGGGGACCCCTGCGCGACGGGCGGCCACCCCCACGTATGGCACATCATGGTATCCGCCGTTCGTGTGCACGATGTCGAACCGTCCGACTCGAATGAGCCGTTCCAGGTTGCGCATCGCAAAAGGAATCCGAGGCCAGTGCTTGAGTTTTCGCCACGGCGGAAGTGCGAGGTGGTGCATCTCCACATCATCAAGGCCCTCGCTGGCGAGGAGTCGCGTAAACGAGGTATCGCCGGTCAGGAGGACGGATGGGCGGAACCGCGTCCGGTCGAGGCCCTTCAGGACGGACACCAAGTCCAGGGTGGCTCCCCCGAATGCCTTGGTCCCCAGCTCATGGACCGTAAACAGGATCCTCCTCATCCGATCCCGACTCCCTTCATCCCACGTCGACCGCTTCTCGGCGGGCCGCGCCATACCGAGCCTTGACCACACACCAGGCATACCAGACCCAGAGCTTCGGCGACACCGGGCGTAGAGACAGGCCCTGATAGAAATAGCGCCGTGCCGCGTCATACCGACCGTGTTTCTGCAACTGCCGCCCGGCATTGGCGTAAAACCGCCTCATATACGCGTCCAGGTCGATCCGCTCCTCGTCCGGAAGCTCAGGGTATCGGCTCAAGATCTTGCGAATGACCGCCAGGTGACTCGCGCAGCCTTTCTCCACGTTTCCGCCCAAGAAATTTCGGCCGTGGAGCCGGTACTTCGCGAGGATCTGCGGAATGTACCCCAGCCGGTACCGTCGCGCGATCCGCAGCCACAGCTCATAATCATCCCCGCCCAGGAGGTCGCGTGACTCCTCAAATACACCCACCGAGTCGAGGCAAGCTCTCCGGACCATGACGGTGCAGCTCGGGATGAAATTGACGTTGAAGAGCCCGCCAAACGACAACCGATGCCCAGCCCCCGTCAAGCGGCCCGTTTCGACGTGTTCGCCGCATTCATTTTCAGAAAAGGCGACGGCATCTCCGAAGACCAGGCCCACCTCTCGATGGTCGTCCAAATATCGCACCTGGAGACCGAGTTTGTCGGGAGTCCAGAGATCATCGGAATCGAGGAACGCGATGTACTCCCCAACCGCGCTCCGCAATCCCATGTTTTTCGCACTCGCCGGGCCGCCGTTTTCCTTGGAGAGCACCGTGAGACGGTCTTGATAGGACAGCAGAAGCTCCATCGAACGATCGCTGGACCCGTCGTCAATCACCACCACTTCATAATCCTTGAACGACTGGGCAAACACGCTCTGCACCGTCTGCGACAGATACGCCGCGTGGTTATATGACGGAATCACGACACTCACTTTCGGCATCGCGTGCGCCCTTACCCTCCAACCCGGAGTCGATCCGCGGTGGACGCCCTTAGAAGGAGGGCGGTCATCGGACCCCGTTCACCAGGAACCGATACGTCGACTCCCATTCCCGGACTTGCGCGTCTAAGGAAAACCGCTCCACGACGCGGCGCCTTCCCGCCTGGCCCATGGCCTTCCGGAGCGGGCCGTTTCCCAGCAACGAGAGGATGGCTTTCCCCAACGTCTCGGCGGCCGCCGGGGGCACGAGCACTCCCGTCTCGCCCGGAAGGATGATCTCGCGCGGCCCCTGCACGTCGGTGGCGATCACGGACCGCTCCAGCGCCATCGCTTCAAGCAGCACGATCCCGAACCCCTCGTGCAGAGACGCCAGGACGAACAGATCCATCGCCGCGATAAATGGAAAGACATTCTCCTGAAATCCGACGAACCGCAGCCGGTCCTCATATCCTGCCTGAGCCGCCTGGGCGATCAGGTCTTTCCGCATGCCGTGATCATCCGCCCCCACGATGATCCCGTACACCGACATCTGGCGGGCGACTTGGCAGAAGGCCTCGATGAAGTCGCGATAGCCCTTGGTGGGCGCGATGTTGGCCACGCTCCCGATGACCAGGGCATCCGGCGGAATGCCCAGTCGGGCTCTGGCGGAAAACGCCGTCGACGCGCGCTCGATGGCCGGCACGTCACACCCACTGGAGGAAATCCTCATTCGGTCTTCCTCCACCCCGCCCGCAATCGCCGCGCTCCGCACCGCCTCGGAGACCGCCAGCACGCCATCCGCTCGGTGCACGCGGAGCTTTGCAAATTTCTCGGGCTCCATCTCGCTCCGAACGTGGACCACGCAAGGAATTCCGGTCCGCCGGCACGCCCAGGTCGCAATCCCCGCGTCATCCGCATCGTTGACGTGAACCAGATCGACCCGCTCGCGAACCAGCACCTTCGCAAGGCGAGACACCGCGAACGGCAACCAAAGAAGCGATTTCGCCTTGCGAAAGGCGGGAAGGGGAACGTGGATCGGACACAGCCCGATCTTCCGAAATCGCTCCGCGTGCACATCCCCCAGCGAGAGGAGCACCATCGGCTCGAACGCGGTCCGGTCGAGTCGCTCCAACACCCGCACCAGGTCCACCAACGCCCCGCCGTAGGTCGCTCCGGTGGACCGGTGGATGTAGAGGATCTTGAGGGGATCACCCACGAACCAACTCCCAGAGCTTCACGTAGCGGACGTAGGTGTAGAATCCGGCCAGGGCGCTGTACAGCAATCCCTCGATCCCGTCGCGGAACCCTTGTTTGACCACATAGACTTTCAAAAACGTCGCGAGGGGCCGAAACAGAAGATCGGACCAGAACACCGTCCGCTTATCGGTCAGTCGCTCCCTTGCCTTGTAGTCGGTTTCGCGCTGGATCTTCCGGATGCGATCGGCCAAGGTCTGGCCCGTGAAATGGTCAAACGGTTGGGTGAGAACCGTGGCGGGACCGTCGATGATCGGGGTATCCAAGGTGTGCTCGTCGTAGCGGATCTTGCCGTTCCGGAACAGCCTCCACTGCAGATCGGGGTACGCGCCACCGAACCGCAGCCATCTCCCGAAAAAGTAATTCCGTCTTGGAACCTGGGCCGCATTGACCCGCTCCGCTTCAGGCGTTGCGAGCCACCGCGTGATCTCACGCTCGGCTTCTCGCGTCACACGCTCGTCGGCGTCGAGGATCACGATCCAGTCCCCGGTCGTCTGAGCCATACCGAAATTCCGCTGGGCGGCAAACCCCGGCCACGGTCGGACAAAGACTTTGTCAGTGAACTTCCTGGCAACCGCCACGGTCCCGTCCCGGCTCTCGGAGTCGACCACCACAAGGTCGTCAACCCAACGAAGGCTCTCGAGGCAACCGCCAACGTTCTGTTCCTCGTTGAAGGTGATGACGACCGCCGAGACCGTCGGCTTAGCCCTTAAAACCATGCCGGAGCACCTCGCGATAAAAACGGGAACTCAGCCACCGGTTTCTTCGCCGAGCCAAGCGGGGCAGCCCCGCGACCCGGGCGGCCATCACCGCGGGATGGCTGCCCCGATATTCCTTCAGAATGGCGTACTGATCAAAGCCGTACTCGTCGCAGTCGAAAAACACCCGATCGTGGGCGGGAATCGCCGCGTCGTGGTGGTAGGTGATCTGCGTCCGTTTCTTTTGGACGAGGGTCCTGGGATCCTTCACCCAACCATAGTGGAAGATCCTCGCCCCGGTCTGGCGCCACGTGGCTGTCTGCGGCTTCAGGCCCTGCTCGCCGCTCGGGCCCGAACAGGCAAACCCCGTCGCATCGCCCCAGGAACGGACGGCTCCATTGTTCCGAATCACGCGAATTTCGCGACGGTACATCCACGGATCAATCGACTGATAATCGCCCTTAAAGTGGAGATACCGGAAGAGCAACCCCAGGACCCGCTGATCGGCGAGATGCTGTTGCATGGCCGCCAGAATCCGAGGCAGATCCTCCTCGTGGACGACTTCATCCGCCTGAAGATAAAACGCCCAATCCCCGACGCACTGGGCCAGCGCGAGATTGGTTTGTTGCGAGAAGATGAGACCGTCCTTTCGCAGCGACTCGTCCCAGATCGATTCGATGATACGGATCTTGGGATCGCCGATCGACCGCACGAGCTCCAGCGTGGCGTCGTCAGACTTCCCGACGTTCACGACGTACTCGTCCACGATCGGCAGGATCGACCGGATCGACTCCACGAGGGGATAATCGAACCGCACCGCGTCGCGACAAAAGGTAAAGCCGCTGACCTTCATCCCGGCTCCCGTGGCTCGGCGGGCGCCGGGATCAGCCCCCGCTGCCGTCCCATCCAATAGGCCAGCACGTAGCCGAGCCCGCTGTACGCTTGGCTCCCGGCACCGAGCCGGTCCAGCCGGTAGGGATTCTCGTTCCACTCGAACGGCCCGCGCGGTCGCTCGGAGACCGGAAGCGGCGCGCAGGCTTGCAGGTCGCCCGAGCGGTCGCGGCGAGGCGAAAGACAGACGTCCTCGCGCGTGCTGTTGACCACCGGCTCATCGCGCTGATCGAGCGGAAACTCGAGCAACGTCCGTTGGGCGCTCGCCAACGCGTCGCCGCCGACGGCCACGCCGCCGGATCTCGCGATGTAGGTGAACAACGCGTTCCGTTCGGACCGCACCACCCGCCACGTGCGCTCAAGCCCTGCTCGGTATTGTTCACGAAGATTCGCATCGTCTTCGTAGCGGAGCAACACGTCGTAGGCGAGCATGGCCAGATTATTATCCGAATGATTCACCCCCGTCAGGTGCTCCCACCATCGGTCGCGCGCCGCCCGGGCCCGCCGAGCGTAGCCGTGGCGGTCGATAAGATCACGGTAGATCCGTTGGTACGGCCCCTCGGGCGACACGTGAACCGCCGTCTTGAAGAGGGCCAGCGCAATCAGCGCGTTGAGATTCTCCGAGGTCCACCCCGGGCTCAAGTCGCCGTGTTTGACCCGCTTGCCCGTGGTATCCACGATCGTCATGCCGTGCGCCGCGAGGTGGTCGGCGATGTCGGTCACGCGCCGGGCGATTGCGCGCCGCCGGACCGGATCCTCATCGAGATCGAACGCCAGGCCGTAGCCGTAGACCACGCCGAGCACCTGATCGACGCTCACGTTCCCCAACCAGCGATATCCCCGGTAGTCACCCTCCCCCGCTCGCCAATCCGGGAGGGGGTCAGGAGGATCCACGAGGGGCTGGACCGCCCGGGCAAGCAAGCCAGGGGTTCGGGTAATGTCTTGCAGGAGCGACAGGCCGGCCACCAGCCGCTCGACGCGATGCCGCGCCTCGGGATCGGCCGTGACCGCCGCGCGCAGCGCCTCGGCGGCCAGGTAGAGCCCGCTCCAAATCGCCATGTCGGAGTAGGCCGTGGGCCGGACGCCGTCGTCCGCCGACCGGGTGGCATCGGCCTGATACGCCAACAACCCTTCCGCCGTCAGGTGGCGAATCCCGATGGTGCGCTCGTGCCACACCGCCTTCTCCCACAATCGCTCCGCCTCGACCGGCTCCGAGAGACCGTCCATCCCGGCCGGCCTCGCCGCATCCCGCTCCCCCGCGCAGCCCGCGATCAGACCGACCAGGACCGCCGCCGCCACGGAGGCCGATCTCGCGCTCACGACCCTCCGGGCGTTCGGGCGCGGTCGCGAGCCTGAAGCTCCCACACCAAGGCCTGTCGCAAAAAGGCGAAATACGACGCGCCCATCGCCGCGATCAGGCCGTGCATCCCGTCCAAGGCGCCCCGTTTCAGCAGGTACACCTCGGCGAACTTCGTCATGCCCTTGGCGATCATCGCCGCCGCCGTCCGCCGCCGTCCTCCTCGGCGCTTCAGGAGTTCGCGGGCTCCGATCACCGCATAGCTGTGTTGCTTGTCGATATACTGCGCGAAGCTTCGATACGTATGATGGATGAGGGGATGCTCCAGCCTTCCCAGCCGGCCGTCGACGATCACCCGGTCGTGGGGGTTGATGCCCCCGAATCGGCCCCGCTCCTTTTGGAAGAGCCGGATGACCCGATCGGGCCACCAGCCGCCGTGCCGCATCCATCGGCCGAGAAAATAGTTTTTCCGGGGCATGTCGTACGCCTCGAGCGCGCCCGGCTCCGCCACCATCCGCCGAATTTCTTCGGCGAGGGCCGGCGTTACTCGCTCATCCGCATCCAAGCTGAAAATCCACGGCCCCGTCGCCTTGTCCACCGCCACGTTCTTCTGCTCTTGGTGGCCCGGCCACGGATTGACGAACACGCGGTCCGTGAACTCGCGACTGATTTTCACCGTGTCGTCGCGGCTCTCGGAATCGACCACGACGATTTCATCCGCCCACCGCACGCTCTCAAGGCACTCGCGAATGTTCGCGGCTTCGTTGAGTGTGATGATAGTGACCGAGATTCGGCTCACACCGCCCCTACGCGACCAGGATCGCTCGGAGGAGCACGGCCGCGAGGCCGGCACCCAAGCCATACCAGGTCCGGTACTCGCGGTGATCCTTGACCAACCCCCACCGAAACTGGCCGGTGCGCTGCGGCGTCACCGACCGGGTCGGAAAGAATCTCGGCACCCGCCGGAGGTAGGCCTCGTAGGGTGCACCGAACTTCCCGCGAAGGAAGCGCTCTTCTTCGAGCACCGTGGGGACGTACACCATCGGGAACACGACCAGATACAGGCCGATCAACCACGGGTTGCCGCCCATCAGCACGAATCCCAATCCGATGAAAAAGTTGCCCAGGTACAGGGGGTTCCTCGTGTAGGCGTATGGCCCGGCGCTGGCGATGGCGACGTTCTTCTCCAGCGTGCCCGACGACCAAATCCGCAGCCCCTCGCCCGCCGCCACGATCGGCAGGCCGAGCGCGATCGAACGCCACGTCGGGGACGCCAACATCCAGAAGAGCAGGCCCAAGCCGAAACTAATCGGGACGCGGTGATAGCCCAGGTAGTGTCGGATGCGCGGCCACATCGTCGGTCGTGTCAGAGACGCACCGCCTCGTCGATCAACATCACCGGGATGTCGTCCTTGATGGGGTACCTCAACCGGCACGCCGCACAGACCAGACCGTCCCCCTGGTCGGTCAGCCGAAGGTCCCCCTTGCACTTGGGACACACCAGAATGTCCAGCAACGCTCGATCGATTGCCATCATTGCTCCTTCCCCAGCGTGAGCCGGCGGCGGTCACGCGACCGCCGCGGCCGCCAGCGCCTGCTCGGTGACGTCACACACCTCGTCGATCCCGATCGCGGCCATGCACGGCGGGTCGACGCACCGGCGGTTGAAAAACGGGCCCGGCGTCCAGCCGCACGCGCACGGGTACTTGATGACCCGGTGACCGGTCCCAACGGGGGCGGCCAGAACGGGATCGGACGGCCCATACAGCGCCACCGTCCTCACGCCGAGCGCGGCCGCCAGATGCAAGGGGCCCGTGTCGCCCGCGATCACCACCCGGCACCGCCGCAGCAGCGCCGCCAGGTTCCCGAGGCTCGGCGGCGCGATGACCGCCGGGGGCGATGCCATCCGCGTTGCGGCCTCCTCGACCGCCGCGCGGTCCTCCGGCCCCGCCACGAGCACCGCGCGAACCCCTGGGACCCGTCCCAGCCGCTCCGCGAGCGAAAGAAAGCGGCCGAACGCCCATCGCTTCGCCGGGTGTCCCGCTCCGGGATGGATCGCCGCGAGTTGATCGTCCCGCTCGATCCCGTGCGCCGCCAGACGCTCCGCCGCCCAGGTCTCGTCCGCCGGCGCCGGAACCACATCAACCCGGGGCGGCCCGATCGGCGCGCCCAACGCGCCCAGCAGACCGAGGTTCCTCGTCAGGGCGTGGACTCGTCCCGCGGGCGCGGCGTGGTGCGTCATGAGGCGCGCGCTCAGCGGTTCCCGGCAGTCCTCCGGCGCAAACCCGATGCGCACCGGAGCCCCCGTCAGCCATGCCGCGACGCCGCTCTTGAGCAGCCCCTGGACGTCGAGGACCACGTCGAAGCGACCCGCCACGCTCCGGTAGTAGCCGGCGATCCCCCGCCACGCGGTCGCCCACCGCCCGCGCCGAGCCGCGAGGCGCCACCCCCGCGTATCGATCGTCACGATCTCGTCCACCGCGGGATGCAGGCGCGGCAGATCGCGCAGGCGTTCTTCAACCACCCAGGTAATCGTGGCCCGCGGTCGAAACGCCTTGAGAGCGGACACGACCGGAAACGTGTACAAGCCGTCCCCCAGCGCGCCCAACTTCACCACCGCAATCCGAGGGGCGGATCCTACCACGGGCCGGGCGTTCGCAGAAGACGTCGGCATCAGTCCTGGCTCAAAATGAGCCATTGTACTCCGTCGTAGACGTCGTTCGCAATATAATGCGGCCGCGGTTCATCCGCCCACTCCACGTCGGTTCGCCTCCCATGTCCGGTGAGGACCAGCACCGCCCGGCCGCCGAGTCGATGCGCCAGCGCCACGTCCGCCGGTAGGTCGCCGATCATCGCGGAGCGCGAGGGATCCACCCCCAAGTGACGGGCCGCCTGGAGGGCCAGCTCGGTGCCCGGCTTCCGGCAGGGGCATCCGTGTTCGGGCCGATGGGGACACACAAAGATCCCGTCGAGCATCGCGCCGCCGGCCGCGAGCAACGCGATCAACCGCTCATGAATGCGGCTCAGGGCCTCCTCCGTGATCAACCCGCGACCAATCCCGGATTGATTGGTCACGACCACCGCTTTGATCCCCGCCGCGTTCAGCGACCTCACCGCCTCCACCGCGCCCGGGAGGAGCACGACTCGGTCGGGGTCGGCGAGATATCCTTCGTCGTCTCGGTTGAGCGTTCCGTCCCGGTCGAGGAACACCACCTCAAGACGAGCACCTCGCATCCGGGGCTCCGCATCCCCCGGTGTCATCGGCGGAGTCCCTCCAGTCGGGGAGCCACGGTTGCGTACACCTCCGCCGCCGACACGGCGGTCATGCACCGGTGGTCGATGGGGCACTCGCGATACCGACAGGGGGCACAGTCGACCGGATGCCGGATCACCGTGGCGTGCTCGCCGACCGGACCGGTCGCGCGCGGATCGGTCGGACCGAAGATCGCCGTGACGGGCACGCCGAGCGCCGCGGCCAGGTGCATCGGGCCGGAGTCGTTGGTCACGAGGTGGCGACACCACGTCATCAAGGCCATCGATTCCCGCAGGGTGGTGCGCCCCATCGCGTTCACGGGAGCGGGGTCGAGGCCCGCGGCGATCGCATCGCCCAGCGAGCGTTCGGACGCGTCGCCGAACAGCACCACCCGCGCGCCGTCGACCACCAGGCGGCGCGCGACCTCGGCGTACCGCTGGGCGGGCCAGCGCTTGGCCGGACCGTACGCCGCGCCGGGGTTGAGGCCCACGACCGGTTCATCACGGGCGATCCCCCACTCCGCCAACCGCCGCCCGGCCTGGGCCCGCTCGTCCTCGGTCACGCATAACCGAACGTCCGTCGGAGAGCCGCCGAGGCTCCACGGCGCCAGCAGCTCGAGGTAATACGCGGTCAGATGCTGCGCTCGGGCCCGCGAAGGTTTGGGGACCGGCACGGTCAGCCACATCGAGCGGCCATCGGTGCGGTAGCCGATCCGGCACGGGACGCGCGCCAGGGCCATGACGAGCGCGGAGCCGAATGAATTGGTCAGCAGCAATGCGGCGTCGAACCGCCGCGCGCGAATCTCGGCCGCCAGCCGAAGCCGCCCGGAGGGACCGGCGTGCCGACCCGGGATTTCGTCGACCAGGATCTCGTCGACCGCGGGGTGATGGGTCAGGACTTCCGCGATCAGCGGTTTGGCCAAGACCGTGATCGGAACATCGGGACACCCCGCGCGCAGCGCCGACAGGGCGGGCGTCGCCATGACGGCGTCTCCGATCCAGTTCGGCGCGCGCACCACGATCGCCTTCGCCTCGCGAACCGCGCGCCACGCCCGATCGGCCTTCACGCCGCCACCAGCCGCGCCACCCGATCGAGCCACGCGCTCCACGCCAAGGCGTCCTCCACCTGCACGTCCATCCTCACCGCCCACAGGGCCTCACCGGACGCGACCAACGCTTCCAGTTTGACGGCGTCTTTCTCCGTCGTCACCGCAAAATCGGCGCCGACCGAGCGGCAGCGCGCCCGCACGGCGTCGACGTCGGCGCGCCGGTAGGGGTAGTGGTCGCGAAAGCGCAGGGTCGCGACCACCTTCGCCCCGGCGCGCTCCAAGAGCGAAACAAACGATTTGAAGCGGCCGATACCGGCGACCGCCACGACGCGGGCGCCCGCCAGGCGGTCTAACGGGGCCGTGCCCCCTGCGCCGACCGCGGCCAGACTGGAGAGCGCAAACCGGGCGTAAAACATCGGGACGTCGGAGCGGACGCGCCGGACCAGCGCGTCGATCGCCTCCACCGCGCCCGGCGCCGCCTGGTCCACGCGCGTGACGACGACCGCAGACGCGCGCGCCAGCGCGCCCAGCGGCTCGCGCAGCCGACCGCGCGGCAAGAGCGCCGCGTCCGCGTACGACTCGGTGGCATCCAACACGAGGAGATCCTCGTCGCGGGCGATCGCCAGGTGTTGAAACCCGTCGTCCAACAGGCACACGCCCGGCGGGCGGGCGCGCCCGAACCGCGACCACGCGGACGCGCGATCGCGGCCCACAATCACGGCGGCCCGTGGGAGCCGCCGAGCGATCAGCGCGGGCTCATCCCCGGCGTCGGTCCAGTCGAGCGGGCGCCGGCCGGAGCCGTCGGAGACCAGCCCACCGACTCGTTCCAGCGCTCCCCCATACCCTCGGCTCAAGACCGTCACGTCGACCCCGCGCGCCAGCAGCGCGTCTCCGATCGCGATGACCAGCGGGGTCTTGCCGGTCCCGCCCACGGTCAGATTGCCCACCGACACCACCGGCCGGCCCAGCGTGTGGACACGTCCTCCGGCGCGCCGATACCACCACGCACGGACTCCGACCCCGGCGCCGTAAAGACCGGAGGCCATCATCAATGGAATCTGAACGAGCAGCGACATCACGTTTCAACCCGCGTAGGGGCGTTGCTTCGCCACCTGTGAGGAAGGCCCATTTGGCATTCCGTGCCTTCGGCACGGCACAGGTTCCGGTGGGTCGCCCTCTCTTGATGGACCGACGGATCAGGGCGAGGCACCGCCTCGCCCCTACCGATCATTCCACCAACCACGGATGGAGCAACGCCAACGTCCGCTCCACCGCGCCCTGATTTCTCGCCACCATCTCACGCCCGCGGCGGCCCATCCGCTCGCGCAGCACCGGATCCGCCAACAACCGCCCCACCTGCTCTTCCAGCGCATCGACCGAATCGACCCGCACACCGGCGCCCGATTCAAGCACTGCCGCGGCAATTTCCTCGCACTTGTACGTGTGGGGCCCGAACACCACGGCCTTGCCGCGCGCCGCCGGTTCGAGAAGATTGTGCCCGCCCACCGGCACGAGCGTCCCCCCGACGAACGCGAGCGCCGCCTCGCCGTAGAGCGCGGCCAACTCACCGATCGTGTCGAGGACGATGACCCGGGCGGGGCCGCCCTCCCCGCGGGGACTCGGCTGCCCCGCCGGACACGCCGATCGGCGCACCGGGTCGAACCCACGCGCCCGCACCATCGCCTCGATCTTGTCGAGACGGTCAAGGTGCCGGGGAGCGATGAGCAGCACGACTCGGACCCCTCGGCCCCTGAGCCGACGGTACGCCTCGAGGAGCGGCTCCTCTTCCCCTTGACGCGTGCTTCCCGCGACCCAGAGGAGTTCGTCGGCGGCCAACCCCAAACCGACCCGCCGAGCTGGATCTCCCGTCTCGGCATCATCCGCCGGTTGGTCGAATTTCAAATTACCGGTGATGACGATCCGACCGGGGTCCGCGCCGATCCCGGCCAGCCGCTGGGCATCCGCGGTGGTCTGGACGGCAAACCCATAGAAGCCCGCTAACACCGGCTGGAAGAGCCGGCGCGCCCAACGGTACCGTCGCGCCGATCGGGCGTTCAACCGTCCGTTTACCAGAAAGGCCGGGATGCCCCGCCGCGCCAGCGCGGAGAGGAAGTTCGGCCAGAGCTCGGTTTCCACGCAGAGAAACAGGCGCGGGTTGATCGTGTCCAACAGTCGATCCACCACGCGGGGGAAATCGAGCGGGAAGTAGGCGACGGCGTCGGCCTGGGGCACGCGCTCGATCACCGTCTGGCGCCCGGTCGCGGTCACCGTGGTAACGAACAGACACACCGTGGGATACCGAATTTTGATCTCGCGGAGCAGCGGCACCGCCGCGGTCACCTCGCCCACCGACACGGCGTGCACCCAGACCGCACGCCGGTCGCGCACCGCCGCGACGACATGGTCGGGGAGGCGTCCCAGCCGCTCGCGCAGGGCCAGGCCCGTCCCGCGTCGTATCGCTTTGGCGAGATAGCTCGGGGCGGTCACGACCAGACCGACGGCAAGGGCCGCCGTATAGAGACGCCGAATCACGCGCGGTCCGGCGCCTTCTCCCATCGTCGATCGGCTCGGCCCGTCACGTCGATCAACGCCTGCTCCAGCGCGCGGCGGCGCTCCTCAAACCCGTCCGCTCCCAGGTCGCGTGGAACCCAGAGCGGGTCCCCCCACACGAACACGCCGCGCGCGAACGGGACCGGGATGAGAAACCCGTCCCAGGTGCGAAGGATTTTTTTTTTGAGGCCCCGAACGCCAGCGGAACGATCGGGAGACCGGTCAGCCGCGCCAGTTGGATCACGCCCGGCTGCACGACCTCGCGAGGTCCTCGCGGACCGTCCGGCGTGACGGCCACATCGCGCCCCTTCCGACCCGCGTCGACCAGGGCGCGCAGCCCGACCGCACCGCCGCGCGTCGTCGACCCGCGCGCGGCGGAGAACCCAAACGCCACCATGGCTCGGCTGATCAGTTCGCCGTCGCGATGTCGGCTGATCAGAATCGTGAGCCCCGACCCGTGATACGCCAGCGGCAGCATGAGTTGGCGGCCGTGCCAAAAGGCGATGATGCTCGCCTCGCCCCGCCGCCAGCGCGCCATGATTGCCTCGGCGTTGACGGTCTCGAGACGCATCGTCCGGCCCACGCCCCGGATCAGCGCGGCGATCACGGAGGGCACCCACCGGCGCCAGGCCGCCTCACGACCCGGCATAGCGCGCCTCGGGTTCGAACTGGATACGATACAGGTTGGCGTAAATGCCCTGCCTGGCGAGCAGGCTCGCGTGGGTCCCCTCCTCGACGATCGTCCCTCGGTCCAACACTACGATCCGGCTGGCCCGTTGGACCGTCGAAAGACGATGGGCGATCACGAACGTGGTCCGATGGGCGATCAGGTTCGCCAGCGCCCGTTGGACGATCGCCTCGGATTCCGCGTCCAGCGCCGAGGTCGCCTCGTCCAAAATCAGAATGGGGGGATCCTTGAGCAGCGCCCGCGCGATGGCCAACCGTTGACGCTCGCCTCCCGAGAGCGTCGCCCCGCGCTCGCCGATCACGGTGTCATATCCCGCCGGCAATTGGAGGATGAAGGGATGGGCGTAGGCCGCTTCGGCCGCCCGGACGACGTCGGCCTGCACGATGTCTGTCATCCCATAGGCAATGTTGTTGCGGACCGAGTCGTCGAACAAGACGACCTCCTGGCTCACCACGCCGATGTGGCGACGCAGCGACGCGAGGCGCAATTCGCGCACGTCCACTCCGTCGATGAAGATCGCGCCGCGCGTGGGCTCGATGAAGCGCGGCAAGAGATTGACGAGCGTCGTCTTCCCGCTTCCGCTGGTCCCCACCACCGCGACGACCTCGCCCGCGCGCACCCGCAGGGTGATGCCCGCCAGCGTGACTCGCTCGGCGCCGTCGTAGGTAAACCCCACGTCGCGGAACTCGATGCCCTCGCGAACCCCCGTCAGCTCGCGGCGGCCCCGATCCCTTCCTTCTTCGGTCTCGACGTCGAGGATGGCGAAGACCCGTTCGGCGGCGGCCGACGCCGACAGGATCGCGGTGTTGGCCGCCGACAAGATGCGGATCGGGGCGTACATCAGAAACGACGCGGTGAGGAACGAGAAGAACGCCCCGGTTGTCATCTGCCCCGACACGACGGCGTAGCCGCCGTAGGCGATGACCGCGGCGCCCCCGATCGCGCCGAGCACCTCCATCACCGCCGGCGCCAGCTCGGAGACCGTGGTCACCTTCATCGTATTGCGGAAATAGCGAAGGTTCGTGTCGCGCAGGCGCTCGGCCTCGAAGGCCTCCGTGCCGAACGCCTTGACCACCCGGATTCCGGAAAACGTCTCCTGCAGGATGGATGAAAGCTCCGACACTCGCTCCTGGCCGGCGTGGGCAAGGCGCTTGAGCCGCCGCCCCAATCGGATCATGGGATAATACCCGAACGGCAAGACCGCGATCGCGATGAACGCCATCCGCCAGTTCTGATAGATGGTCACCCCCATCAGCGCCAGCAAGGTCAGCGGCTGCTGGATGAGATCCTTGATCACCCCGGACACCGCCCGCTGCATCAACGCGACATCGCTCGTCACGTTCGACATCAACGCCCCGGTGGAGTGCGTGGCGTGGAAGGTCAGCGAGAGTTTCAGGATGTGATGGTACAGCGCGTCCCGAATGTCGGTGATGATCCGATTGCCGGTATACCCCATCAGGTACACGTGCGCGAACTGAAACGCGCGCTTGGCGACGGCCACCGCGACGATGGCGAACGGGAGGATGGCGAGCATCGCGGTGTTGCGTTGGACGAAAATCTCGTCCAACACCGGTTTGACCAGCCACGCGTTCGCCGCGGTCAACAGGGACACGCCTCCCGCGCAGACCGACGCGAGAATAAAGCGTCCCCAGTACGGCTTGACGTAGCGCAAAAGCCGTCGCACCACCGATGCCCGGGAGGTCCCGCCGCTAACCATGACGCGCTCCCTGCGCCAGCCACTCCAGCGTGGCCTCCGCCGCGCGGGCCGAGGCCCCCGGTTCGCCCAGCGCGGACCGCACCCGGGCAAGGTCCGCCCGCATCGCCGACGCGGTACGCTCGTCGGTCAAGATGCGACCGACCTCGGCCGCGATCCGCTCCGCGGTCATCTGCTCCTGGACCAATTCGGGCACCACGCGCCGCCCCGCCACGACGTTGACCAGCGCGACGTGGGGGATCGTGATCAGAAGCCGCGCGATCCACGCGGTGAGCGGCGCCACCCGGTACACCATCACCAGGGGCGTGCCGATCACCGCGGCCTGCAACGTGGCCGTGCCCGACGCGACCACCGCCGCGCGCGAGGCGCGGAGGACGGCGGCCGCCTCGCCGATCGCGACCGTCACGCGGGCGCGAAACGCCCCGGTACGATCGACCAACGATTGGACCAGGCCGGCGTCGATCGACGGCGCCACGGCAACCAGGACCCGATCGATCGTCCCCGCGGCGTGGAGGCGCTCCGCCGCGTCCAGCATCGCGGGCAGGAGGCGCGAGACTTCGAGCGCGCGGCTCCCCGGCAACAGACCCAACGCGCGCTCCCCCGTCGCCAGGCGATACCGCCGCGCAAACGTCTCCTGATCGGCATCGGGCGCCGCGTCGTCGAGCAGGGGATGGCCGACCAACCGGCACGGCACGCCGGCCGTGCGGTAGACTTCGGCTTCGAACTCGAAAAGCACCAGCATCAGATCGACGACGGACTTGATCGCCGCGATCCGGCCGGGGCGCCAGGCCCAGATCTGGGGACTCACGTAATAGATGACCGGGATGCCGAGCGCCTTCGCCAGGCGCGCAATCCGCAAGTTGAATTCGGGATAGTCGATCAGCACCAGCGCGTCGGGCGGCGCCTCGCGCAGCCGCGCCCGCACGTCTCGATAGGTCCGCCAGATCGACCGCCATTGCGAGAGCACCTCGACGAGGCCGACCACCCCGAGATGACGGATGTCGTGCCGGAGGCGGACGCCGGCCTTCTCCATCGCGGCGCCCCCCACGCCTTCCAGGCTCAGTGCGGGGTTCCGCGCGAGCAGCGCCGACGCGAGCTTGCCCCCGTGGGCGTCGCCCGAGGCTTCGCCCGCGATGAGAAAGAGCCGCTTCGCCAGCGCGGCGCCGCGCAAGCCCTGCGTTTCAGGGCTGGGCGGCGCCAGGACGTTGGCCCGGTCATCGCTCATCAGGTTTCACCGCTCGGGCTTCTTCTGACGGGACCACCGCCCTCGATGCACGTGAGCACATCCAGCGCCACCCGCAAGGCGCTGCGACCTTCACGCCCCGACACCAACGGCGCCCGCCGGGTCGCCACGGAATCCAAAAACGCCGAGAGCTGGGCCTTGAGGGGCTCTTCCTTCTCGATCGGGAGCGTCTGGATGTCGATCGCCGGCAGGCCGGCCTCGGTCGCGCCGTCCACGCGTCGCGCCATGATGACCTCTTGCTTCTGATAGTCCAGCGAGAAGTACGCGTCCGGCTGGAAAATGCGCAGCTTGCGCAGCGCGTCCTTGGACACCCGGCTCGCCGTGACGTTCGCCACGCACCCGTCGGCGAACTCCAGTCGAGTATTGGCGATGTCGATATGGGGAGTCAACACCGCCACGCCGACCGCCCGGATGTCGGTGAGCGGCGACCGAACGAGACTCAAGATAATGTCCAGATCGTGGATCATGAGATCGAGGATGACGTGGACGTCGGTGCCGCGGCCCACGAAGGGCCCCAGGCGGTGCGACTCGATGAACCGCGGCGCGGTCAGGCGCGGCGCCAGCGCCCGCACGGCCCCGTTGAACCGCTCCAGGTGGCCGATCTGGATGATGCGCCGCTTCGCCTCGGCGCGCGCGATCAACTCGTCGGCCTCGGCCAGCGTCACCGTCATCGGTTTTTCCAAGAGCACGTCCAACCCGGCGTCCAAACAATCCATCGCCACGCGGTGGTGCAAACTGGTCGGCACCACCACGCTCACGGCGTCAACCTGGGACAGCAGCTCGCGATAGTCGGTGAAGGCTCTGGCGCCGGTCGACGCCGCCACGTCCCGGGCGCGGCCTTCATCGACGTCCGCGACGCCCACCAACGTGGCCGCGGGCAATTCGGCGTACAGCCGCGCATGATGTCGTCCGAGGTACCCCACGCCGATGACGCCCACCTTGATCGCGCTACCCATCCTTCGCCTCCGCTTCCTCGGTGATCCCCACCACCGCGATCCGCGCCCGGCGCGCCGCGTCCAAGAGCTCCACCCGGTCCAACAACAGGGTCTTGCCGGCCTCGACGGCCAGCACCGACGCCCCCACCTCCCGCATCGACTCGATCGTGGCGGGACCCACCGCGGGGATGTCAAACCGCAGATCTTGCTGGGGCTTGGCCATCTTCACGACGACCGCCCCGCCCCGCGCGAGCCGCCCGCCGCGGCGGATCGTCTCATCGGTGCCCTCGATCGCTTCGACCGCGAGCACCGTCCGCTTCTTGATGACCACGCACTGGCCGATCTCCAGTCGTCCGATCGCTTTCACCGTCGTCACCCCGAAGCGAATGTCCTCCCACTGATCGCTCGACGGACGCGTGGTCAAGACCCCGGCTTCCGCGATGAGTCCGGGGAGGTAGTGCGCGGCGTCGCCCACGGTGATGCCTTCGGATTCCAATTCCTCCGCGATCGCGCGGAGCAGCACGTCGTCCTTGAGGTGGCGGACCCGCGCCAGCACCTTAAGGGCGCGCAGGTCGGGGCGATAGTCCGTGAACATCCGCGCCTTGGTGATCCCCCCCGCCATCACCACCGTGTCCACGCCCGCCGCCTTGAAATGCTCGATGAGGTGCCCCAGTTGTCCCACCTTGATCCAGTGCAGCTCATCCACCCGCTTCTCGAGTTCCTCCGGCGTCTCGCCCCGATGGGCCACCGCCGTCACGGTGAACCCCGCTTGTTTTGCGGCGTCCGCGAAGAGCAAGGGAAACCGGCCGTTGCCGGCGATGAGACCTAGTTTTCTAATTGGCATGGCCATCGGCCGGTCGCTCAGCAGCCCTGCAACGCTAGCGACTGATGCCCCGCTCCGACGTTTCCACAAATCGAATGAGCTCTTCGACGTCCGCCTGGTCGGGGAGCGCTTCCCGCGTCCGTTTGACGGCTTCCTTGAGAGGGAGGTGGGAGTGGAACAGGAGCCGATACGCCCGCTTGAGCGCGGCCAGCCGCTCCTCGCCGAACCCGTGGCGCTTCAACCCGATCAGGTTGAGTCCGTACAGCTTGGCGCGGTTCCCGACCGCGGACACGAAGGGCGGCACGTCCTGGGCCACCGCCGAACAGCCCCCGATCATCGCGTAGGCGCCGATCCGTACGAATTGATGCACCCCGGTCAAGCCCCCCAGCACGGCGTGATCGCCGATCTCGATGTGGCCGGCCAGCGTGGCGGCGTTGGCCATGATCACGTGGTCGCCGATCCGGCAGTCGTGGGCGACGTGGACGTACGCCATCAAGAAATTATGGTCCCCGATGCGGGTCACCCCGCCGCCGTGGTGCGTGCCCCGGTTGAGCGTCACGAACTCTCGAAAGATATTGTGGCTGCCGATGATCAGGCGGCTCTCTTCGCCGCCGAACTTGAGGTCCTGCGGAGGCGTTCCGGCGGACACGAAGTGCGAGAACGCGCACGCCTCCCCGATCTCGGTCCAGCCTTCGATGACGACGTGCGCGCCGACCGTCGTGCCCGCGCCGATCCGCACGTGCTCGCCGATGATCGCGTAGGGCCCCACCGTGACGTCATCGGCCAGCCGGGCGCCGGGATGGATGATGGCGGTCGGGTGGCGATTCATGACGTCTCCCGCGGCGAGAGCATCGCCTTGAACTCCATTTCGCACACCAGCGCGTCCTCCACGTAGGCCTCGCCCCGCAACCGCCAATACGGATGGCGCTTGTGCAAGAGCGAGACTTCGAGGCGGAGGCGATCGCCCGGCACGACGGGCCTGCGGAACTTGGCGCGGTCGATCCCCACAAAGATCACCAGGTGATCCTGGGCCTCCTTCGCGGTTTGAAACGCCAAGATACCGCCCACCTGAGCCAGCGCTTCGAGGACCAGCACGCCAGGCATGATCGGCTGGCCGGGGAAATGACCCTGAAAGAACGGCTCGTTGATCGTGACGTTTTTGATCGCGACCGCCCGGCCTTCCTCGATCGACAGGACACGATCCACGAGCAGAAAGGGATAGCGGTGGGGGAGGATTTTCAAAATCGCGTCGGCTTCAAGCATGAGATTCCCTCAAAAATTCAAAAGCTCGAACGTTCAAAGGGTTCAACTCGAACCACTTGAATGTTGTTCTAATTCTGCCACGCGCGCTTCGAGGCGTTTGAGCGCTCGCCGCATTTCAGGCAACGTCGGGATCGTGGCCTGCACGCGCAGCCACGTCTGATGCGGGATCGCGGGACTGCCCGACACGACCTGCCCCCCTGCCAGGTCGGAGGCCACGCCGGACTGCGCGCCGACGATGGCGCCGTCCCCGATCCTCAGGTGCCCCACCACGCCGACTTGCCCCGCGAGCACCACCCCGCGCCCCAGTTCGCTGCTGCCCGATATGCCGGCCTGCGCCACGATCAAACAGTCTTCCCCCACGACGACATTGTGGGCAATCTGAACCAGATTGTCGACCTTGGTGCCCCGCTTGATCAGCGTGACGCCCAGCGCCGCGCGATCGACGCAGACGTTGGCGCCCAACTCCACGTCGTCCTCGATGACCACCCGTCCGATCTGGAGGATTTTCTCGTGGCGGCCGTTGCGGGTGGCGAACCCAAACCCGTCGCTCCCGATCACCACCCCGCTGTGCAGAATCACCCGCCGGCCGATCGCAGAGCCCTCCCGGATCGTGACGTTGGGATACACCACCGTGTCGTCGCCGATCGCCACGTCGTCGCCAACCGACACGCCCGACAAGAGCGTCACCCGGTCGCCCAGCCGCGCGCGACATCCCACGCTGACGAACGGCCCGATCGTCGGGTCGGCCCCCACCGCCGCATCGGGCGCGAGCGAGGCGTGCGGGCTGATGCCCCCCGGCTCGTAGGGTCGCTCGTGAAACCAGCGGACGATCCGGCTGAATGCGTAGTAGGGATCATCCACCTCGATCCGAGCGATCGCCGAGGTCGCGTGCGCCTTGGCGATCACCACCGCCGAAGCCCGCGTGCGGGCCAAGTCCGGCACGTACCGCGGGTTCGCCACAAACGTGATCTGGCCCGGCTCCGCCTCGCGGATCCCGGCCACCCCGGTGATCGGCACATCCCCGCCGCGGAGCGAGCCCCCGACGTAGGCGGCTAGCGCGGAGAGGGTCGTGGAGCGCGTGGAGCGTGGAGCCACACCGATCACCCCGGTTACTTGCTGTTGCTTTCTTTATCCAAGTCGGCCAGCACCTTCTCGGTCACGTCCAAGGTCTCCTTGGCATACAAGAGACTGCTCACTTCGGCCGGGGTTCCCGATCCCTTGTCGAACACCAGCGTGTACCCCTCGCGTTCGGCCACTCGTTTCACCACGGTCTGCAGATGGCCGTGAAACTCGTTGAGCACTTCGGTTTTCTTGTCCTGAATCTCCCGGTTCAGATCGGTCGCCTTCTTTTGATAGGCGAGGAATTTCTTCTGCAGATCGTCTTGCTTGGCCTTCTTAGCGTCGGGGGTCAGCACGCTCTCTTGCTTGGCGAGGCTGTCTTCCAGCTCCTTGATTTCCGCCTCTTCGAGATCGATGATCTTCTGCCGGCTCTTGACGAACTCTTCCAGCAGCCCTTTCGCTTTCTTGCCGATCTTCGAT
>JACQCD010000084.1 GCA_016201825.1 Nitrospirota bacterium | reverse complement strand
GCGTCGGGGGTCAGCACGCTCTCTTGCTTGGCGAGGCTGTCTTCCAGCTCCTTGATTTCCGCCTCTTCGAGATCGATGATCTTCTGCCGGCTCTTGACGAACTCTTCCAGCAGCCCTTTCGCTTTCTTGCCGATCTTCGATTGATCGAACACCTTCAGCGCGTCGATGTAGGCAATCTTGAGCGCGTCCGCCGTTTCAGCCCGGGCCGGCACGCTCAAAATCAATCCAACTACGCCGATGACGATCCATCGCCCCATCACTGCGCCCCACGCACACCGTGTTCGTCCCACTGCGCATCCTCCTGGTTAAAACACCGATCCGATCGTGAACTCGGGAAAGAGCCCGCTTTTCTCGCCGGGCTGGGAATCGAGATTATAGCCCCACTCAAGACGGATGGGCCCGATCGGGAGCAACATCCGGATCCCAAACCCCGCGCTGTAGCGGAGCTCGCGGATTCGCATGGGCTCCCCGGACGTGAACGGCTGCTTGTCCGGTCCCGTCAACACGATCCCCGCGGCATCGAATCGTCCCTGGTCGTCGAACGCGCGTCCCGCGTCAAAAAAGACCACGCCCTTCATTTTCGCTTCCGTCACCACGGGGAACACGTACTCGGCATTGAAAATGACTTCCTTGTTGCCTCCGAAGATTTCCCCCGTGCTCGGGTCAACCCGCCCCGCCTTCCCGTAGTCGAATCCCCTCACACTGTTGATCCCGCCCACCACGAAGCGTTCGCTGAACGGGATCTCGGTGCCCCCGAGATACCCGAGACGAAGGTGGAGGGAGAAGACGGTATTCCACACGACCGGGAAAAACACGCTATGGTCACTGACGACCCGATAGAACCGATTATCCCCTTGAAGAATCGCCCCCCCCGCGTACTCGACGGAGAGCGAATGCCGCTGGCCTTCTCTCGGGTCAAACGCGAAGTCACGCGTGTCGCGGGCAATCGACAAGCCGAGACTGCTCGTCGTCACCTTCCCGCGCGCCGCCTCGTCTTGAATCGCTGGAGGAGCACGCTTGGTGAAGTCATCGAGCGGATTGGTATCCGTCTGATTGTCATTGGGGTCAGTGTCCACGCCATTCGAATCAGGCGGCGTGGGATCATACGGCGGCGTGGGATCGTACGTGACAAGATCGAAGAGCTTGGTCGCGTCCCGCGTGTACGTGAGACTGGCCGACACATACTCCCCGAACGATTTACCGAGGCTGAACGACCCGCCGGTCCGGCCGTCCTTGTAGGTCGTGTATTTGCGCTCCTGGGAGAAGAGTTCGACCGTGCCCGATACCGGCCGATCGAGGAGATACGGCTCCCGAAACGTGAGCGTGTAGTTCGTGGTCGTTTTCGTGCTCTTCTCCAGGCGCGCGCGCAGGAGTTGGCCCCGCCCAAACAGGTTACCCTGCGTGATGTCGGATTGAAAGACCGGGCCGTCGACCGAGCTGTACCCCCCGCCAATACTGAACGTCCCGGTGGGCTTTTCCTTGACCCGAACCCGAATGTCCATCTGATCGTCGCCGATCGGGTTGGGAAGGATCTCGACGTTCTCGAAGAAGTTGAGGTTATTGATCCGCTGAAAACTCCGTTTCAACAACTTGGTGTTGACCACCTCTTGCTCGGCCACCCGCAACTCGCGGCGGATGACTTTATCGTAGGTTTTGTCGTTGCCCTCGATCGTGATTTCCCGGACCGTCACCGGCCGCCCTTCGCGGATCTCGTAGGTGAGATCGATCCCCCGCGTGTCGGGATGCGGCACGAACTGGGGGCGGATATCGACGAATGCGTAGCCACGCTCGCCGTAGCGGTCGGTCAACGCGGTGATATCCTGGCGAAGCAGGTTCCGCCGAAAGATATCGCCTTCGTGCAGGGCCAAGCCCTCGGTCAGCTCGGCGGTCGAGAAAATCGCGTGACCGGTCAGCCGGATCCGGTCGACCGTATAGCGTTCCCCCTCCACGATCGGGAAGACGATGGTAAAGCCGCCCCGATCGGGCAAGGGAAGGACGCGGGGAGTCCCGACCTGGACTTGCACGTAGCCTTCGTTGAGATAAAAATCGCGCAGCCGCTCCGCGTCTTGGTCGAGCTCGTCCTGCTTATAGATCCCGGCGTTCGTGATCCACGACGTGAGCCAGAAGTACCGCTTGGTCGTGATCGCCTTGCGGAGCCGTTTACCCGGAATCTGTTGGTTGCCTTCAAACTCCACGGTGCGGATCTTGGCGCGCTTTCCTTCCTCGATCAGGAAGGTGACGGACACCGTCCCGGGACCTCCGGCCTTGGTCACCGGGGTCACCCGGGCATCGGCATAGCCCTCGCTGAAGTAATACTGCTGGAGTTTGGTCGCCGCCGCGCTGACCGCCCGCAGATCGATGAAGGTCTGGAGGTTGAGGGTGACCTGCTCTTTGAGCTTGTCGAGTCCCACCCCGTCATACCCCTCGTATCGCACCTCGGTCAGGATCGGCCGCTCGCTCACCACGATCGTGACCCGAACGCCGTCGCCGACCGGCTCTTGTTCGATCGAGACGTCATCGAAATACCCCATCCGATACACGGCCTTGACCGCGTCTCGCACCCCAGCCGGATCGACCGCCGCGCCCACGGTCAACCCGCTCCGATTGAGAATCGTCGCGACCTCGATGGTTCGCGCCCCCCGCACGTCGAGCGCCGCGATCCTCGGAAGTTCAGCCGCGCCACTGGGCATCGAGAGCAGGCCCACCATCACGGCAACGACAAGCGGGAGAAGCCGGCCAGCTCCATCGCGCCGGCCGGATCGGCCGCTCCGTGAACACCTCCTCCGCCTCATCCGGCACAGACCAGACGGGGAGCGTCCGCAGCCACCCTTACCCAATCAGACACGCACCAACGATCGAGCCCCCCATGCGCGCTCAACTCGCGGCCCGCATGGTCGGACGCACCCTGCGCCCTAGGCGCGAAACCGCACCCGTGTGTCCCGTACCTGTGACGGCCTGCCACGCCGCGCGAGCCGCGCCGATCATCCCCGCGGCGGTTCCGAGCTTCGCCCTTCGAATCAGCACACCTCGGGCCGCTGCGCGGATCGCTCGCCGGTCGATCTCCTGCATCGCACGGCGGATGAACAGAGGCCAGGCGCCGCTGAGCCCCCCACCCAACACGATCCGGCTGGGATTCAGTAAATTGATGAGGTTCGCGAGCGTCACCCCCAGCGCCCACCCCATGTCGGCAAACACCAGTTGAGCCTCAGCGTCGCCACGCCGCGCCCGCGCCGCGAGCTCAAGGCCAGACAGCTCGTCTTCGCTGCTGCCCGTCCGCCGCCGGTAATTCGCCACGAGACCGGTGTAGGACGCGTACGTCTCGAGGCAGCCCGTGTTGCCGCACGTACACGGTGGGCCGCTCGGATCCACGGTCTGGTGGCCGATCTCACCCGCCATCCCGTCCCGCCCCGTGATCAGCCTGCCGTCACTGACCAACCCGCCACCCACCCCGGTCCCGAGCGTCAACATCACGAGGATCCCTCGCCCGCCTTGTCCGGCCCCGATCCAGTCTTCGCCCAGCGCCGCGGCGTTGGCGTCGTTCTCGATCACCAGGGGCACCGCCACATCGCGCTGCAAAATCTGACGGACCGGAACATTCCGCCAGTCGGGGAAATTGGGGGAACGGACAATCACGCCCCGATCGCGTCTGATGAAACCGGGCACGCCGATGCCGACGGCCTCTACCGCTTGAGATCCCGAACACGCCTCGACCACGGCACGGCGGAGCTGGCCCAACACCGCCGCCTTGCGGCGATCAACCACCGGCACGACCCCCGGTCGCCCAATTACGTCTCCATCCACCGTCACACGCGCGAAGCGGATCCCGGTGCCCCCCAGATCCACCCCGATCGAGACTTCGGGTGCCCGCCGCGGAGCGCGCTTAGGCATGCCCCTCGCCCATTTCCGAGTTGTCTTCTTCCACCGGACCGTACTCGACCTCTCCATCGCCCAGCGAGGCCTGGAGATCGGCGACATCATCGTGGAGATCGGCCACCGCAATCATCAGCCGATCGAGTTTCTGGATCGCCGCTTTGACGTTCGCGGCGACTCGCCCGACCTCGTCCCGCACTGCCGAAAGCTCGCCCTGAAGCGAGTCCGCCGCCGGCCCGTGCAGGGCCCGTGGTCCGCTTGGTCGCTGGCTCCCGCGGACGGCTTTCGCACGCTGGCTCCCGCGCCCTCGGCGCGGAGCGGGTTGCTGCGCCACCCGTGGGGACGAAACAGTTTTCATGCCGCGCCCTCGGCGCGGAGCGGGTTTTTTCACGGTTCGATTCTCCTTCCTACTGGGTCAAATGCGGCAACTCGCCGATCCGCGAACCGGCGATCGGCGCCCCGGCGAGTGATCCGGCGGCGATCGCCGTCGGGTCTCGCGTCGGACTGGATCCGCCGCTCGATTCCACTTCGTCGTCGCCGCAATCGGCGCTCTTGCCGGCGACGAGGCGTGCGCCGGCGATCCGACACTCGACGGTCCATCACGAAGACTCCTCCAACAATCGACGGTCCGCAAAGCTGAAATACCGGTCGGCCCCGAGCACCAGATGGTCGAGCATGGGGATCCCCAAGAGGCGACCGCAGGCGGCCAAGCGAGACGTCAGCTCCCGATCCTCTCGACTTGGAGTCTCATCACCACTCGGGTGGTTGTGAAGAAAAATGACGGCCGCAGCCGACGCTTGGATCGCCGGGACGAACGCCTCCCGGGGGTGAACCAAGCTGGCCGTCAGGCTGCCCTCGGAAATCGTCTGCTCCAAGACGACTCGGTGCTTGCCATCCAGATACAAGCCGACGAACACCTCCC
This sequence comes from Nitrospirota bacterium, assembly GCA_016201825.1. Classification (GTDB taxonomy): domain Bacteria; phylum Nitrospirota; class Nitrospiria; order 2-01-FULL-66-17; family 2-01-FULL-66-17; genus 2-01-FULL-66-17. Next base: position 7,554 of record JACQCD010000084.1, on the reverse strand, counting down.
GTTTCAGCCCCTTCAAGAGTGGGGCAAAGTGCTCAAAGACCGTTGCGCTCGACTCGATGCGGGTTCCCACCCCCAAGGGGGCGGCAGCCACCCGGCGGCCGATTTCCTGAGCCGCCTTCAGCTGCGCGGCCTTTGCGGGACCGACACCCCCCACGCGGCACAACTGGGCCACGCTCGCGTGGGCAACGCCGCGCAGTCCACCAAACTGGGAGAGCAACACTCGAGCGAGGTCCAGCGCGCTCTGCCGTCGGCGCCCGCTGCGCAGCAGGATCGCCACCAACTGGGCGTCCGACAGTTCACCCGCCCCCCGCTCCACTAAGCGCTCTCGCGGACGTTCGCTGGAAGGCCATGCCGAAATAGGGTGAGCGCCTTCCTTAGCGGTCATCGAGTTAGGGAGCGACTTACCTAGTATCGACACTTTTTGACACCCTCCGCCAAGTTTTTGACGACTAAAACCAGCTTACGACCAATTAAACAGCTTTTCAGCCGATAACAGGCCGGATTATGCTTGGCATAAGCCTTGCTCAATCCGCAAACTGCGATTTCACGACTCACTTCATCACCACAAGGAGTTGCCGATGACCTGTCCCAAGTGCAGTGGAATGATGTTCAGCGAACGGCTGTCCGACTTTTTTCTGACGTTCTACGCGTGGAAATGCGTGAATTGCGGATCGATCGTTGACCACACCATCCTCGAGAATAAACAAAAGGAGAGCCCTTCCCTCGCGCAACGCTAAACGCTACTGCGCGTCGGCTCCGGATCTCGCCGCACACGTGGTCAGCGGAAACCTGAATTCCAGTCCACCGGGCTCGTCGATCACCTCCATCCCTCGGATGATCAACAACGACTGTCCACACTCCGCGGCAACCGGGCGGAAGAGGAGCACCCGTTCGATCTGCTCCCCGGGCGTCAGGGTGCCGGCCCCAGACCGCACCGCCCTGATGCGCTCGAGTTCACGCTTGATCACGGCAGGCGCCTTGGGGACGAGCTCGATCGCCCCCTCGCCCTCCCGTCCGTGCCGATACGTGCGGACCACCTCCTCATCGGTCAGCACCTCGCGGGGCTGAGCCGACCCCTCCTGCAACGTCGAAGAGGCGAGATCGACCACGAGAGAATGGGACGTCCGGTTCTCGATCGTCACGAGAAAGGCTGAAAAATAGGCGCTGAGATCGACCTCATAGTGGCGGCGATCCTCGCTCCCCAAGCTCGTATCGAGCGGCCGCACCTGCACGACCACATCCTGCCCAACGACGGTGGGCGACACCGGAAGCGGTTCGACCATGGGAGGCCGGAGTGCGCAGGCCGCCGGGCCGATCGTCACACACACACCGAAGATGATTAGACCTACAAAGGATAAACGCTCACGGGAAGGATCGTGATAGGAACTGACCGTCGCGTCTTGCGAATCCCGAAGAGGCAAGATGGAGCATTATACTGAAAACCCACAAATGAAGTCAAAAAACCCGGAGACTTGTGAGAGCGATTGCCTCATCACGCTCCGCAGTGGGACCGCACGAGGTCACGCCGTCTGCTTCAGCAGTTTGCCTTTCGCTCCCGGCCACAACAGGAGGAGCGGGCTGGCCACAAAAATTGAGGAATACGTTCCGATCACAACCCCCAGGAGCAGAGCAAGAGAGAAATCGTGAATCACTTCACCACCGAAGAAAAACAAGGCCAATAACACCAGGAACACCGTCAGCGAGACGACAATCGTCCGGGAAAGGACCTGGTTGATCCCCTGGTTGATCACGTGCTCCAGCGCATCGCGGCGGCGCGTGCGGAGGCTTTCCCGAATCCGGTCGAAGACGACCACGGTATCGGTCAGCGAGTAGCCCGCGAGCGTGAGCAGCGCGGTGACGATGAGCAAGTTAATCTCTTTATCGAGCAGCCACATCACCCCCAGCACCGCCAACACGTCGTGAAACGTGGCCACCGCCGCCGCCACCCCGAACCGGAATTCAAACCGCAGCGCGATGTACAAAATGATGCCGAGCATCGCGATGGCGATGGCCTTCACGGCGTCTTGTTGGAGTTTCGCGCCGACCGTGGGCCCAATCTCGGTCGTACTATCGACGACAAATGGGTTTGAGGCGAATCCTTTTCGAAAGACCTCGACCAGACGATCAGCGGTCTTTTCCTGGATCGTCGTTTGTTTCTTGACGCGCACGAGGAGCTTGTTGCCCTCCGTAAATTGCTGGAGTTCGGCATCGGGAACGCCTTCGCGCTCGAGGAGGGCTCGCGCGTCGTCGAGATGGACCGACTGCTGAAACTGGAGCTGAACCGCCGTGCCCCCGGCAAAGTCGATCCCGGTATTGGCTTGTCCCCGTTCGATCTGAACGATCGTCGTCACGCCCAGGATCGCGAGGATTCCCGAGAAGATGAAGGCGTAGTTTCGCTTGCCGATAAAATCGATGTTGGTCTTGCCCAGTAATTCAAACATACGGTTTCGGCGCTCCCCTCCGAAGTGCTTAAATGCTGATGTGGGCCACCTTGGCCCTCGCGTGGAGGACGTCAAACACCACCTTGGTCCCCACCAACGCCGTGAACAGGTTGATCGTGACGCCGAGACTCAACGTCACCGCAAATCCCTTGATCGGCCCGGTGCCGAATAAAAAGAGCACGAGCGCCGTGATGAGCGTCGTGACGTGCGAATCGACGATCGTCAAAAACGCCTTCTCGTAGCCCCCATCCACCGCCAATCGCACTGGTTTACCGAGACGCAATTCTTCGCGAATGCGCTCGAAAATCAGGACGTTGGAATCCACCGACATCCCGATCGTGAGAATGATCCCCGCAATGCCCGGCAACGTGAGGGTCGCGTTAAGCGCCGCCAGCGCCCCGATCAGCAAGATCACGTTCAGCACGAGGGCAAAATCCGCGATGACGCCGGCCACGCGATAATACAACGCCATGAACAACACCACCAGCGCCGTCCCCACCCACGCCGCCCGTATCCCGGCGTCGATCGAATCTTGCCCCAAGGAGGGCCCCACGGTCACGTTCTGGATCACGTTCACCGGCGCGGGCAGCGATCCCGCCCGGAGGATGATCGCCAGATCGTTCGCCTCTTCCATCGAATACCGGCCTGAAACCTGGGCCCGCCCTCCGGCAATGCGTTCCTGAATGACCGGAGCGGAGTAGACCGAATTGTCCAGCACGATCGCCAGTCGCTTCTTCACGTTCTCCGACGTGACCCGTTCGAACTGCGTCGCGCCGGCGCTGTCGAACGTGAGCGACACATAGGGCTCGTTAAAGTCGCCGATCGCTACCAACGCGTCCTTGAGCGAATCGCCCGTCATCACCGCGCGCTGTTTGACGAGATAGGGCCGCTTGCCGGTCACCACTCCCTTTTCATCGACGCGCTCGAACAGGATCTCGTCGCCCTGGGGAATCTTGGGCCGCCACTCGGCCAGCAGCGCTTGCTCCTGGCTCAACGGGACGCGCTCCGGCAGCTCTCGGGCGAAGGGGTTCTCTTCATCGAGCAGTTTGAATTCCAGCAGCGCGGTCTTGCCGATGAGGTTCAGCGCGCGTTGGGGGTTCTTTTCCCCCGGCAATTGGATCAGGATCTGCCGCTCGCCTTGGAGTTGAATCAAGGGCTCGGTCACGCCGAATTGATCCACGCGGTTACGAATCGTTTCAAGCGCCTGGGAGACCGCCGCTTTCTGCACCCGCTCGGCCTCCCCGCTCCGCAGCGTCACGATGAGCGTCTGATCCCGAAGATCGGTGGCCGACAACGCGCCGAAGTGCTCGGCGATGAGGATCGAGACCTTTTCCCGATCCTTGATATCGTTCAAGGCGACGGCCAGCGTGGTCCCCTCCCGCGTGACGTTCGCGGCGATCTTCTGCTCCTTGAGGCGATCACCGAGGTCTTGCGCGAGGCGTTCAACCATATTGTCGACCGCCTTGGCGACGTCGACCTCCAGCACGAGGTGCATGCCCCCCTGCAGATCGAGCCCGAGCGTGATGCCTTTATGGGGGAGGTAGTGCTGCCACCACGCGGGGAGCGACCCAAACCAGGGCGTCGAGGGCAGGAAAAAAACCGCCGACAACACCACGGTCGTCGCGATGAGCAGGAACCGCCCTTTGACTCCTCGCTTCATTTTGATTCCTCTTCGTCGCCGGTCCGCAGATCGGTGACCGCGTCCCGGCGAAGTTTGATGCGCACGCCGGGTGCGATCTCGAGCGTCACGACGTCCTTGGATACACTCATCACCGTCCCGTAGACCCCTCCGTTGGTTGTGACCTTATCGTTCTTCTTGAGCGCCTCGAGCATCGCTCGGTGTTTCTTCTGGCGGCGCTGCTGCGGAAGAATAAGAAGGAAATAGAACAAGACGAAAATGAGCAGAAACGGAATGAACCCGGAGAGGGGCCCAAACGAACCGAGCGGACCGGCGGGCGCCGGGGCGTCCTGCGCCCACGCCTCCGAGCCTGCCGACTGCACGGTGAGCGCGCCCGCCAACGCGAACACGGAGAGTGGAACGGGGACGGCTGTTCGCATCATTTGACGATTACCTCTTCGTAGACCGCGGCGGTCGTCGCGCGGAAGGCGTCGAATCGACCCTCCTCGATCGCGGCGCGGATGTCGGTCATCAGGGTGAGATAAAATGACAGATTGTGGATGGTGTTGAGGTGCGCCCCCAACACTTCTTTGGACATAAAGAGATGCCGGAGGTAGGCGCGCGAAAAGTGCCGGCACGTATAACAGCCGCACGTCGGATCCAGCGGCCGATCGTCGGTCGCGTATTCGGCGTGTTTGATGACGACGCGCCCGCGACTGGTGAACAGCCAGCCCGTCCTGGCGTGTCGCGTCGGCATCACGCAGTCGAACAGATCGACGCCCCGCGCCACCCCATCGATCAGATCCTCGGGGGTTCCCACTCCCATCAGGTATCGCGCCCGCGTGGGAGGCAGCATCGGGGTCACGTGATCGAGAACGCGGAGCATCTCCTCCTTGCTTTCACCAACCGACAGCCCCCCGATCGCATAGCCGTCGAAGTCGAGGTCCACGGTCTGCCGCGCCGACTCTTCCCGCAGGTCGGGGAAGAACCCGCCCTGTACGATCCCAAAGAGCAGCGAAGGCGTCGCCCGGACCGTCTCCCTGCACCGGCGCGCCCACCGGATCGTGCGCCCCATCGCCTCGGACGCCGCCTCGTGGACCGCAGGGTACTCCAAACATTGATCAAACGCCATCACCACATCGGCCCCGAGCGCATCCTGGATCTCGATCGACAGTTCGGGCGTGATCAAGTGCAGCGACCCATCCAGGTGCGACTGAAAGTGCGCGCCGTCGTCGGTGATCCGACGGAGCATCGCCAGGCTGTACACCTGGAACCCCCCGCTGTCCGTGAGAATGGGCGCATCCCAGCCCATGAAGCGGTGCAGTCCGCCTTGATCGGCGATGAGTCGATGGCCGGGACGCAGATAGAGGTGGTACGCATTCGCGAGCAGGATCTGAACACCGAGCGATTCGAGATCCGCCGGCGTCATGGTCTTGACCGTGGCCGACGTGCCGACCGGCATGAAGGCGGGCGTGTCGACCGTCCCGTGGGGGGTGCTCAGCCGCCCTCGGCGTGCCTGGGTCTGTGAATCGGTGGCCAGCAGTTCAAAATGGGAACCCGCGCGGGAGACGGTCATCACATCCGTTCCGGGGCGGAGACCCCGAAGATCGCGAGGGCGTTCCTGAGCACGACGCCCACCGCCGCCACGAGCGCGAGCCGCGCGGCGCTCAAGGGACGGTCGTCGGTGATGATGCGATGTTTGTAATAGTACGCGTGAAAGAGCCCCGCCAGCTCTTGGAGGAAGTAGGCCACGCGGTGAGGCTCGTACGCGTGCGCCGCCTCCTGAACAACATCCGGGTAGGCCGCGAGAGCTTTCAGCAGGCCCAGCTCTTCCCCAAGGACCAGCCGCGCCAGATCGCTCTCCTGCGGCGGCTGCCAGTTGACGCCTTGCTCGGCCGCCATGCGCAGGATACCCGCCGTCCGGGCGTGGGCGTACTGAATGTAATAGACCGGATTCTCCGACGATTGCTCCTTGGCCAGCTCGAGATCAAACTCCATCGGGCTGTCCAACCGCCGCATTTGAAACGTCAGCAGCGCCGCGTCGCGCCCCACCTCTTCGATCACGTCGCGCAGCGTGATGAACGTCCCGGTTCGCTTTGACATGGGCACCGGCTTGCCCTTGCGGACCACGGTCACGAGCTGGCTGATTTCGACCCGCAGCCGTTCGTCGGGATGCCCCATCGCTCTGATGAGCCCCCGGATGCGCCCCACATAGCCGTGGTGGTCGGCGCCCCAGAGATCGATCAGCACGTCGAAACCCGCCTCCAGCTTCTTGGAGTGGTAGGCCAGATCCGACGCGAGGTAGGTCCACTCCCCGTCCTGCTTTCGCACGACGCGGTCCTTTTCGTCCCCCAGAGCCGAGGATCGAAACCACAGCGCCCCATCCGCTTCAAAAATATATCCTTGAGCGCGTAAACTCTCGATCGCCCGCTCTACCGAGCCGGACCGGAACAGCTCACGCTCGCTCGTCCACGCGTCGAAACGAACGCCGTAGAGCGCAAGATCGGAGCGGATCTCGTCGAGGAGGCGTTCGTAGGCCAGCGTGGTGAGTTCGGCCAACGCGGTCTCACGCGGCTCCGACACATACCGAGACCCGTCGCGCTCGACGATACTGCGCGCGATTTCTTCCACGTAGGCGCCCTGATACCCGTCTTCGGGCACCGGCGTTTCGCGACCCACCAGGGTACAATAGCGCGCCCAAACCGACTCCCCGAGCAGCCGCATCTGGCGGCCCGCGTCATTGACATAGTACTCGCGTTCGACGCGATCACCCGCCACGGCCAACAGGTTGGCCAACGCCAATCCCACGGCGGCAAGACGTCCGTGCCCCACGTGCAAGGGCCCGGTCGGATTCGCGCTGACAAATTCTACTTGCACCGAACGCCCCGACGCCGGCGCGCGGCCATACGCCTCGCCCGCCTCCAACACCTCGGACACCACGCCCCACCACGCGTCGCGGCGGACCGTGACGTTGAGATAGCCCGGCCCCGCAATGTCCACGCGCTCGATGAGATCGGCCCCCTGAAGGTGCCGAACCAACAATTCCGCCACCTGGCGCGGTGGACGCTGTTCGGCGGCAGCGAGCGTCATGGCCACCGCGCTCGCATAATCTCCGAACCCTTCCCGCTTGGGCGTCTCCATCCACACCGGCGAGGGAACGCTCCGCAGGTCTCCGGACGCATGCGCTCGATCGAGAGCCTCCGTCAGGAGCTCCCCGATTCGTTTTTTCATCGAAAGGGCCACAATGGTCGTCATAAAATGTAGCCCCCTAGTATAGTGATCGGGAACTAAAAGTCAACGAATTTGCGGGTGAGGAGATACCGGCGCTGTTTTGCGTCACTCTGCGCTGGCGATCGATGCTAAGGAGGGGGGTGGGTCGGATCGTTCGCGGCATCGAGTGGAGCGAGTGATCAGGTCTGCGAGAGGACGCTGGCCTCTCACTCGGGAAGACGCCCCCTTCTCCACCGCACTCCAACTCACCAAGTCCCATTCCGG
>JACQCD010000083.1 GCA_016201825.1 Nitrospirota bacterium | reverse complement strand
GGTTCCGGCAGCGGCGGCAGGGGCCGCCACGCGGCGGGACCGGTCCCGGCGGGCGCGTCGCACGACGCCGCCGACGTCCCGATGCCCGTGTCACCCGAAAATCCGCCGAAGAGGCAGAGCCGGTCGCGGTGAGCGACCAGGCCGTGCGCCGCGGCCGGCCAGGGCAGCGCCCAGGCGGCGCGCTCCCACGCGTTGCGCGCGGGGTCGTACAGCTCGACGCGATCGTACTCCATGAATCCGTCCGGCGTGAACGCCACCCCGCCGGCGACCGCCACCCGCCCTCGCCACACGCACCCCGAGGCCGCAAACCGCGGCGTCGGCAGCGGAGCCACTTCTTCCCAGCTCGCTCCGCCCGGACGCCACCGCTCGGCGAACGCGAAGCCCGGATCGGTCTGCGGCCCGCCTTCGGTCGCGTCGGGATGATGGCCGGCGACGATGTAGATCCACCCGTCGAGCACGGCGCAGGCGGGGTAGTCGTGGGGCTGGAGCATGTCCGGTCCGGCCGACCAGCGGTCGGCCGCCGGCTCGTAGAATTCCACGGTCCGCAGGAACGTGAACTTCCCGTCGGGCTTTTTGAATCCGCCCCCGATCACCGCGATTCGCTCCCCCAGGCTCACCGCCATCGCGCCCGAGCGCAACGTGGGCATCGGCCGCGCCTCGGCCCAGCGCCCGGCCGCGGGGTCGAACACCTCGACGGCATTCAAACTCGCAAAGCGCGGACCGCCGCCGCCAATCACGTAGAGGCGGCCGTCAAGCGCCGCCACCGCGGGGTGGGACCGCGCGACGCGCAGATCGGGCACGCGCGTCCAGGTCATTTCTCGCCCGCGTGGGCGCTCTTCCCGGTGAAGTACAGCGCGAGCGCCACGAACAAGATGCCGATGCCCAGGTACAAGATCCCGAGCGGATCGGAGAACGACGTGTGGATGACGTTTTTGAAGAAGGTGACGATCAGGATCATCAAGACCACCTTGGCGAGTCGGTCCTTGAGATCGTCCAGATTCTGGATGAGGAGGATTTTCGAGCTGTGGCGGGCGTCTTCCTGCGCGACGTCAATCTTGCTGATGAAGAGCTCGTACAGACCCAACGAGAAGATCAACAGGACCGTCGCCAGCAGGTAATCGTCCACCGAGCTGATGATGTGCCCCACGATCTGGCTGTGGAACGCCTCATATTCCTCGGACAGGTGGGGCGGCCCGAGCGCATAGCCCAGGGATCGGACGGCGATGCCAATCACGTCGGCGGTCGCCGTTAAAAAAAGGATCACCGCCGACATGAGGCTCGAGACCACGGCGAGTATGACGATAAACCGGCTCCGCCACAGCGCCGCCTCAAATAGCCGCTCCACCATCATCGTCCGATATCCCTCCACGCCGCGAGAACGCCGCATTATACGGAACGATGCGGTCAATGTCGATGGCCTTCCGGCGCGCCGCTGTGGTACGATTCTCACGCGCGGCCATACCGAATTGCTCTGCGCCCGCGCCATGCCCGAGGAGCCCCGATGAACCTGAATGAAACATTGCTCGCCACACGGATCGTGTACGACGGGCGATACCTTCGAACCGAGGAGCGCACGGTGCGCTTGCCCGACGGGCGCGAAGGGCGGCGTGAGATCGTCGTGCCGCCCAATGCCGTCGGGGTGCTGCCGATCGAGCGCGACGGGACGGTCTACCTCGTTCGCCAATACCGGACCGCGCTTCAGCGGGCGATCCTCGAAATTCCAGCCGGTATCCTGGAACCGGGCGAGGAACCTCTGGAGACCGGACGCCGCGAGTGCGCCGAAGAAATCGGTCTGCGACCCGGGCGCCTGGACCCGTTGTTCGGCTACTATCACTCGGTCGGCTTTTCCACCGGCCGCATCCAGATCTTTCTGGGGCGCGACCTCGAACCGGTGCATCACGTCCACGCCGATTCGACCGAGTTCTTGGAGATCGTGACGATGCCCTTCGACGACCTCCTCGCGCTCGTCCACCGCGGCGAGATCGTCGACAGCAAGACCCTGCTCGCCGTGCTCTGGTACCAGACCTTTCGACTCTCGATGGACACTCTCGGATGAGCGAGCCCTCGCTCGAACCGGAGGTTTTACGGATCGGGCGAGAAATTCTTGACCGGTCGGCCGACCATCGCGCGTCGATCTTCGACGCCGGGTGGTGGGGCGGACAGGTCCTGGAGTGGGCGACGCGGGACGAGGCCTTCAAAACGGCCCTGTTTCGATTCGTCGACGTCCTGCCCACGGTGTCCGAGCCGGCGGACGCGGTCGCGATCTTCCTGGAATACTTCGAGGGCGTGTCGTTGCCCAAGGCCCTGGAGTGGGGGCTGCGCCGTCTGACCCCGGGGTCGCTGGCGGGGCGCGCGGCCGGGCGGACGCTCAAGGAGCAGGTCGCGGCCCTGGCCTCGCTCTTCATCGCGGCCCCGTCCGTCGAAGGCGCCGGCGAGGCCCTGTCGGCGCTATGGCGCCGCGGCCAGGGCGCCTCGGTCGCGCTGCTCGGCGAGGCCGCCGTCAGCGAACGCGAGGCCGATGCCTACCGCGATCGATACGCCGCGCTGCTCTCGGCCATGGCCGACGCGGCGCGCGGGAGTCCTCATCCGCCGGATCATCCCTTGTCGGATTCCCCCCGGGCCGAGGTGTCGATCAAGGTCTCGTCGCTCTACTCTCAGCTTGACCCGGCGAACTGGACCGGGAGCCTCGACCGGCTCGCCGAGCGTCTGCGGCCGATTCTGCGCCACGCGGCGGATCTCGGCGCGCACGTGCAGTTCGATATGGAACAGTACGCGATCAAGGACCTGCTGCTCGCCCTCTTTCGCCGACTGATGGACGAAGAGGCCTTCGCGGGCCTCCACGCGGGCGTCGTGGTCCAGGCGTATCTCCGGGACGCGGCGCGGGATCTTGAGGACCTGATCGCCTGGGCCGAGCGCGCTCGGCGTCCCATCACGATCCGCCTCGTAAAGGGCGCGTACTGGGACGCCGAGGTCATCGCGGCCCGCCAGAAAGGCTGGCCGATCCCGGTCCTGACCGAGAAGGCGGCCACCGACGCGCAATTCGAGGAGCTGACCCGGCTGCTGCTGGACCACTCCCCCGCGATCCGCCCCGCCATCGGCTCGCACAACGTGCGGAGCCTCGCGGTCGCCGTCGCGTACGCTCGCGCGCGCGGGCTCGCGCCCCGGGCGTACGAGCTGCAACTCTTATACGGGATGGGCGACCCCATCGCGGCGGCCCTGACCGCCATGGGCGTGGGCGTGCGGGTGTATACGCCGGTCGGCGAATCCGTCCCGGGCATGGCCTACCTGGTGCGACGGCTTTTGGAAAACAGCGCCAACGACTCGTTCCTTCGCCGGCGGTTTCAGGAGCGGCTCGACGCCGACGCGTTACTCGCGCCGCCAACCGTGCCGCCTGGAGGGACGACCGGCCGGTCGTCCCTCCCCGACGCACCGCGCACACTCACGTCCCCGGTGCGGTCCTCCGAGCCGTTCGCCAACGAGCCGCCCACCGACTTCACGCGGCGCGACGCCCGCGAGGCCATGACGGCGGCGCTGGCTCGCGTCCGGCGGACCGTCGATCGCTCGTGGCCGCTCGTGATCGACGGGCAAGCGGTCGAGACGGCCGCGATGACCGCCTCGCTCAACCCGGCCGATCCATCGCAGCGCATCGGCCGGGTCGCCATCGCCACTCGGGAGGACGCCGATCGCGCGCTGTCGGCCGCGGCGCGGGCGTTGGTGTCCTGGCGCCGGGTGCCGGTCGATGGGCGCGCGGCGGTGTTGAGCGAGGCGGCGCGGCTGATGCGCGCGAAACGGTTCGATCTGGCCGCGCTCGAAGTCTTCGAAGTGGGCAAGGGATGGCGCGAGGCGGACGCCGACGTCGCCGAAGCGATCGACTTTTTGGAGTACTACGCCCGGGAGATGCGCCGGCTCGGCCGCGTGCAGCACCTCGGCCGCGTCCCCGGCGAAGACAACCTCTACTGGTACGAGCCGCGCGGCATCGGCCTCGTCATTCCGCCGTGGAACTTTCCGCTGGCGATCCCGACCGGGATGATCGCCGCGGCCGTGGTGGCCGGCAACACCGTGCTGCTCAAGCCGTCCGGTCTCTCACCGGTGTTGGGCGCGCACCTCGCGGCGGTCTTCGCGGACGCCGGCCTGCCGCCGGGCGTGCTCCAGTTCGTCCCGGGACGCGGCTCGGACGTCGGGGAGTACCTGGTCGACCATCCCGCCGTGGACTTCATCACGTTTACCGGCTCCCAAGAAGTCGGGCTGCGGATCATCGAACGCGCCGGACGCACGCCCACCGGGCAGCGCCACGTCAAACGCGTCATCGCCGAGATGGGGGGAAAGAACGCGGTGATCGTGGACCGGACCGCCGACCCGGACCAAGCGATTCCGGGCGTGCTCGCTTCGGCCTTCGGCTACCAGGGCCAGAAATGCTCGGCGTGCTCGCGGCTGATCGTCCTCGAATCGATCTACGAGCCGTTCGTCGCCCGATTGAGAGAGGCGGTCGAGAGCCTCACGATCGGACCGCCGGATGATCCGGCCTTTACGGTAGGTCCCGTCATCGACGCCACCGCGCGCGATCGCCTTCAGGCGACGATCGACCGGGGCGTTGCGGACGGTCTCGCCCTGCGGGTCGCACCGCCGCCTCTTCTCCCGGGCTCCTACATCGCGCCCGCGCTCTTCGGCCCCGTTCCACCCGACCATCCCCTGGCCCGCGACGAACTCTTCGGTCCTGTCCTGTCGGTGCTCGTCGCGAAGGACTTCGATCACGCGCTGGCCCTCGCGAACGACGTCGACTACGCCCTGACCGGCGGCGTGTACTCCCGCAGCCCCGCACACATCAGGAAAGCGGCGGACGCGTTCGAGGTGGGCAACCTCTACGTCAACCGGCCCATCACCGGCGCGCTGGTGGGCCGCCAGCCCTTCGGCGGCTTCCGCCTCTCGGGCATCGGGTCCAAGGCGGGCGGGCCCGACTACCTGCCCCAGTTCCTCATCCCCAAGAGCTTCAGCGAAAACACCACGCGTCACGGCTTCGCCCCACGGGTGGAGAAATCGGACGCGTTGTAGTCCGCCGCGCGCTCTGCTATGATGGCGCGTCTCGTTCGTCGGAAACACGCATGGTCTTTGTGACTAGGATGGTACGCGCGGCGCGCTTGGACGCCGCGCTGTACGAAGAGGTCGAAGCCGATCGGCAGGCCATGGGCCAAGCCCTCGGGGTCGTGCTGCTCTCCGGCCTCGCCGCCGGCGTCGGCGCCCTGGCGTTGGGCGGAGCGCCAGCCCTCCTGGTCGGCACGCTCGGCGCGTTGGGGGGCTGGTTTGTCTGGGCCTCGCTGACGTACCTGATCGGCGCCAAGCTCTTCCCCGAGCCCGAGACGCGGTCCGACCTGCCCGAAATGCTCCGAACCATCGGCTTCGCCAGCGCGCCCGGGTTGGTGCGGGTGTTCGGGCTGATTCCCGGCGCAAGGGACGTGGTCTTCCTTGCAGCGGCGATTTGGATGCTGGTGGCGATGGTGGTCGCCGCGCGCCAAGCGCTGGATTACCGGAGCACGAGCCGAGCCATCGGCGTGTGCCTGCTCGGCTGGTTGATCCAGGCGGTGGTGTTCATCGTCCTGCTGCGCTGGCAGGGCATCGATCCGGGAGCGATCGTTCGCTGATGGAACGGCACGAACGGCTCGCGATCCGCCATCAGCTCCTCAAGAAACTCCGAGACTCTTTTCTCTATAACAGCGAACCGACGTTTACCCTGTCGTCCGGCCGTCAAAGCCGCTATTACATCGACTGCAAGAAGGTGACTTTGGACGGCGAGTGCGCCTACCTCATTGCCCGCCTCGTGTTGGACGCGATCGCCGACGACCAGGTCGATGCGATCGGAGGGATGACGTTGGGAGCCGATCCGATCGCGGTCGCCACGGCCGTGGTCAGCTTCCAGGAAGATCGCCCGCTCTCCGCCTTCGTGGTCCGCAAGGAACCCAAGACCCACGGCACCACCGCCTACATCGAGGGTCCCTTGCCGCGCGGTTCCCGCATCGTGGTCGTCGACGACGTCCTCACGAGCGGCGCCTCGACCGAACGCACGATCGGGATCTTAAAAGAAGCCGGGTGCGAAATCGTGAAGGTCCTGGCCCTGGTGGACCGTAAGGAAGGGGGCCGCGACCGCCTCACCGCCGCGGGATACCGGGTTGAAACCTTGTTCACGGTCGAGGACCTGCTCAAAGCCTAGGTTCCTGTCCAGGAACGGTCATCTGCTGCGTTGTCAGTCGGCCGCGCGTGCTCACGTACGAGTCAGTACGCTCCGCGCGCGGCCTCCTTCCGCCTTGCATCTGGCCGTTCCTGGACAGGCTCCATCATCCAATACCCAGACACACTTCTAGCCCGGGCGTTCCGTCTCCAACCTGTTGTTCGATCCGTCGACTTGGTAGAATGGGGGCGATGATGAACTCCGCCTTCAAGGCCGACTGACGTGATCCGGATCCTCTTCCATCCCCTCGTCCTGCTCCTAATCGCCCTCGCCGTCATCGGCGTGTGGCGGTGGGCCAAGCGGGTGAACCTGCGAGTCAGACTGACCCGCCTGCCCACCCCCAGAGAATGGGCGGTGTTCGCGGGAGTCCTTCAGCTCTTACGGTGGCTCTTGCGGCTGCGGATCTAGGGGACGAGTCGGCAGCTCAGATGCGTAGATGTAGGTAGGACACCGTGCGCGGTGCCCGCCTTGAAGCGGAGCACCGCGCACGGCCGAGCCCGGGAACAACGCCTTCGCCGGAAGACGCGCTCCCGTTACTTGATCTTCTTGGGGTCCTGATACACCATCAGATGCGCGTATGGCGTGCCGTCCCACATGACGTACGTCCCCAGCGCGCCGGGCATGGACGGGATGCCGCTCGCCTTGGAGTCGAACGACCAGAACACCATCCAGTGCGGGGGCTCGTTCACGGCCTTTGCCCCCGGCTCGTTCTTCATGACGATCTTTCCGTCCTTTTCAAAGTGCACCCCGCCCCTGGCCATGTAGGCGATTCCCGGCACGGTATTGGTCGGCTTCGGCGCCCCGGCCATGAGATCGCTGACCCACTGGGACGCCGCCGCGTCATTACAGATCGGGTCGGGAACCGGCTGGCCATCTACGTCCGGGAAACAGGTAAAACCGTTGGTTCCCTTCTTCGCCTCGACCATTTTTCCGTCCTCGCCGGGAACCATCACCGACGCGTCCTTCGCAATGCCGGCCGGCGCGGCGCTCAGGGCGAGCTTGGTCAACTCCTCCTTGGACATTCCCTTGATCCCCTGTCCGCTCCCTCCCCCCATCTTGTGCCCTTCTTCCGCCATCGAGACGGCCGCGAGGCTGAAGACCATCGCGGCTACTCCTAACAGACTCACAACAGCTTTGCTCATCTGATCCTCCCTTTTGGTGTGGACCCGGCCCATCGGCCGGGCGAGCGCTACGTTGATTCCCCCTTGGATGAACTCCCCCCGTGGCGCGATCCACTCGTCATCGACCGTGTAGAGATCGGCCGGTTGCTTGTCCTTGAGAAATGCGGGGGGCAATATACCACGAACACGCGCGGCGCTGCAATGCGAGTCCACGCAAGGCGATGCGAAAAACCTTGGGACCTCGAGCGGCCGCCGACTGGTGATTTCACCACTGGACGGTGTATGCTTAAAGCACCAGCGCAACGCCGAGGAAAACATGATGACGAAACCACCGACCAAGGACTCGACGCCCAAGGATGACGGGGCGAAAGCACAGCAGACCGCGCTCCCGATGGTTCTCCCGGAGCAGCCGGCGGCAACGCCCCAGACCGAACAGGCACCGGAGCCTCTCGACGCCGACCCCCTGGCAAAGTGGCGGGCGGCGCGAGAGATGGAAGAAGACATGAACGAACTCTTCGACGAGGACCGCGTCACCCACAAGCATGGCAACACCGAACCGGAAGCCGATTAGGAGCCCGTCCAGGAATGGCCATCTGCTGCGTTGCCGCTGCGCTTCCGGTCCTCACGTACACGCCCAGTACGCTGCGGTCCGGTTCTCTCGGCGCCTTGCATCTGGCCATTCCTGAACGGGCTCACATGACCGAATACTTGGACACGCTCCAAGACAGGAGTCTTGGCTCTTGGCAAAATTTTACGCGGTCTCGGCGAGTCCGCCTGGCTGAATCGAGCCGTGGCGGAGCAGCTCCGCAAACTGATCCGCGGGTACGGCCGGGCTGAAGAGATACCCCTGAGCGGCATCGACACCCTGGCGGTGTAACACGCTGCGCTGAGCCTCGGTTTCCACTCCCTCCGCGACCACCGACAAGTTGAGAGTGTGGCCCATCGCGACGATCGCGCGGCTGATCGCCACATCACTGGCATCGCCCGGCAGCGGTTTGATGAACGACCGGTCGACCTTCAGCGTGGTCAGCGGAAATCGCTTCAGGTAACTCAGCGACGAGTAGCCCGTGCCGAAGTCATCGATCGAGAATCGCACGCCGATGACCTGGAGCTCTCGGCACACCGCGACCGCGACATCCGTGTCCTTCACGAGAATGCTTTCCGTCAGTTCAAGCTCGAGATCGGAAGGCTCCAACCCTGTTTCACTCAGCAACGTTTCGACGTGCCTGACCAAGGTGCCCTGTTGAAATTGCCGGCCGGACAGATTCACTCCCACGCAAATCCTGGGAAGCCCCGAGGCCTGCCACCGCCTATTCTGCCGGCAGGCCTCGGCCAGCACCCACTCACTGATGGGAAAGATCAACCCGCTTTCCTCCGCCACCGGAATAAACTCGATCGGCGGGATCATCCCTTTTCGCGGGTGATTCCACCGGAGCAGCGCCTCAGCCCCAATGATCCTCCCCGTTTTCAAATCGACCTGCGGCTGATAATAAAGGACGAGTTCGTTTCGCTCGATGGCATACCGCAGGGCCGTTTTGACCTCTAAGAGCTTGAGCGCGTGCCGATTCATCTCGTCGTTGTAGAACTGATAGTTGCTTCGTCCGGATTCCTTGGCGCGATACAGCGCGGTATCGGCATTCTTGAGCAGCACGGATGGGCTGGCGTGCTCCTCCGTAAGACTGACCCCCGCGCTGGCGCTGCAAAAATATTCCTGTCCGCCCAACTGGTACGGTTCGTCGAGACGGCCGATGATTTTCGCAGCAAGATGCGCGACATCGTCGCGACCGGCAACGTCGGTCAGGAGCACCACGAATTCATCCCCGCCAAGCCGGCACACGGTGTCCCCGGCGCGCACACTCTGAGTCAACCGCTCGGCGACGTGTCGTAGGAGATCGTCTCCGACGTCGTGCCCCAGCGTATCGTTCACCAGTTTGAAATTATCCAAATCCAGAAACATCACCGCGACGATTCTCCCGTGCCACGGCGATCGCGTGAGGGCTTGTTCCAAGCGGTCCATGAGGAGGTGCCGGTTCGGCAAGCCCGTCAAGGCGTCGTGCGTGGCCTGGTGTGCCATCTCCTGGACGACCATTCGCGCCTTGCTGACATCCTGAAAGACCAGCACCGCCCCGATCACGCGGCTATCGCGGTCGCGAATGGGCGCGGTGGAGTGGTCGATGGCCACCTCCGTGCCGCTCAGACTGATGAGCACCCCATCGTCGGAGAGGTGGACCACGCGCCCTTCCTGGAGACACGTGGCCACCGGATCGGCGACCGGCTCGCGCGTCGACTCATAGACCAGCCGAAAGACCTCCGACACCGGCTTGCCCGAGGCCGTGCCGTTGGTCCAGCCGCTCAGCCGCTCGGCCACGGGATTCAGATACTCAATCCGGCCGTCGGCGTCGGTGGTGATGACCCCATCCCCGATGGATTCGAGCGTGACCAGCGCGCGATCTTTTTCAAAGCCCAGTTCTCGAGTGCGCAACACGACCTGCAGTTCGATCTCCCGGTTTCGCTGCTCAAGAATAATCGAGCGAAACACCACGCCCTTGACGACGGCGACGAGTAAGCCGGTGAGCGCCAACCCGATCAGGCCAGCCGTGATCATGAGTCGGTGGTCAACATCCTGCCACCGAACCGCTTTATGGATTCGGAGCGTCACTTGTCGCCCGGGAAGCTCGATCGTGCTCACGGACTCGAGCGTGGTAATGTCCCAACTGTCCCGATCTTCACGACGCGGGCTCTGGGGTGTCGCGAGATCAATGGCCGGTCCTTGGCCTCCCAACGGATACACCGTGAGCCCCGCGCTCAGACGCTCTCCACTTGGTATGCCGTCGAGAAGCGTTTCGGCGTTCACCCCCACCGCCACCAGTCCGCTCACGAAGCGACGTCGCGCATTCACCTCGTTCGGCGTCCTTTTCCCGTCGTAGATCGGCTGAAAGACCGTATACACCACAACGCCTGGGCCGCGCTGCGTGGACAGGGCCGCCACGGGACCGGCCCCATCGATGGCCCAGAGGATGGCTCGTTCCGACTCGGGTTCAGAAAGGACATAAAACCCGATCTCCCCAGCCGAGGATGGCGTGAACGGTTCGTAAAACACCACGGGAACGTATCGTTCCCGGCGGGGAGCGGAGACGAACCGCTCCTGCCAGCGCTCCTTCACCGAGAACGAGGGGAAGCCCTCCTTCCGCATCTCGCGCTCGAAGGCATCCCGGTCTTGATCCGTGACGACGGGGAGGTACATGGCCGAACGAATGAAGGGGTGATCGCTCAATATATCCTCGGAGAGTATCCGGAACTGGTCGGCATCGACCTGGCCTGATCCCTTGAATAGCGTGGCCAAGCTGTCCGCCATATCGTCGGTCGCCGTCAGCTTTCGCGAGACCGTGTCGTGGATGGCCTGCGATTGCGAGCCAAAGATGTCTTTCTGATGCTGGACGTCGTTCTGAAGCGCGAGGGCGACCAGCGCGGCGGTGATGGCCACACCAGCCACCACGGCCAGGGGAACCGCGAGGGCCGAGACGTCTGAGAAACGGCGGATCACCCCCTACTCCCCACTTTAACCGCTTTCTGAAGAAGATGACGTGGGAGCCGGACGTGGGCCTTATCCAGCAGCGCGGGGTTGACGAACAGATCCCAACGCCGGTTCACCACGATCGGGATGTGGCTCGGATTCTCACCGTTGAGGATGGCCAGGGCTGACTCGGCCGCCCACTCGCCCTGCTCCTCGGCCACTTTGGTCACCGCCAGCATCGCGTAATCGACCATCCAATCGTAGTTCGTCACGGTCAGCGTCTTCGCGTGCCCGAGGGCGTGCCGAGCGGCGCGGCCCGGATCCCAATCGTCGATGCCGCCGTTATTCCCAATGACGGCAAATCCGACTGCTGGGCTCGGTCGTACCCCGCTTCCCAGTCCGCCATCGTCTTGACGAAGATCGGAGACATCTTAATGCCCGCCTTCCCGTAGACCTCTCGGTTCAACTCGAATTCCTTGTGTTGCGAGATGACGTCGGGTCCGAGATACACGCCCCGCTTGGCCTTCGCCAACACCTCCTTGATCGATTTCACGAGCGGTTTGATGGGGGAAATTTCGACCATGCCGGTCACGTTGGAGTAGGGGTAGCCGTACGGCTCGACCGACCAGTTGATCCCGCAGAACACGATCGGGAGAGCGGCCTCTTTGTAGTACGGCATCACGAGATACTTCGAGGCGGGATCGTCGCAGGCGATGACGATGTCCGGTTGAGTCGCGTCGATGTGCTGTTTCGCGGTCAGCGCGATGCGTTCCGCGTATCCCTCGGACTTGTTCCGGTTGGTGTCCATATAAAACTTGTCGACGGTACACTTGCCTGCGAGGACACCGTCGAGACCCCGCTCGATCCCATCGTTCCATTCGTACCCTTTGTGGTAGGACGAGACATACAGACACCTGGCCGCGAGCGCGTCCGTCGCGCACGCGGTGAAGAGGGCGCCGAACGCCGCGGCACTCCAGATCAGGGACCATCGTGCGGAGCCACGTGCGCTCCCGTTTCTCCTCCCGACGGAAGGCCGACGAGGATATAGCATGGATCGAGCCATCATGACACTGACCAGTCTAGGAGAGCAGCCGCAGAGCGTCAAACCTGCTCCCGGTCGTCGATCGGGGAACACGAGTCGGTCATGCCGCTTTCCAAGGGGCGTGACCCTGTGATATCGTGAGCCAGCGATGCGTTCGTCCTTGACTCGGGCTCTCTTCGCGCTGACCGTGCTGCTCACGGCGACCGACTGCGCTGTTCGACACGACATGGCCCCGGCGCACATGTCGGCCCCGCCGGCTCCTGCCGTTCGGGCGCCTGATCTCGTCGATTCGCCCTATCGCCGTCTCGATGGATTGCCCGAGGGCACGATCCTCCACGTCCCCACCGGCGTCGAACTGACCCACGAGCAGTTGATCGACGTCCTCGCCGCCGCTCGGATCGTGTACGTGGGCGAATCACACGACAACATCCGACACCACCGGATCCAACTCGATATCCTGCAGGCCCTGGCCGACCGACTGCCCGGGAAGGTGGCGGTCGGAATGGAGATGTTCCAGCGCCCCTCCCAACCCGAGCTCAATCGTTGGAGCCGCGGCGAGGTGGACGAGAAAGCGTTCCTGACGACCTGGTACGAGAACTGGACCGAGGATTACGACTACTACCGCGACATCTTGACGTTCATCCGCGACCGGCACATCCCGCTCCTCGCCCTCAACGCGTCCGAACGCACGGCGCGCTCGCTCGCGGAGGGCGGCCGCGAGGCCCTATCCGCCGAGGAACGCGCGTCGATCCCCGACATCGACACGACCGATCCCTTCCACCGCCGGCAGATGGAGGCGGTCTTTGGGGCGCACGCCAAGGGCGCGGGGTTCGACGCCTTTTATCGGACCATGTTGCTCTGGGATGAGACGATGGCGCAAACCGCCGCGGAGTTTCTCACCGGACCCGCCGGACGCGACAAGGCCCTGGTCGTCTTCGCGGGGGGAGGGCACGTCGCCTACGGATTCGGGATTCCGCGCCGCGTGTTTCGGCGAGCGCCGCTCCCCTACGTCACCGTGCTGCCGCACACCGAGGTCGGGCAGGCGCCGCCCGACCGTCCCGACGTCGTCATGGACGTCGAGCCCGTGACGCTTCCGCTCCCCGTCGCGGATATCGTCTGGGCCGTCGGCTACGAGGATCTCGAAGGTTCGAAGGTTCATCTGGGAGTGCGCGTTGAGCCCGCGGAGGGCGGCGTGCTGATCAACGACGTGGCGGCCGACTCCGCGGCGGCGCGCGCGGGGCTGCGGGAGGGCGACCTCATCGTGTCGTTCGACGGCGAACCGGTGCGCAAACCGGTGGACCTCGTCCGCCGCGTCCGCACCCGCCATCCCGGGGATCGCGCGAGCCTCACGATCACGCGGGAATCGCAGGCCCTGACCGTCGACGTCTCGTGGCCGCCATGAAGGGCGACCCGGCGCGCCCGTCAGGGACGCCCGCACCGCAGCCGCCCCACGCCTATTACCTGTTTCTGGTCTCCGATGCAACCGGCGAGACCGCCGTCAGGATGGCGGAAGCGGCGATCTCCCAATTCGAAAAACGCGACGTGGTCTTCGTCCGGCGCCCGCACGTCCGCACCGAGGACCACCTCCGCGAGGTCGTGCGCGAAGCCGGCGCGGTCCACGGCACCATCCTCCACACCCTCGTGTCCGGCCCGAACCGCAAGCGCCTGCTGGAGCTGACCCGCACGCAAGCGGTGCCCGCGATCGACCTTATGGGACCGCTGCTCGCCCACCTGGAATCCTTCTTCGGGTCCACGCCGAAAGCCGAGCCGGGCCTCCTCCACCGAATGGACGAGGACTACCTGAGGCGGATCGAGGCGGTTCAATTCACCGTCAACCACGACGACGGCCAGAACGTTCAAACGCTGCATCAGTCCGACATCGTCCTGGTCGGCGCGTCCCGCACCGGCAAGACCCCGCTCTCGATGTACATGGCGCAATACGGATGGAAGGTGGCCAACGTCCCGCTCATCCTCGGTCTGCCGCCGCCCAAAGAACTCTTCACGATCGAACCGGACCACGTCGTGGCCCTGATGATTTCACCGGACAAGTTGCTGATGATCCGCGCCGCTCGCGTGGAGAAATTCCGGCAGCAGGACCTCCGGTACGCCCAGGCCGACGCGATCGCCGAGGAGCTCGACTACTGCCGCGCCCTCTTCGCCGCGCATCCGTCCTGGCGCGTGCTCGATGTCACGTCCCGCGCCATCGAAGAAGTCGCCGCCGACATCATGAGCGCGCGCTCGCGCCCGGGGCGGCGGGTACCGTATCCGGGGTGACGCGTTGACGCCGAGAGTCGCTCGCTCATCCTCAGCCGAAGCGTTTCGCCATGAACGGGCCCGCCATCAGGAGCAGGCCGACCACGGCAACCGCGAGGGCGTTCGTGATGAAGTACGGGTAGACCATCAAGATCACACCGACGATCAACAACAGACTCTCGCCCTGACGCTTGCCATAACGGAAATACCCGAAACCAATCGTACTGAAGATCAGGCTGAGAACCAGATACCACGGGTCGAGGTTCAACAAGTTCATCGGGTCCATAGACATTCCTCGACGTCTGACGAGACGATGGATGGATCGAAACCCAGCATAATCAAACTCCGGGCAAATCACAAGGCGCGGGCCTTTCGCTTCCGCCGTCGTTGACTTCCCCGCCCGCGGTCGCGTAAGGTACACGCGGCTTTGGCTAACCTTCTATGAGTTTCTGGCAGACGCTTCCCCACCCCATCATCGGTCTCTCGCCGATGGACGGCGTGACCGACGCGGCGTTCCGGCTGATCACCGCCCGGTATGGTGCGCCCGACGTGCTGATGACCGAGTTCACGCACGTCGAAGGGATCTCCCGCGGGATCCCGGCGGTCTTGCGCCATCTGGACTACGACGTCCGCGAGCGCCCCATCGTCGCGCAGGTCTTTGGGTCCGAGCCGGCGGCGTTCTACAAGGTGGCCCACATCGTCGGAGCGCTGGGGTTCGACGGACTCGATATCAATATGGGATGCCCCGACAAGAGCGTCGCCGCGCACGGGTGCGGCGCGGCGCTCATCCAAACCCCCGATCGCGCCCAGGCCATCATTCGCGCGGCGCAGGCCGGCGCGCGGGATTGGGCCGATGGCCGGCCCCTGCCGTCCGTCGGGTTGCCGATTGACACGGTGACGGCCGTGACCTCCATGGCGCGGCGCCTGGGCGTCGCCGATCGACCGCGCCGCCTGATCCCGGTGTCGGTCAAGACCCGATTGGGCTACGACCGCGTGGTGGTCGAGTCGTGGATCGGCCGGTTGCTCGACGCAAACCCGGCGGTGATTTCGATCCATGGACGGACGCACACCCAACGCTACCAGGGCGAGGCCGACTGGGATGCGATCGGGCGCGCGGGCGAGATCGTCCGCGGCACCGGCACGTTGCTCCTCGGCAACGGCGATCTGCTCACCCCCGCCGACGTCGTCCGCCGGGTGAGGCGGTATCCGGTTCACGGCGTCCTGGTCGGCCGGGGAGCGCTCGGCAACCCCTGGTTCTTTCGCGCCAACGAGGCCATCCGGCTTGCCTGCGCCGATCCCAGCGCCCCGCTTCCCGACCCTCCGCGGGTCGAGTCTGCCGAGCGTTGGGGCGTGGCCCTCGAACACGCGACGCTCTTCGACCGCCTCCGGGGGCCGGTCCCGTTCACCGTAATGCGCAAGCACTTGGGCTGGTACGCCAAGGGTCGGGACGACCAACCCGGCCTCCGCGCCCAACTCGTTCAAGCCCGCGAGTTGGCGGACATCGAGTATCTCCTCGCCGACCTGGCCGTCGAGAACGATGTTCCCACGTGGCGAAGCAAGGCGGCGTGCGGCTGATCCTCGCCTCCACGTCGCCGCGCCGACGCGAGATCCTGGGCCTTCTCGGCGTGCCGTTCGAGGTGGTGGCGCCTCGCTACGAGGAAGTCCACGACCCCCGCGTCCCCCCCGCGCAACAGGCGATGCACTTTGCGAGGGAGAAAGCCCGCTCGGTCCGGACGCCGGACGCCGTCGTGATCGGCAGCGACACGGTGGTCGTCATCGACGACGCCGTGTTGGGCAAACCGCTCGATCTCGACGACGCGCGCCGGATGCTGCATCGGCTTCGCGGACGCACCCACCGCGTGCTGACCGCGGTGGCCGTGTTGCCCCCCGATCGCCCCGACGAGGTCTGGTGCGAGACCGCGGAGGTCCGCATGCGCGCCGCGACCGATGCCGAGATCGAGGCGTACCTGCGCACCGGTGAATCGATGGACAAGGCGGGAGCGTATGCGTTCCAGGGAGATGGCGGCCGGCTGGTCACGGAGGTCGACGGAGACCGCTTCGTCGTCATCGGCCTGCCGCTGCGATCGGTCGCCGACGCCCTCCGCCGAATCGGGATCCCCGTGTCGGTCGATCTCGACCGTCTCTACGGGCAGTCCACCGATCTCCTCGCGCGATGACCGACCGTCCCGCTCGCCGACTCGTGAAGACCCACCGGCCGCCGGCCACGCGGCCTCCCACGCGGCCGGCCGCACGGCCCGCGCCCGGTCCGTCCCCGCCCGGCGCGTCGAGCCACTTCAAGCTCACGATCGAATACGACGGCTCGCGCTACCGCGGCTGGCAGGAACAGAGCAACGCCATGACCGTCCAAGAAGTCATCAAGAACGCGCTGAACGAACTCCTGCCGCGCGAGTACCAGATGGCGGGTGCGGGGCGGACCGACGCGGGTGTCCACGCGCTCGCGCAGGTCGTCTCGCTCCACACGTCGCGCGCGATCGCCCCGTCGGAGCTGCTCGAAGAACTCAACCGGCGTCTGACCAAGGACGTCAACGTGCTGAAGGTCGAACCCGCCGCGCCGGATTTTCACGCCCGGCACTCGGCCGTCGCGCGGTCCTACCTGTACCAGATCAGCCTGCGACGCACGGCGTTCGCCAAGAGTTACTGCTGGTGGGTGAGGGCCCCGCTCGACCTGGCTGTCATCGAGCGCTCGCTGCCGGCCCTTCTCGGCCTGCACGACTATAAGGCCTTCGCCGACGCGAGGGCCGGGGAGGGATCGACCCGCGTCAAGGTGGAAGAAATCAGGATCGTACGGCGGGGCGAGATGGTTCTGATCCGGATCGGCGCGTCGCACTTCCTGTGGAAGATGGTCCGGCGGATCGTGGGCGTGCTGGTCAAGATCGGGACGAAGGAGGTCCCGGCGGGGATCTCCCTCGCCGATCTGGGGCGGCGATATGCCGTCCAGATTCCCACCTGGACGGCCCCCGCCGCGGGACTGTTTTTGGAGCGCGTGCGCTACCCCGGTGATCCGCCGCCGGGCGAGCCGACGCCGTTGATTGCGTTGTAAAGAAGAGGCGGGCGTATCGCGATACGCCCCTACAAAACCAAGAGACCGGCACGGCGGACTCGCGCCCAACCGCGGCCGGCGGTCCACGCTTCGAACGCGTCTCGTTTCGGATAGGATGATCCCATGTCGGCCCACGTGGGATAGGGTGCACCCTTTCGGCCCTTGGGCATCGCGGCGGTCAACCACGCCACGAGCCATTCCGCCACCGGCCTTGCCATCGTCATCGAGATCGTCTCCTCCCGTCCCGGGAGGATGACGGACCACGACCGGCCAGAGCGCGCCACCGCCGGTCGCCCCCCCAGCCAGACGATCCGGCCTCCGAGCGCTTCGGCGCCGCCGTTCGCCGCCGCATCCTGCAACGCGTCGCGAATCAACGTGGGAGCAACGCCGACGTCGGGGCACGGCTCATCAAACCACGTCCGCACGTCGCGGTCCAGGCCGAGGCCGTGCATGTAGTGGTAGACCGAGCGGGCCAGCCCCTCGCCGAATCGGGAGGCGTCGCCGGCGATGGGATCGCCGTACGAGACATCGTTCCTCGCGAACGCGCCGGCCGGCATGGGGTCCAGCGTGATCCCGTACGCGGCGGGATCGAGACCGACCGGGCTGTGGATGGTTGCGGTAAACCGGTGCCAGTACGCGGACTGGATCAGCCCCGCGTCGAAGAACTGGCGGACCCGCTCCAGGGTCTCCAACGTTTCCTCCGGCGTCTCGGTGGGGAAGCCGTACATCAGGTAGGCGTGGACCATGATCCCGGCGCGGGTGAGCGCGTGCGTCACGCGCGCGGCCTGCGCGACCGTAATGCCTTTCTTCATGAGCGCAAGCAAGCGGTCCGAGGCCGTCTCCAGCCCGCCGCTCACCGCGATGCACCCCGACGCCGCCAAGAGCCGGCACAGATCCGGCGTGAACGCTGACTCGAACCGGATATTGCCCCACCACGAGATCCGGCGCCCGCGCTCCAGCAGCGTCAGCGCGAGGTCCGCCAGCCGCGACGGCGGCGCGGCTTCATCGACGAAGTGAAATCCGGTCTGGCCGGTTTCGGCGATCAGGGCGTCGATCTGATCAGCCAAGCGCACGGCCGACGCCGGCTCGTAGCGCTTGATGTAGTCCAGCCCCACGTCGCAGAAGGCGCAAAGCTTCCAGTAACAACCGTGCGCCACGGTCAGCTTGTTCCACCGGCCGTCGGACCAGAGCCGGTGCATCGGGTTCAGCACCTCGACGATCGAGAGGTACCGGGACAGATCGAGGCCGCGATAGGTCGGTGTGCCGGTCTCCTCGAACGGGATATCCGGCTCACTCGCGCCGTCGAGATACACCACCTTCCCATCCCGCCGCGCGAACGTCCGGCACAGTCGCTCGGGCTCCCGTCGGCCCTCGATCATCTCCAGCAGGCAGAGCAAGGGCCGCTCGCCCGCGTCCAGCGTGACGTAGTCCACGTCGTCGAAGAGGCGCGGCTCGGCCAGCGACCGCAATTCGGTGTTGACGTACCCGCCGCCCAGGACGATCGGCACGCCGGGCCAGACGCGGCGTAACCCGGCCGCGGCGCGCAACGCCCCGTAGAGGTTGCCCGGAAAGGGCACGGTGAGGCCGACCAAGTCCGGCCGTGGAGCCGCGGCGAACCGGGCGACGATCTCGTCGAGAAATTGGACGACCAGTCCGGAGGGCGCGTCGAGCGCGTTGGCGAGGTCGTCGAACGATGACGCGGACGAGGCGAGGCGTTCGCCGTAGCGGCTCAATCCCCAACACGGATCGACAGTCGCGGTGATCAGATCGGAAAGATCGTCGAGGTAGAGGCTGGCCACGTGCCGCGCGCGGTCGGTGACGCCGAGGCTCCCGAACGCCCACGTCTCATCGTCACGCGCCACCAGACGCGGCCCCGGGGGCAACCCCCCCCCCGATGCAATGCGGGTCGCCAAGGTCGCATCACGTCCTTGTAGAAAGGCCACGACGGGATCGATGGTCTCGATGTACGCGTCGGCGAGGAGCAGAGCCCGTTCGACCGATTCCGGCCTCGTCGCCGGGTCGGTTCGGATCGATGCAAACACGCGATCGAGCCCCGCGCGCGAGAACACGGCCAGCGCCGTTTCGATGCCCAGGTCCGCCTGGTCCGCGTCGACCCCGCGCGAGCGGAGAAAGCCGCAGAGATAGGCCGTGGCAGGATACGGCGTGTTGAGTTGGGTCAGGGGTGGCGTGAGGAGCAGGACGCGCATGCGGCGGCATTATACCAGGGCGCATCGTGTGCGCGGGAGTCGGCCGACGCCTGGGGCCAAAACAAACGGGCGGGGCATCATCCAATGCCCCGCCCGTCACGAAACGAACAGGTCTTACACGGGAACGAGACGCCCGGGGCGCCGCGGTCCCGAATTCCGATCGAACCGACGCGCCGGAGCCGGGCCCCGACCTCGACCGGTCCGGCCGGACGCGTCACCCGAGGGCCGCGAGCGACCCGGAGTGGGTTCAAACCCTTCCACCACCTGCTGAGAGATCGGCGTGCGGGCCATCCGCTCCATATCGCGCCAGCCTCCCCGATCCACCTCGGAAATGAGCGAGATCGCGCACCCCGACGCCCCGGCTCGGGCCGTTCGACCGATGCGGTGGACGTAGTCCTCATAGGTGTTGGGCAGGTCGAAGTTCACGACGTGGGAGACGTCGGCGACGTCGATCCCGCGGGATGCGATGTCCGTCGCGACC
>JACQCD010000079.1 GCA_016201825.1 Nitrospirota bacterium | reverse complement strand
TAGTGGCGGCCGTCGGTCGCCACCGTGGTGAAGTGATTCCCCAGCGCGTCGGGCGCCACCGCAAAGGGCCGGCCGACGCGGGGGGAATCCCACCAAAGCGCCAGCACGTCGCGCACCACGTCGGTGATGCGGGTCATCGGCGCGGCCGACTCGTGTTCCTCCTCCCAAAGCACCAGACACTCGCGTTCTCCACAGGCCACCGCGGGGAACATGTGTAATCGAGGCGCGGTGGACAGCGGAACACCTTCGGGGTCGAGGACGCGCCCGTCGGCCGCGAGCCGCGCGCCATACAACGCGAAAGGGCCCGCGGCGCGCCGATCGACCCAGATCACCACGGCCTCATCGCGACGCGCAGCCACCGCGGGATAGCTCTGCTCCCCGGGAGCCGCCGAAACCTCGATCGGAGCCTGATCCAAGAGGCGGCCGCTCGGGTCCAGTCGCGCGGCAAGGATGTCGGACTCGCCGCGGCGATCGTCCATCCACACAATGACGAAGGCCTCTCCGTTCCAGGCAACCGCGGGCCGCGTTTGATCGCCGGGACCCGCCCCGACGGTGATCCCGCCCGGGTCAAGCACCACGCCGTCCGGACCGACGCGAGCCGCCGCCACGTCCCATCCCGATCCGGGACGTTCTTCCGTCCACACCACCAGGAAGACCCCGCCGCCCCACGCCACCCGCGGATGGCGGTGGTTGCTCGGTCCCCCGCCGATCGCAATGTCCTGCGAGTCACGGACCACTCCCGCGCGCGTCACCCGGTTGCCATAGATCTCCCAGTTCCGGCGGCTGCGGAGGTCCTGCCACACCACGAGGTGCGACTCCCCGCCCCATGTGACGTCCGGGAACAACTCGTCGGACGAGCCGTGCGAAATTTGCCGGCCATCCGGTGCCGTCACCGTTCCGTCCGGGGCGATCCACGCTCCGTAGATATCGGTCGGTCCGGAACGGGTCGTCTGCCAAACCACCAGGTATCGTTCGCCATCCCAAGATGGGACGGGATCTTCTTCTTCGTCGATCGGCCGAGCGGCGACCACGATCTCCGGCCCGACCGACGGACGGTCAGCGCCGGCCGGCAGCGCGGAGCGACCCGGCGCGGCGCACGCCGCAGCCAGGACAACCGTTGTTCCGGCGACGAGAGCCGCCACCCAAGCCGGCATGCCGTCAGCGAGGCGCAACCGCGACCCCCGACATCCCGAACGCGGGCCCCAGCGCGATCCACTTGCTCACGCGGCGCGCGGCCGAGTCGATCACCGCCATCGACTCCCCGCCCTGATGCGTCACGTACACCTTCCGACCGTCGGGGGTGACGGCCACGCCCCACGGCATCCGCCCGACCGCGATCGTCGCCACCACGCGATCGGTACCCGTCGAGATCACCGAGACCGTGTCGGACCCGGCGTTCGCCACGTACGCCCACTGCCCGTCGGGCGACAGCGCGATCCCGCCGGGGTTCGTGCCCACGTCGATCGTCGCGACGACCGTGTCCCGCATCGTATCGATGACCGAGACCGTGCCGGGTCCCTGATTCGTCACGTAGGCCTGCCGCCCGTCGGGAGACACCGCGATATCCGCCGGAAACATCCCCACCGGGATCGTCTCGATGATCCGGTAGACGGCCGTGGACACC
This sequence comes from Nitrospirota bacterium, assembly GCA_016201825.1. Lineage (GTDB taxonomy): Bacteria > Nitrospirota > Nitrospiria > 2-01-FULL-66-17 > 2-01-FULL-66-17 > 2-01-FULL-66-17. The sequence continues at coordinate 27,228 of JACQCD010000079.1, read as the reverse complement.
ACCGAAACCGTCCCGGCGAAGTAATTGACCACGTACACCGCGGGACGATTTTTGATCGCCGCCACCGCCACGGGCAGGGCTCCCACCTTCGGCTGCGCCAGCAACAGACGCGAGGAGGTCGAAATGACCGAGAGCGTCTCGACGGCCTGGGGCACCTTGCCCGCGGCGAGTCGGTCGATGATCGCGTGCGAATCGCTCCCGACCGCCGACACGGTCCGCCCTTTTCCCCCGACGTAGATCGTGCGCCCGTCCGCGGACACCGCGAGATCCCACGGCTGCGGCACGTCGGCGATCCTCGCCACCACCCGATCGGTCGCGGTGTCGACGACCGCCAGGCTGTCGCTGTCCAGACCCGCGACGTAGGCCATCGGAGCCCTCGTCGTCGCGCAGCCCGTCGCCGCGCTCCAGATCAACGCGACCGCCATTCCCCAACGCGCCGCCCCAATGCCGATCATGTTCATCTCATCCCTCGTGACGAATAGGCGGTCAGGAAATCGCGGATCTCGACCTCCTCCTCGGGGGTCAGCTTGGCGTTGAGTCCCATCCGACGGACGGTCGGTCCCCAGTCCCGACGGTTGGGTGGGACGAGCCAGAAGCTGTGGGGAGCCAGATTGAGGTCGGGGTCGGTCCAGCCGTGGCAGGCGTTGCACTTCGCAAACGACGGAGGCGGCGCGACGGAGGGCGCCGGACGCTCCGGCTCGCGGACCTTGAGCGACGCGATGATGATCTCCGCGTCGAGATCGGGCACGTCGTCGAGCGCAGCCCACCGCCGTCCGGCATCGATCGAAAGGAACAGGCCCTGTCCATACGTCCCCGCGTAGAGGCGATCGGGATGGACGGGGTCGATCGTCACCGTGCGGACGTCCCGCTCGCTGAATCCCTCGTTGCGTTCGGTCCATGTCAGCCCGTCATCGTCGCTCGACAGCACCCCGGCGGTCGAGGTCGCGAGATACACCACCCCCTCGTGCCGCGGGTCGAAGCGGATCTTCCGGATCCACTGCCGCGCGAGCGTCGCGTCCCGACCCCACAACGACCAGTGCGCGCCCCGGTCTTCGCTGACGTACAGGCCTCCGCCCTCCAGCGTCTTGCCGTCCCGGAACGCCGCGGCAAAGACGCGCCGCCCGTCCGGGTGCAGCGCCATCGCGGTGATCGGACGCCCGGCCAGTTCAGGGGACGCGAGCATCCACGCCGGGTCGCCGACCCGACGGACGAAGACGCCGCGGTTCGAGGCCAGGAGCACGGTTTCGGGCGCCGACGGGAGGATCACCAGATCCTGAAACTGCTGGCTCTGGGTGAAGTCGTCCCCTTCGTTCCAGGCCTCCCAGGACTCGCCGCCGTCGGGGCTGATCTGCACGCCGGTGGAGGTGACGATGTAGAGGCGGTCGGGATCGCGCGGGTGCAGGAGGATCGATCCGATATTGGTGTTGCCGAGGCCGTCGTTTTTCTCCGTGAACGTCGCCCCGCCGTCGACGCTCTTGTACAATCCGCCGCCCCCGGCCCCAACGTAGACGACGTCGGGATTCCGGGGGTCGATGGCAAGCTGATAGAGCGAGTAACTGCGGATGCCGCGGTTCGCGAACGCCCAGTGCCGGCCGCCGTCGGTGCTCTTGAGCAGCCCGACCGCGTAGGTAGTGAGCGCAAACACGGTCTCGGGACGCGCGGGGTGGATCGCGATCTGGGTGATGAAGAGGTTGGTGCGCGCCGGCGCGGGCTCATCCGCCATTACGCGAGCGGGGGAGTCGGCGGGCGCCGCCTTTGGAACGCGGGCGCACGCCCCGGACGAGAACACAACGCACGCGGCGAGAATTCCCAGCGTTCGGCGGACACCGCTCATCGCCCTGCACCCCGACCGCGTTCTCTCACGGTGCGCCTCCGCCCTTGGGCGAGTCGGTCGACGTCATGCGGTACACCCAGGCCCTCGACGGCAGGGCGGTGCCGGTGTACAGCGCGTCGTCGAACTCCGCCATCGCTTCGATCGTGAACGGGGTCAGATGGCCCACCTCTTCCCACCTCCGACCGTCGGGACTCCGGAAGACCAAGCCGTCGATCCCGGCGTAGAGCGCTCCCCCCGACACGGCAAACGACGCCACGTAGCCGCGCGCGTCGCCGGCCGCCGACGCAAACACGCGCGTCCAGCGATCGCCAGCCGAGGTCCGCCACACTTCGCCGGCCGCCGTGGTCCCCACGTAAAGCGCCCCGCCGAACAGCCCTGCAGCCCGCACACCGGACGGAGCCCCCGGCCGAAGCGCCACGGTTTCCCACGTTCGCCCATCGCGGCTCCGAAACATGCCCGCGCCCTCGACCCCGGCGTATAAGGTTCCGTCGAAGTCGACCAAGAACCGCACCCAATTGTGAAAACTGTTTTCCCCGGAGGGGACGAGGGTCCCGGCCGCCGTCCAGGTCGCCCCGTCGACGCTGCGGTAGATCCGGCCGCGCGAGGTTCCGGCGTAGAGCGCGTCGCGAAACCGCCCGAGAGCGATGACCCCGTGCTCTTCGGACGGCAGGCGCCCCGCGCGGGCCCAGTGGACTCCATCGGCACTGCTCCAGATCTCGGCGCTCGGTTGATTGGTTCCCGCGAACAATCGACCTCGAAACTCGGTCAATCCATACATCGTATAGAAGTCGGTCGTCAAGGCCGCCCGCCACGCGGAACCTTCGAGCCGGACGACGCTGCCCGCGCCTTCGATCCCGGCGTACAGCGCATTCCGAAACGGTTTGAGCGAGACGACGTTCCACCCTTCCGGGACCGGATCGAGGCGCTCCCAGCGCACGGGGTAGGTTTTCCCGTAACGGGCCATGAGGTAGCCCGTCAGCCCGGCCTTGTCCTCGGCGCTCAGTCGGCACCCCAGCGCCTCCATCCACGGGATCACCAGATCCCAGGGGTTCGGACGGATCGCGCGGACGCGCTCGCCGCAGTCGCCGGCGACGCAGCGATCATCGAGCGTCACCCCGTGGCACGCGCCGCAGCGGTCGGCCATAATGCTCAGCGCCCGATCCTCCGCCGCCAGCGGCGCGGTCATCGCCCACCACGTCATGAAGGCCGCAACCGCCACTCCGCCTCGGCCGTTCATGGCGTCGCCGCTCGACGGCTGTACGCCGAGAGAAACCGTGGCACCTCGCGGCGCTCCTCCGCCGTCAGCTTGGCGCGTTCGGCCATGCGACCGACCGTCTCGTCCCAGTCGCGCGGGTTGGGAGGCACCCGCCAGTAGGTCCGCTTGGCGTTGAGGGCGAGGTCGCTCCATCCGTGGCAGGCGTTGCACTTCGCAAACGCGGGCGGGATGTCGGGCTTCGGACGTGTCTGACGTTGGGAGTCCCCGTCCGTTTCGATCATCGCGATGATTTCCCCCATCGTCAGGGAGGCCGCCGGCTCCGACGCGGTCCAGGTCGCGCCGCCGTCGGCCGAGTAAAACAGGCCCGATGTCGTCGTCCCCAGGACGAGGCGCGAGGGATCGTCCGGATGAACGGCCAGGCTGCGCACGTCGTCGTCGGTCAATCCGGTCGTCGACTTGGCCCAGGAGGCTCCGCCGTCGTCAGAACGATAGACGCCCGACCCGCGGGTCGACACGTACACGCGACGCGGATCGCCCGGGTGGACCGCCACGCCGCTGATGAACCACTCCGCGCCGCCCAGCCGCTTCCAATTCTTCCCCGTTCCCGCGTACAGCCCTTGCTTGAGCGTGCCGACGTAGAGCCGACGGCGGCCCTCGTCGTAGGCCAGCGTGGTGACGCGCGCCTTGCCGAGCTGCGGATCGCGCCGCCAGCGACCGGCATCGCCGTCCCGTCGGAACAGTCCGCCTTCGGTGCCCAGCCAGATCCGTCTGGCCGGAGGGGGTTCCACGATCAAAGATTTATAGCCCACCGCTCCCGAGAACGCCGGAAGTCCCCGTCCGAACTCCTCCCACCGCCGCCCGCCGTCGCTCGACCGGTACATGCGGGTCGAGGTGGCGACGTAGAGACGGTCGGGCGATCGCGGATCGACCGCGATCGCGTCGACCGCGGTATTGCCGAGGTTCGCGTTGATCTCGCTCCAGGTCGCGCCGCTGTCGGCGCTCATCGAGACCCCTCCGCCCCACCCGCCGAGGTAGAGAACCGGGTGCGCTCGATCGGCGCCGGACGCGACGGTCAGCGCGTGGTGGGTGAAGCTCCGCAGCCCGCGGTTGCTCGGAACCCATCGCCGGCCGCCGTCGTCGCTTCGGAACACACCCATATTGCTGGTGATCGCATAGAAGCGGTCGGGCTCTCCGGGGAAGCCTGCAATCCGATGGATGGCGAGGGGACCCTCGGTGCGTTCTTCCGACGCCGCCGTGGCATGCGAAACCCCGACGATCCCGATCATCAGCGCGGCGCACAGGACGTTCATTGTGCCCGCGGCACGCGCCGACTACGGGGCAACCGGTCCCCGCTCCCTGAAATACGCGCGGAGCGCGTCTTGCCACGGTCGGAGGGTGATGCCCAGCACCGCCAGCTTCCCGCAGTCCAAGACCGAGTTCGCCGGGCGCTTGGCGGGCCGTACCAGCTCGGATGACCGGATCGGCACCACGCGCCGGTCGAGACCGGCGAGCCGAAGAATCTCGCGCGCGAACTCAAACCACGAGCACGCCCCCGCGTTGACCGCGTGGTAGACCCCCGTGCACGGCGTCCGCCAGAGCGCGGCGATGACGGTTGCGAGATCGGCGGCCGCCGTGGGAGAGCCGCGCTGGTCATCGACGATCCGCAGCTCGTCGCGCTCGCGCGCCAGGCGGAGAATCGTCTCGACGAAATTCTTCCCTTCGCCATAGAGCCACGCGGTCCGCAGGATCACGGCGTCCGGCTTCGCCTTGAGGATCTCGCGCTCGCCCTCGAGCTTGCTGGCGCCGTACATCCCCAGCGGGGCGACGGGATCGTCTTCCCGGTACGGACCGTCCTTCGTCCCGTCGTACACGTAGTCGGTGGAGACCGCGATCAGCCGCGCGCGGGCGTCCGCCGCCCCCTGCGCGACGTGCCGGCTCCCCAACGCGTTGACCGCGAACGCGCGGTCGGGATGAGCCTCCGCGCCGTCCACGTCGGTGTACGCCGCCGTGTGGATGACCAGGTCCGGCCGGGCGTCCGCGATGAGACGAGCGACGCGGGGATCGCTGATATCGGCTTCGGATTCGGACGGCGCAACGAGGTCGTACGCCGACAAGATCCGCCGCAGGGCACGGCCGAGCTGGCCGTCGCCGCCGGTGAGGAAGACGCGCATGTCAGGAACCGTGGGCGAGAACCCTGCCCCTACGATCGTTGGCCGTACTGCGTTTCATAGTACGCTCGAAACTCGCCCGACTTGATCGGCCGCCACCACGATTCGTGGGTGCGGTACCAGTCGATCGTCGCGCGGAGCGCGTCGTCGAACCGGCGGCGCGGGCGAAAGCCGAGCGCGGCGAGCTTGTCCGCGTTGAGGGCGTACCGGCGGTCGTGCCCCGGGCGATCGGCCACCGGTTTGATGAGGCTCTTGGGTTTGTTCAAGCCGCGCAAGATCATCTCGGTGATCTCGAGATTGTTGCGTTCGTTGCCCCCGCCCACGTTGTAGATCTCGCCGATCGTCCCCTTCCGCAACACCACGTCGACCGCCTCGCAGTGATCCTCCACCGCCAGCCAGTCGCGGACGTTCAACCCGTCGCCGTAGAGCGGGAGCGGTTGATCGTCGATGGCGTTGGTGATGAACAGCGGGATCAGCTTCTCGGGGTACTGGTAGGGACCGAAGTTGTTGGACGCGCGCGTGATGATGACGGGAACGCCGTACGTCGCGGCGTAGGCGAGCGCCATCAAATCGCCGCCGGCCTTCGACGCGGCGTAGGGGCTGCTCGGATGCAACAGGTCGGTCTCGACGAACGGGGCGCCCGCGGTCGAACCGTAGACCTCGTCGGTCGAAATCTGGATGTACCGTTGGTGGCCGTACCGTCGCGCCGCTTCGAGCAGGATGCGCGTGCCGTCGACATCGGTCTTGATGAACGCGCCGGGATCGAGCAGCGAGCGATCGACGTGCGTCTCGGCCGCAAAGTTGATGATGGCGTCGGCATCCTTCGCGGCGCGGTCGACGATCTCGGGATCGCAGATGTCGCCGCGAATGAAGGCATAGCGGGAATCGCGCTCCAGGTCCCGGACGTTCTCCGGATTCCCGGCGTAGGTGAGCTTATCCAGGTTGGTGACGCGATCGTCCGGGTGCGCATGGAGGATATGCCGGATAAAATTGCTCCCGATAAACCCGCACCCTCCGGTGACGAGCAGTCTCATGTCAGCTCGATTCGACTTTGATCGCCGACGATGAACTTTTGCGTCATCGGTTTCGTCTTGCACCGGATGATTTCGGCCTCGCGCCCCAGCAGGCTTCGTTCGATCCGGATGTCGGCGTCGATGATCCGGCAGCGGTCCAGCACGATGCTGTACTCCACCTCGCTGTTGCGAATCATGCAGTCCGGCCCAATCGCCGTAAACGGCCCGACGTAAGAATTCTCGATGACGGTCCGGGCGCCGATGATCACCGGCCCCCGAATCTGGCTCCCGGTAATCGTCGCGCCCGGTTCGAGGATGACCTTCCCCGCGATGTCCGATTGCCCGTCGACCTGGCCCGGCCGGAAGCCCTCCGGCTGCTCGCAGATCCTATCGAGCACGAGCCGGTTGGCCTCCAGCAGGTCTTCGGGCTTTCCGGTGTCTTTCCACCAGCCCGTGATCTCCGAATAGCCGACCTTGTATCCATGATCGATGAGGTACTGGTGGGCGTCGGAGATCTCGAGCTCACCCCGCGCGCTGGGCGCGATCGCGTCAACCGCTTCGAAGATGTGCCGGTCGTAGAGATAGATGCCGGTCACCGCAAAATCGCTTTTGGGCTGCGCCGGCTTTTCCACCACCCCCACGATGCGGCCGTCGCGCAACTCCGGCACGCCGAAGCGCTCCGGATCGCGCACCCGCGCGAGGACGAGCCGGCACTGATCGCCCGACTCGGTGAATTGCTCGATGAACCGTTGGACCCCGCCCACGATGACGTTATCCCCGAGGTAGAACACGAACGGCTCGTTGCCGATGAAGTCCCGGGCCACTCGAACGACGTGGGCCAGCCCGAGCGGGGCCTCCTGCATGACGTAACTCAGCTTGACCCCCCACGCCTCTCCCCCGCCCAGCGCGCGCTGCAACTCCGATCCGGTGTCGGGGTTGATGACGATCCCGATCTCACGGATGCCGGCCTCGGCCACCGCTTCGATGGCATACGAGATCATCGGCTTGTTGGCAATCGGAATGAGATGCTTATTGTGGGTATTCGTGATGGGGCGAAGGCGGGTGCCCTTTCCCCCGGCGGTGATCAACGCTTTCACGGAACTCTACGCCTTGGAGTCATTTCCTCGACATCTTAGGATGCGGCAGTTTGGCTGTCAAGCTGCAAAGGCCCTCGCATAGGGCGCGCGGCCGTCCGGCGTCGCTTGCAGTTTTCATTGATTTAGATTACGGTTCTCGTTTGGCGCTGAATCGTGCAGTCCGCGAGCGTTGGGAGATCACTAGGCGCCTCGCCATTTCCTTGAGATGGGGGAAACTCGTACACGGGGAAAGGACGGTATGGTCCGGCTAAAACGGTTGCTCTATTTTTTTACCCACTTCGCGTTGTCGGTGCCTTTCGCAATCACGTTTCTCTTGGACTCCCCCCGGATTCACCCGACGTACAAGATGACTCTGTGGAGAAAAATCACGTTGGGCTTCATCATGTTCTTAAACAACATCCGCATCCCGTCGGGATCGAGCTTCGCCGGGCATCTTGCGATGACGTTGAAGATTCTGGAGACCCCTCCCGACGTCAAGGGCGACATCCTGGAATGTGGTACGTGGAAGGGGGCCAGCGCGGCAAACCTCTCTCTGGTGTGCAAGATCGTGGGACGACGGCTCTTGGTCTTCGATTCCTTCGAAGGCCTCCCCGAAGGGAACCCCCGCGACCGGGAGGCCCGATGGTATAAAAAGGGTGATTACAAAGGAGCGTTCGACGAAGTGACGACCAACATTCGAAAATACGGAGCCCTCGACGTGTGTGAGTTCCATAAGGGCTGGTTTCACGAAACGCTCCCCTCGCTCAACACGCCGATCCTGCTGGCGTGGCTCGACGTCGATCTCGAAGCATCGCTCGATATCTGTGTGAAACACATCTGGCCCCACCTCACAGATGGAGGCTACATATTTACCGACGAGTGCGGAGGAACAGACTATGTCGCGCTGTTTTATTCGGAGAAATGGTGGCAACGACATTTCGGCAGAACGCCTCCGGGGCTCATCGGAGCCGGGACCGGGTTATGTCTAGGGAATTATTACGTCGGTCCATGGTCGGATCGAGCGGATTACCCGCTACAACACGCCGGAACCGCGGGGTACACCCGGAAGTCGATGTCAGGCCACTGGGATTATTATCCCGATGAACAATCGACCAAGCAATAGGCCCATCACGCGCGCGGCTCGGCTCCCAGCAGCCCCCCTGATTGACTCCACCGGTCCCTCTGTTCTATTCTATCGATGCAGTTAACCGGAGGGCGTGAAGCCTTGGGGCGCTTAGACAAGATGCTCCGCACAGCTCCACCCCAGCATGATTGAACAACATGGATACCAATAGGCTTCATATCGGATCTGCCATCGCAGAAAAAATCCGCGCCAACAGCCGAGCGTTGAGCGCGATGTGGTCGTCGTCCACCCCCACTAGACACTTCATCTTGGATGGCCTCCTTCCTGAGGCCGAGGTCCTTGCTCTGGCGGAGAAATTTCCTGACCCCAATGAGCTGATGCTCCGATCAACCATCCGTGAACACAAGCGAGTAGGCGTCGAAATTAAGCGCTACGATCCTTGTGTGGGCGAATACCTCTTTGCGTTTCAGCATCCCGAGGTTGTGACGGCGATTGCCGATGTCACGCAATTGAAAGAGCTTGAGCCCGACCCGACTCTTTACGCATCCGGCATTTCAATCATGGGAAGGGACGACTTTTTGAACCCCCACCTCGACAACTCCCACGACGGGATGGGTGCCAGATACCGGGTCCTGAATCTGCTCTATTATGTATCGCCGAACTGGGTCTTGGGAAACGGAGGGAATCTGGAGCTCTGGAACCCGGATGTCTCAGTCGCCCAGACCGTGATTTCACAATTCAATCGATTGGTCGTCATGGAAACCACCCCGACCAGTTGGCACTCCGTCAGCAAGGTTATTTCAAATCAGCCCCGGTTTTGTTGCTCGAACTATTACTTCTCGCGCCTTCCGCCGGTGGGGAAGGACTATTCTCACGTCACCACGTTTGCAGGTCGTCCGGAGGAGTTTTTTCGAGGCTTGATTTTGAAGCTGGATGGCACGGCACGCAACGCCATCGCAAAACTTTTCCCCCAGATCACGCGCCGAACTAAACACAAGATCGCTGAGGACTAAGACCGGTTTCTTCACGAGCAGAACTTAACTCCGCAATATCGTCGAGCCCTTGGAATCCTTCACATCCTGCCCTTTTCACGATACGGAAGAGTCCAGCAACATAACCGAGTTCCGCGGATTGAGCCCGAGCCAGATCCGGGACCGGGAAACGGGACCGCCTGCGTGGTTCACTGGAAGTCGGAGACCGTTTCAGGTAGTCTCTCCGCAACTTTGCAGAACGACCCCGACTGCTTGGAAACCGGAGACCCCAGGCCGATGATGGTTTTTGGCGTCAAACGAATTCCATGAGAGATCGCCAAGATAGACCCTCCAACCCCACGGTCCAGAGCAACCGCAAAGGACCATTCCTCCAGCTCAACCTTTGGTGGCTTCCGTGGGCGGTAATTGTGGCAACGCTCTTGGCCTTCGGCTTCGACTTTCTGTTTAACGGAAAGTTCTTCCTCCCAATGGATTATCTGCACTATTGGCGACCCTGGAGCGGTCTCTTCCCACCCTCGTCGCCCCTCAACAACATCGTGATCAGCGACGTCGCGGAGGGTTTATATCCCCTCCTGCACTTCCTCTCCGACAACCTCAAGGCCGGACACATCCCATTATGGAATCCCTACCTCTTCCTCGGACTCCCCACGGCGATGTTCGCGATCAGCAACTACGCCTTCAACCCGCTCTACGGCCCCCTTCTCTACCTCCTGGCCCCGGAAACGGCGCACTCTGTTGCGCTCTTGGTCAATCTGAGTGCGATCGCGGCGTTCTCTTACCTGTTCTTCATCGAGCGCGGAATGACGCGGACGGCCTCGCTCCTTGGAAGCATGATCTTCACATTCAACGGCCACTTGATGGTGATGCTCGAGTACGCCCAACCGGACTTTGCATACGCGGGCACCGCGATCGCCCTCTATCTGTTCGAGAAGAGCTTAAACTCCCCACGGTGGCGCTGGATCCTACTCAATGGACTCACGCTGGGAAGTCTCTTCCTAGGGGGCTCGATCCAATGGGTGTTTTTTCTCATCCCCCTGATCGGCCTCTACGCCGCAGCGCGCACGATCGAAGGGTGGAACACCACCGCGTCGTTTGGGCACCGCGTCCGGCCGTTGATCGCGTATGCCATCCCAGTCGCGATCGGCGTGTTGATCGGTGCCCCGACCCTCTTGTACTTTGGGGACTACGTGGGGCTCACTCAGCGCACGATCCGGTCCTTCGAGTGGGTCACCTCCCACACGGCGACGTTCCATCCGGAGATGTTCACCACGTTCGTCTTCCCTAACTTCTTCGGGTATCAACCGTCGGGGGTCTACTTCGCCAGAGACAGCAGCCGCTTGGTGTTTCAAAACTACGCCGAGCTGGCCGTCTACATGGGGGCGGTCACTGTCCCACTCGTGGCCCTGGCCTACCGGACAACGGTTGCTCACCGCAAGATGGTCATCTTCTGGGGCCTCATCGCGGCCGGAGCCCTACTCGTTGCAATGAAACCCCCGGGCTTGTATTACCTCCTCTATCGGTTCGTGCCTGGATTCAACGGAATGCAGCCCACGCGGACCATTATCCTACTGCCCCCGGCGTTCGCGTATCTCGCCGCCGCGTCGCTCCACGGGCTTCAACGACAGCCACCGACTCGACGCCAGGCGATGACGATCGGCGTGACCATTGCCGCGGGAGTGGTCGCGGCCGTGGTCGCGCTAGCCGTTGCCCCCGCGGTCCTCGCGGGACGCCCGCCGATCGGCAACGTTTCGTTGGCCAAGCATTTCCGGCTGCAGAACGGAGACTTCTTCTGGCCCCTTTCGTTGCTCGCGCTGGTTGCCGGGTCGTTCCTGCTGTTGGCCGTGGAGCGGATCCGGGTGTCGACGCTGGGAGCGATTCTCGTGGCGCTGCTGATTGTCGATCTGGTCCCGTTTGGCTTGAAGTGGAACACCCGGGTGGACCGAGAGATGATCTACCCGGTGACTCCCGGCCTTCAGTATTTGATGCAGGACCCGGAAGTCTACCGGACATTTCAGATCGGGTTTCGGTACAACTCCTTTCTGCCCTATCACATTCCGGTCTTCGGCGGCTATGCCACAATGTACCCCGCTAGCTACCTCGCGCTCGCCTCCGCGATGGAAACCAAGGCAACCGGTGGACGCGTGTTAGCCGAGCGAAACCAAAACTACGTGGAGCCAATGGGCTATACGTCAAAGCTCCTGCCGATGCTCAACGTGAAATACCTCGTCGTCCCCGCTGATTCCAGACTACCAGATGAGCAGGCCTCACGCTACGAGATGAAGCACCGATCGGACCTGACGGTCTACGAAACCAAGTCCTATCTACCGCGAGCCTTCGTCGCCTACGATTATGTCACGGCCGCGCGCCAGACGGACGCCATCGCGACGATGTTGGCGCCAGAGTTCGATCCCCTGCGAACAGTTGTCGTCCAACCCACGCCGGGGGTCCGGCTCCCCGAGCCGGACCCAACCATCCTACGCGTCGACGCGCCCCTCTCCGTCTCACGACCCAACACCGACCAGATCGATATCGAGGTATCTCTCGTTAAACCGGGGATTCTCGTCGTGAGCGAGCAGGAGTTCCCGGGATGGGAGGTGACGGTGGATGAAGCCCCTGCTCAGATCTTCGGGGTCAACGCCATTCTGATGGGTACGTCCCTGTCGCCGGGACCGCACCGCGTGACGTTTCGCTTCGCACCGAAATCGGTTCGCCTTGGTATCCGTCTCGCCCTTGGCGCCGTGGCCGTGGTGGTTGCGTTCCTAGCCGCCGACATGCTTGGCAGCCGGCGAGCCAAGCGGCGGAGACACACTACGCCGTCACCCTAACAGCGCGTCAACGACCTGAGCGACATTCGACTCGCTCATCGAGGGACTCATCGGCAGGCTCAGGACTTCCCGCTGGATCCGTTCGGTGAGAGGGAACGGTCCCTGAATGATCGTCGAATACTGGGCCTGTCGGTGGGGGGAGAGGGGATAGTGGATGAGCGTCTCGACGCCTCGTGCCCTCAGCCGCTGCTGGAGGCTGTCTCGCCGCGGGTGACGGACCACAAAGAGGTGCCAGACGGGATTCACGGAGAGGGGCCAGCTCGGGAGCACGAGGTCGGCCAGTTTCCCCTCTAACGACCGCAGATACACTTCGGCAACTTGCGTGCGTCGCACGTTCCATGCGTCCAGCTTTTTGAGCTTGACGCGAAGGAATGCCGCTTGCAACTCGTCCAATCGCGAATTGAACCCCACGATGTCGTGTACATACTTCTCGCAGGACCCATAGTTTCTAAGCTTGCGCAAGATCTTCGCGCAGTCGTCGTCGTTCGTGGTGACCGCCCCCCCGTCTCCGAATGCGCCAAGGTTCTTGGTGGGGTAGAAGCTGAATGCCGCAGCGTCCGCAAGTGACCCGGTTCGGCGGCCCTGGTAACGCGCCCCGTGGGCCTGGGCAGCGTCCTCAATGACTTTGATCCCCAATCGTCGGCCAATTGCGAGGATCGGGGACATGTCAGCCGGTTGGCCGTAGAGGTGAACAGCAATGATTGCTTTGGTCCGAGACGTGATCGCCGCTTCGACCCGGTTGGGATCGATATTGTACGTCCTCTCGTCGGGCTCAACGGGTACCGGTGTCGCGCCAGCATGAGTGACCGACAACCACGTTGCGATAAACGTATGCGCGGGAACGATGACTTCGTCCCCGGGCCCGATCCCGTAACTCCGGAGAATAAGGTGGAGGGCATCCAGACCGTTTGCAACACCGACGCAGTGTTTGACTCCGCAGTACCCGGCGAATTCGGTTTCAAACGCCTCGAGTTCCGGTCCCAGGATATACCACCCTGACTGCAGAACCCGCCGCGCGGCTGTATCTAGGTCCCCGCGCAACTCCTGATACTCCTCCTGAAGATCTAGGAAAGGAACACCCATCGATTACCGCTTCTGACCGTTTCGGGCCGCCGCGAGGAAGTCCTGATAATTCCGATAGTAGTCCGCCTCGTCGTACACCTCCGATGCGAGCACCATACAGACCGAACCTGACGAAAAATTATCGATTGAGCGCCACATCATCGGACAAATATAGAGACCGTAGTAGGAACGATTGAGGTGGTACCGCCGGGCTTCAAATCCGTCGTCCACTACCACGTCGAAGCTTCCCGACATCGCGATGATCAGCTGCTGTAATTCGCGATGACCGTGCCCTCCGCGCTCTTCGCCACCCGGTACGTCGTAGAGGTAGTAGACCCGCTTGATCTCAAACGGCACGTGTCGGCCACCCTCGATTGCCGTCAGGTTGCCTCGCGGGTTGCTGATCTTGGGCAGCGTGATTAACCGGCAATTATGGATACTCAAGGGAACCCCACGTTGACGTTCAGGCAGTGAAGAGCGGTAGCTGTTTGATGACCAGACGGCTGAGCATGAACGTCAGGGGCACCGTCAGCGCCACCACAACCACCGGTGCAATGAATTGGCTCACTCCAAGTCCATCGACTAGTCCGTACATCAAGCCCATCCCAACCACATACTGGGCGATATACACGAAAGGAAACTGGACCGCCGTCGACCAATGGAGCGGGCGCCGGAACACAAAGCGGCTCGTGAGAAAATAGGACAGCACGAGGCTGAGGACAAAGGAGATTGTATAGGCCAACAGGTACGCCATCATCTGCAGTAACGCGACGTAGAGGAGATATCCAGACACAGTGATGCCAGCGCCTGCCAAGACAAAGCGCATGAACTCGTGCTCAAAGAATCTCATCAATCACAGTCTCCGGTCGCCGATTGGTTTCGTCGAAGATGCGCCAGAGATACTCGCCGATCACCCCGAGCATGACGATGATGAGGCCCAGTAGAAAGGTCATCAGCGCGACGATCGTGGCGAAACCCCTGACATCGGTATTGCCCAAGAACGCGTTGATGACCACAGAACACCCGTAGCCAAAACTTGCCAACGAGACGAAAATCCCGATAGCCTCCATGAGGCGAATCGGCACAATCGAAAATCCCACCATTGAATCCATGAAGAATTTAATCCGCTTGAAAAACGTCCACCGCGATTTCCCGTACACCCGTTTCTGACGCGTATATTCGATGATCGTCGGTTTGAAACCCAACCAGTAGGCGTATAGCGGCGTGTTGATGTTCTTTCCCGAATTCTGGAGGTACGGCAGCAGCGAGCGATCCATCAAGGCCACGTCATAACCCCGTTGTGGATAATCCTCAACCACGAAGAAGCGAATCAGGCGGTAATAAATCGCCGCGAAGACTTTGGACAGCCATGGATCGTGCCGTTCTTTTCTTGCGCAGATGACGTACTTTGACCCGGCTAACCACTTTTCGACCATAGTCAGGATCAGTTCCGGGGGATCCTGCAGGTCGGCCGCCAAAATTGTGAAGCAATCGCCCGTGACGAACCGGAATCCTGTCTTGGAGGCGTGTACCGCTCCGAAATTCCGAGTGAGTTTAACCACCTTGGTCTCGGTGCGCTTCTGCTTGATTTTTAGCAACTCGGCAAGCGATGCATCCCCCGAACCATCGTCGACAAAAATCAACTCCAGCCCAAGCTGTTGCGCCAGCAATCGGTCTTCAACTTTTTGCAGTTCGGCGAATAGGAGTGGAAGCGATCCTTCGTTGTAGTAGACCGGGATGATGACCGAAACCCGTTTCATTCCGACGCTCCGATCAACCTGCCGGATTCCCACGCCGAGATATCGATCTCATAGTGATCATGCGCCACAGCCCGAGCCCCAAACCCCTCCTTCTGTTCGATCAGCCCCCGGTTGAGGTAGCGCCCGTTCTGCTCGTTCGAAATCCCAAAATCGAAGAACTGGCGTCCGTCCTTTTCATCCGTAAGCAGGCGATGAAACAACAGGTCAAGCGCGCCGAGCGCCCTGCCGTGCTCATTGGCCGCGATATACTGCGCGTGCGACACGCGTTCGCTCTGATAGAGCACGACGCCAGCCAGCATCGCCCCGCCCTGAAAGCAGCCGACCAAGTGGATGTGCTCAGGAAATTGCTCACTGAGCCGTGTGATTTCTTCGAGGGTGTGGACCGGTGCTGTCCCGTGTCGTTCCGTCAGCGTGCAATCGAGCAACGGCCAAAACGCCTCGAACGCGTGGGTGCGTCCAACCGAGAGTCCGTTTCGCTCCGCCTTATGCACCCCGCGGCGTCTTCGTTCCTGCAGCGGCACGGGGCGCGCTCGATCGACGACCGAAAGCACGTCCCGTCGTATGAGCGCGGCCTGACTCAAGAACAGGGCATACCGATCCTCTTCTGCCGGGCAGCGGTGATAGATATACGGCACGGTCTTGTAGACAACCGACCGAATACCCTGCTCGCAGAGGTACTGCAAGGCTCCATCGAAGATCGCGAGCATCTCAGGGGTTTTCATCGTGTCGTCGACGACGAACCCGCCGTAGGTCAATCCACCGTGACTGATAAGACGATCTCCCGCCCGGTTGGCCGGCAATACCGCCACCAGATGGCCTGGTTGATTCCATACCATGAGAGAATGATCCTGGAATCGATCACTGTGATAATCCATGTACCCGCGAAAGAAGAGAAACGTTCCGTTCTTGCTGCGGGTGATGAACGTGTCCCAGCCCTCCCGCAGTGATGGCTCATACCGAACGATGCGGAGTGTCGACATCATCCATCGAGCACGGCACACCCGAATCCGGTCTTGCCGTGGTGATTTCCGTTGTAGAACAGGTAGCGGCGACCCGCCGCGTCCATAACAAACGGATAGCAGATCATTTCTGAATCCCAGCCGTGATCCGATCGCTCGATGCCGGCATCACCGTCCTTTCTCACCCAGTGCATCCCGTCGGCCGACTCGGCATACCCGATTCGATAGCGAGCCGAAAACGAGCGTACCGAATACCACATTCGATACAAGCCGCCATCTCGCATCACGCACGGCCGACCCACGGAATACTCATCGATGAAGTCCGGCTCTACGCAGGTCTGAGGGTATGCTATCCAGTTCACGCCGTCCAAAGATGTGGCGTATCGGATAACGTTGTTATAGTGCACGCGACCGTCACGAACGGTCCACTTCACACACGACCAGTACCACATCTTCATCGTTGTGCCCTCGACGAGGACAATGGGCGCCGAGCGTGAGAATGGTTCCTGGGGCGTGCGGTCCAGCACCGGAGTCCGCGCGAGCCGATCGAAACTCTCTCCGTCCGGCTGGCCGAGTGCGAGCCCGGTGAAGAGCATGTAGGGAACCCGCGCACACCGCTGCCAGCCGATGTAGTAGAGATGCCGTCGGCCGTCCACGGTAATCAGACAGGACGGATTGACGCCCGAATCGTCGAACCCCCCGAGTTCCCCCAGATCGAGAACCGGCATCCGAGCGATCCCTACGATCCGGCGCGGGTCCGCGCTCTCGACGTCCACCCATCCTATTCGCCCATATTGCTGGTCGTCCAAAGAGGCGAAATAGATTCGAAGCACCCGATCCGACCGGACCTCGACAGTGGGAAGCAGGGCGTAGCTTCGTGCCCACCAGTCCTCGCCACCGGGCACGTAGACGTGCCCCAGCTTCCTCCATCTCATTCTTACTCTTTCACCTTAAAAAATCGCTTCGCGCTTCGATCTTCCGAGATCTCGCTGGGCGTCCCTTTGACGATCCGGTCCGCATCAATGTTCTTAACAACCACCCCCCCCGCACCGATGAGACAGTCGGGGCCGATCGTCACGTTGTTCGTGATGGTCGCGTTCACCCCGAGGAAGCAGCTCTCCCCAACCTCCACAAACCCGGAGATGACCACGTGCGACGAAATAAAGCTGTGGCTGTTGATCACCGAGTGGTGCCCGATGTGGTTGCCGCTCCAGATTACCACGTTGTCACCGATCCGGACGAACGGCTGCACCACGTTGTGCTCGAAGATAAAACAGTGTTCTCCGATTTGGCAATTTCGCCAGACGAACGCGCGCGAACTGATATAGGAGGCTGGCGCGAAGCCCTTGACCTTGACCGCGCGATAGAGTCGCGTGCGGAGCCGATTCAACTGGGTGTATACGCTCGCCACGAAGAATGCGTGCTCGCTCGGCGCGAACCGCTGTTCTAGCGTTTCGAACGGCACCACGGGAAGGCCGAGGAGTTCGGTTTTCTTCAGATAGTCGCGCTCGACGGAAAATGCCACCACCGTGTACGGCGAGTCGTGCGTGAAGTACTCGAACGCGACCTCGGCGAAGGCCGTGTCGCCGACGATGATAAGCTTCTTACCGTTTTCCATGGCGTCTCATGGTCGCACAATAAGCAGGTCTTCTCGACGATTGGCCATCGGAAGGTCGTCTGGTTGCGGCAACAGGTAGGCATCAAACCCTGAACTTCGACACCGCAGCAGCACCGAGAAGAGCACGGCGTCATCGATCTGCCGGGTCTCGATATTGTTAAAGGTGACGGGCGGGGATTCACGGGTTCCGGTGAACTCCTGATGAAATCGGACTCCGGCCAGCGAGTTGAAGAACCGCTTTCGCTTCGAGATGTTCGGAATATCGCCGATCAACATCTGACCTTGATCAGCCAATAATCCGAGCGACGTGTCGAGAAAGTTAAAGAGGTTGGACTCGGCAAATACGTAATGAAGCACGCTATACGTGAGGATGGCATCCACCCGTTTAGCATAGTCGGCGATCAGGGATTCGCATTCGGGATAGCGGCATGGAACCTTGACGATATGAGACGCATCCGGCAGGTGGCGGAGCATGTCCGCCGAGTCAATCAGGACAAGCGTATGTCCCTTCTTCCTGCACAATTCAATCAGCATCAACGGCAACCCGCTACAGCCGGAACCGATGTCAAACACTACCTTGTTCCGTTTATTGAGATTCCCCAGTTTATTGGTGATGTCTCTGAAAATTATCTCCTCTTTGTCCTGTCGATACGAGTTAGGAAACCCGATTTTTTCATAGGGAGTGAGTGAATCATCTTGGGCCAACGCTTTAAACCCTTCGAACGTAATGTTCTTAAATCGGTCGAGATCTTCTCTATTCACCGCACCCTCGCATGACAACCTTCGCTTCGGGACAACCGGTTACAACAGCGTCACTGCGGCTGAAGACGACAAGTATAAGAATGACAGCTTTTCTCAAACACTTATTCCCCCCGGGTTATTCCCGTCCGCATCGGCATCGGCCTCGTCACCATTACTTCGGCGTGCTCTGAATATCGAGTATCACCGCCTGCAAGATCAACTCAAAGCCGATCAAGAACGGCAACACGCTCAACATCACCGTCCCCGTGGTGGCGATCTGACCGAACGCCCACGATCGCCACCAGGTGTAGAACCCGAAACCGAGTCCCCAGAAAAAGAACGGCAGCCCCAGAAAAAGAAATAACGCGACCGGAGAAAAGTCGCGCAGGACGTACTTTTGGTAGATCCGGTACCAGTAGCGACGGAAGAGGTAGACCGGAAACGAGCCCAGGATGCGGGACATTTTCATGCTCGATCGCTCGTCGCCATACACCGCAGGAATGGCCACGTCTTTGACGCGGAAACCCAGAATGTTGAGGTGGATCAGGATGTCGTTCTCGAAGAAGTAGCGCTTCGCGATGCGGGAAAAATCTACTTGCGCCAAGGCGTCCCGCCGGATGGCCACGTAGCCGTTCTGCGGGTCGAAGACATTCCAATAACCCGAGGTGAGCTTGGTCAGAAAGGTCAGCACGAAGTTCCCGAACAACCGATGCCGCGGCATGGTGGACAGCTCCGCCGAATGGAGGAACCGGTTGCCCTTGGCGTAGTCGTAGCCCTGAATCGTGACCGCGTCGAGCAGGACATTGAGATACGCCGGGTCCATCTGGCCGTCCCCGTCCATCTTCACCGTAATCTTCACGCCCTCGTCGAGCGCGCGACGGAAGCCGGTCAGCGTCGCCCCGCCGACGCCTTGATTCACGTCGTGGTGGAGGGCGATCAGGCGGTTCGAGACAATACGCCGGACCTCAGCGAGCGTGCCGTCGCGCGAAGCGTCGTCCACGACGATGATCCGATCCACCCAGTCGGGGATACCGTCGACCACTTTACGAATCGACCGCTCGACGTTATACGCCGGGATCACCACTCCTATCGTTCGACCGCGATACATCCGACGAGATTATACCCCCTGTCTATTCGGTAAACGCAACCTCTCGCACCGACACGCCATGGTCGCGAAGCCATCTCCGAAAGTCCGCGAGCGACACGTGGTCAGGACGTCGTTTTCGCAGCATCGCGGGAAGGCCGCGCGCCGCCGCGAGCCAGGCCCGCCCCACCGTCATCGCCAACGCCCACGCCGAGCCCCCCTCGAGCGCCCGTCCCGTCCCGCCTTGGCCTTGCCAACCCGCGTACGCCTGCCACGCCAACCGCCCGATCGTCCAGATCGGCGACAGCGCCAGCGCGGACACGGGAAAGGATTTGGCCATCACCCACACTCGGTTTCGCTCGACCAAAAAGACCTTGCGCAACGAATAGCGGCCGGCCGACGCCGAGTAGCGGTGGCGAACCACCGCGTCCGGCGCGAATCGGCACCGCCATCCCGCAAGTCGGCCCCGCAGGCCGAGATCAAGATCTTCACAATACATAAAAAACGCCTCGTCGAACAGGCCGATCTGGTCGAGCATGGCGCGGCGATACAGGGCGGCGCACCCGCTCGGCACGAGCGCGTCGTCCGGCCGGTTGAAGCGCCCGGCGTCCCGCTGCAGCCGTCCACGCCCACGGCCGAGCCCGTCGCGGGACAGCAGGAGGCCGACGCTGTCGATCCGGTCGGGATCGTCATAGGTCAGAATCTTCGACGCGCACATCCCGACGCGGTGATCCGCTTCGGCTTCCCGCACCAGCGCCGCGACCCACCGGGCGTCCGCCACCGCGTCGTTGTTGATCAGCAGCACGTACGCGCCCTTGGACGCCGCGATCCCGACGTTGTTGCCGGCCGCAAAACCCAGGTTGGCGTCGTTGACGATCAGCCGGATCTTCTCCCCATACCGGTTGCCAAGCACCGCCACCGATCGATCCGAGGACGCGTTGTCAACCACGATCACTTCGAGACGAGGATAGGTTTGGGCCAACAGGGAATCCACGCACTCGGCCAGCAACGCCTCCCCATTCCAGTTCAAGACGATGACGGACGCGAGCGGAAGATCGGCCGGACGGCCAGCCATGCGGTCACTCGGTTCGAGACGTGTTTGCGATCTCGCGCTCTTTCCCTCTGCCGAAGACCCGGTCACGGTCGAGGCCCTTCCGCACCGGCACCCAACGTCGCGGCGGCGTGAGCCCGGGCCGCGGCGTAGGCGGGTGAAGGAGGCGCGAGATCCAGGAACGCTCGGTACTGCGCCCGCGCGTCGTCCGAGCGCCCGGCTTGCTCGTAGAGACGCCCCAGGTTGAATCGCGCCAGGAAAAATCTGGGATCATCCTTCAGAATCCTCTCGTACGCGGCCGTCGCCTCGGCCGAACGGCCCCCGCGAAGGAGGAGATTGGCCGCGTTGAACCGCGCGTCCATCAGACCGGGATCGAGGCGGATCGCTTCCTGGTAGGAAGCAAACGCAGCACCCGCATCGCCCGCCCGCTCCACGAGAAATCCGAGGCCCAGGTGGGCTTTGGCGGCCAGCAGGGCATGCGGCGGGGGAGGGCCCGCGAGCAGGCGCCGGTAATGCGCCTCGGCCGACCGCCACCGCGGGCTCTTCGCGAGCGCGTCGGCGACGGCCAGACGAGCCGATGTCTGCTCGGGATGGTCATCCACGGCGCGAACGGCCCTCGCGAACACCGCGTCGGCCGGTCCGGGCTCGCCGAGGGCGTCGTACACCAGCCCCAGCGTGACGAGGGCCGCCATGTCTTGCGAATCCAGCGCCACCGCCGCTTCCAACGCCTGGCGCGCCGGGGCATACTCTCCACGACCGTAGTACAACGTACGCCGCGATCGCCCGTTCGGCGTCGCCGCGATGCGCATATCCTGAGCCGAGATTGATCCGGGGAATCGCGTTGTTCGGCGCCTTGACCGCCGCGTCGGACCAGAGAGCGACCTCGTCGCTCCACACGCCGTTCCTCACGACCGTGGCCGCGGCGAACACCCCCAGCACAAGGACCACTCCGATCAGCGCCGCGCGCCGGACGAGCGATCCTTCGGCCGCCGCGCTCACCCCGCGCCACACGCCGATTCCGGCGAGCGCTGCCAGCCCCATGCCCGGGAGATACACGCGGTGCTCCTGAAATACCGCGTGCAACGGGTACAGGATCGTGGGGAGCAGGGCCGCCAGAAACCACAGGAGAAAGAATCCCGCCGCTCGGCGCTCGCGGTCGCGTGACGCCGACGCTGGGTTCTCCTCTTGGGTCAGCCAGCGGAAACCAAACCCGACCATGACTACCCCGAGTGCCGCCCCGACCAAGACGGAAACGTGCCAGGGGGACGCAACGCCCGCGACATCGTAGAAGACGCTCAAGTTGAACGGCCAGATGAAGAGTGCGAGATACGCCGGCAACAGGCTGATTTGGGTCCACACGTTGGCGCCGAGACTCCGCATCCCCGGCTGTTGCGGCCCCGTAAACACGGCCCAGATCGCGGCGTCGTAACCGGTCCACGCAAGATACCCGATGAGGAGGATGAGACCCGCCGCATACGGTTGCAGAATCCTCCACGGACCGGCTTTGCGGGACCATCCGACGTCGTAGCACACCCAGAGGAGAGGGATCGTGACGGCGATTTCCTTGCTCGACAGGCCGAGCAGCAGGCCCAGCACCGCGAGACCGGCCGCAGCGAGCGCCGCCCCGACCCGTCGCTCGGCTTGGAACCGTCGAAAGAGCGCAAAGCCGGCGATCGCCAGCGCGAACCATCCCGAGGCAAGAACGGATGGCCGCGCGGCGATGTAATTGACCGCCTCGCTGTTGGCCGGGTTGACGGCGAACACCGCCCCCCCGATGATCACGGGAACCGGATGCGGCAGCACGATCCACATCAACGCCATGAGCGCGGCGGTCGCCGCCCAGTGGAGGACCACGTTGACCACGTGGTACCCGAACGGATCGAGTCCTCCCACGGCAAAGTTCCAGGCGTACGTCGCGAACGTGAACGGCCGGTAATGTCCGCCGTCGATGGCCGGCGCCTGACGACCCCACCACGCGGGTCCGATCGTCTCTCGAACATTCATCGACTGGAGAAGCTGGTTCTCGACGATCGTATGCCGATCGTCGTACTGAAACGCGCCGTGGAGGCTATTGGCGTAGACCGCCGCGATCAGCGGCAAGCCCCCCATGACGGCCAGAACCATCCATCGCGGGAATCCCCACTGTCGGCGCATCAGCGTGGTCAACCGCATGGACAGCCGTCCTCTGCCAACGCCATCACCTCCGCCCCTTCTTTGCAAAAGACCTGGCCGGACCGAGCCGCGCAACAGCGTCCAAGGCTTGTGCGCGAGATTTCTCGTAGGCAGAGGCTGAAGGCGCCGTGGCCAAAAAGGCGCGATAGTGCTTCAACGCCCCATCGAGGTCTCCAAGCCGTTCGGCCACCCGCGCGAGATTGATATGACTGAGGAAATGAGCAGGATCGCGTTCGAGCGCACGCCCGTACCACATCGCGGCATCGTTCCATCTCTCTTGTTTCGAACGAACGACGGCGATACGGAAACACGAGTCAGGGTCGGTGGTCTGAAGCCTCGATGCGATTTGATACGCCTCGACGGCTTCCTCATCGTGTCCCATCCCATCAAGCGCCACGCCGAGATTGAAGCGCGCCGCGTAGGAACCCGGGGTCATTCCGAGGAGCGTTTGAAAGGTGGAGCGGGCCTCGTCCCAGCGTTCAAGCCGCAACAATACCGCACCGAGCGCCATCCGCGTGTCCTCATCATCCCGGTCGATGGCGAGGACTCGGCGATAGCGTTCCGCCGCGTCCGCCAACCGTCCCTGCTGTTCCAACAGGACTCCCGTCCGACCCAGCGCGTTGGCTTCACGGGGACTCTCTCGCAGCACGCGCTCGTACGTCTCAAACGCTAAATCCGGACGGCCCAGTTGCTCATACGCTTTTCCTAGGTTGAGGCGCGCCGGAGTGTAGCCGGGATTGAGTCGGGTAGCCGTCTCGAACTCGCCCAGGGCCCGCTGCAGGTCCCCGAGTTGACCATAGACCGCCCCAAGGTAATCGTGGCTCGGCGCCGACCAGGGCGCGAGTTCGACCGATCGTTGGAACGCCTGTCTCGCGTCAGCCAGTCGTCCCGCCTCCGAGAGTCTGATGCCGCGCGCGTGATAACCCAACACGCTGTCGGGATATTTCCGCAACACATCCTCCCAGACGCGCTCGGAATCAACCCAGGTTGCAGTGCGTGCGACGTCGGCCCAGATGCCGGCCGCAACCAGCGCCGTCATCAACGAGACCATGCCGAACGTGGCGAGTCGAGGGGGGCGCAGGATCTGGAACCCAGCGACCAGCAGGCGCCCGGCGATCCAGGCAAGCCCTATTCCTCCCAGGTACACTCGGTTGTCCTGATAGAGCGTCAGCCTCGACACCATCGGAAGGAGGGTTAGCGGAAGCAGGGTCACCCAGAACCATGCCAGACACCACCCCATGCGGCGATCGATCCGAAACATGATCCGCGTCCCGATTGCCGCCCCCACCGATGCCACCGCCAGCAACAGGCCCTCTCCCACACCGATCACCGAAGGCCACGCATGATCCACGGCGAGGCCAAGGGGCCACAACCAAAACCCCAGCGACGAAAGAACAATCTTGGCCGCGAAGAAGACCGCCTGCCCCATCGACGGATGGATGACCGGTGCGCCAAGCCCTCCGTGTAAGACGACGGCGCGTAGAGCGCTATACCCGCCAACCAGCCCCCAAAATGGAAGCGATCGGACGAGGGTGAGCCGGAACGAGGTGGGACAGGCCTGCCGCGCGCGGTCCCATATCATGATGAGCAGAGGGAGAACCGCGGCGGCTTCCTTCGTCCCCAGCGCCGACGCGCCTAAGATCAGCACAGCCGCCCACGACAACCGACCTCGCCACGGTCCGGTGCGCGCGCCCGGTTCGGACTGCCGAAGGAACACGTCGTACGCCCACACCGTCGCCAGGACGAAGAACGCCGCCAGCAAGGACGAACGAGCCGTCACATAATTGACCGCCTCGGAGTTCAGCGGGTGAAGCGCGACCCATACCGATGCCGCCGCCGCGATCCAGGGGTCACCCCAGAGCCGCCTCGACAGGAGAAACGCCAAGACGATCACGCCGCAATGGAGCAGGAGGTTCGTCGCGTGATACCCGGACGGCACGTCTCCCCACACGGCGTAATCAGCGGCGTAGCTTGCCATCAGCACCGGCCGATAGCCGCGAATCTCCGTTCGACCTGTCACCGCATCCGGAGACAGAAACCACCGTCCCACCTGCCCGAACGAACGGATGGAGGGGTTCGAGATTACCGTCTGAAAATCATCCAACACAAAACCATTCCTGATAACACCCTGGTATGTTACCACGGTGATCACCACGATCAGAGCGAGGACAACCCACGGGAACCTCCCCACGAGATTCGAAGGGAGGACCGGAATCTGCGTCCTGACCTCTTGCACGTTCACTGTGGAACGTTCCCCATCATCGACGAGTACCCGGCGCTCCACCCCGAGCCTCGCGTTGGGCAAGCAGGACCAACGCACGCTGTGCTTGGGTCCGCCACGACAGATATTGGGAGTCGGGCGGGACCGTTTCGAGAAAATCACGATAATGATCCATCGCAGGCTGGACGCGGCCCAGCCGTTCCAACGCCACGGCCATATTCATGTGGCTGGAAAAATGTCGGCGGTCCCGATCCAGCGCGCGTTGGTAACCTGCCACCGCGTCCGCCAACCGGCCTTGCTTCGACCAGATCACCCCCATGCGGAAGTATGGATCGGGGTCGCTCGGCCGAAGCGCGGCCGCCCGTTGATAGGCGTCGATGGCCTCGTTCCAGGCGCCCAGGCCGTCGAGCGCGGCCCCAAGGTTGAACCGCGCGGCGTAGGACTCGGGCTCGTCACCCAGGACGGCCTCGAAGACGCCGCGCGCTTCCGCCCATCGCCCTGCGCCCAGCAAGACCGTCCCCAGCGACATCCGCGCTTCGCGGTCATCAGGATTGATCTCCAAGACTCGCCGGTATCGCGCCGCCGCGCCATCCAGATCCCCGCGTTGCTCAAACAAGGCCGCCGTGCGCTCCCACGCGGCCGGTTCCCCGGGATCGTCTCGCAAGAGACGGTCATAGGCATCGAGCGCGAGATCCGGTCGGCCGACGTGCTCGTAGACCTTGCCCAGGTCGATGCGCGCCTCCGCATAGTGAGGGTTGATCTTCAACGCGAACTCGAACGCCGCGGCCGCCCGATCCCAGTCGCCGAGCTGGGAGAACACCACGCCGATGTTCTTATGGGCTTCCGAAAATCCCGGCGCCAACCTCAGCGCCCCCTCGAACCAATCGCGGGCGGCATCGAGTTGCCCCGCTTCCAGCGACTGCAAGCCCTTCGCGTTGTGCGCCATGATGCTCTCTGGATACTTGCTCAGGACATCGTCCCACAGCGTCACCGTGTTGGTCCAGACCTCCGTGCGGGCGGTATCGGCGCGGACGGCCGAGGCGGTGCCGACGAGCACGGCGATCACCGCCACCGCGCGAGCCGCCTCCACGCGCCATCCTCCACCGCGGCTCGCCAACCATCGCCGCCCCGAGGCTGCCAGGACTCCGCCCATCAGCCAAGCCAGCGCGATCCCTGATAAGTATCCCCGACTCTCCTGATAGAGCGTCAGGCGGCTGATGAACGCCAGGGCGCCTGCCGGAGCAATGGCCGCCCAAAACCAGACGAGGCACCACCCCATCCGGCGATGCATCCAAAAGACGGCGGCCGTAGCAGCCACGGCGCCGGCCGCCCCGGCGACCAGCCACATCCCTTCTCGGACTCCGATGAGGACCGGCCACGCGTGGTCCACCGCCAGCCCCGCCGGCCACAGCCAATACCCGAGCGACGCCAGGTAAATTTTGATCGCGAAGAGCAGATTCTGTTTCAGAGTCACGCCGGGCCCGCTGATGGCGGAATCCCCGTGCCCCCACAGGACCCAGGTCCTGACCGCCAGGAACCCTCCGACCAGCAAGAACCAGGGAACCGAGCGTCTGACCGTGACCGCCCACGATCCGCCGTGGACAGCGCGGTCCCAAGCGATGATCAAGACGGGGAGGACAACCGCGACCTCCTTGGTCCCCAATGCGGCCAGACCGAATCCGTAGGCCGCCACAGACCACAGCCTTTCGGATCCCGCGGCGCCCCGCTCGGACGCCCAGATGGCCGCAAGGACAAACCCGGTCATCAACGACGACGAGCGCGCCGTGAGGTAATTGACGGCCTCGGCGTTGATCGGGTGGAGCGCGATCAGTCCCGCCGCACAGAGCGCGGCCGCGTCGTCGCGCCAAAGGCGTCGGGCCAACACGAATCCCAGGATGACCACGCCGAGGTGGATGGCGAGGTTGGTCGCGTGGTATCCGGCAGGCCCATCGCCCCAGAGGGCCTGATCGAGCGCGTAACTCGCCACCAGAACTGGGCGGTAGTTCGCAAACTCCCGCATACCGCTGGAGGAATATGGAGAGGTCAGCCATTGGGGCGCACGCGTCAGCGACCGAAGCGCGGGATTGTATTTCACGGTATGGGTATCATCGAGCACGAACGCGTGCGTCGTCACGTTTCGGTACGTCACCGCCGCCACCAGCAGGATCGCCCCCACCGCGAGCCACGGCGCCACGCGTCGCCCTTCCTGCCATGCCAACGGCATCATCCTCTCCGGCGCTCCCCTGCGACCGGCAACCGACTCGCGGTGGTGAGCCGCACGATCGCCTCTTGTGCGCGGATGCGGAGCCCCTCGTAGCCGGCGTCGTGGGGCGCCGTCTGCAAGAAGGCCCG
>JACQCD010000072.1 GCA_016201825.1 Nitrospirota bacterium | reverse complement strand
GTCGGGCGATCGCCCGAATGCCTTCCCCGGCCTTCGACAACTCCACGGCACGACGACGACGCTTTTCCAAGCTCGCGGCTGATCCGAGGGGGCGCATGCCTCATAGTACCACCGTTCTATTACTTACGCAAACCTCAATAGCATTCGCGCCCAGGGCGCGCCCAGGTTCATAGACAGACTCCTAGCGTCTGACGACACCGATCCAGCTATTTGTTTCGTCCAAGCCGTCCACCGTCGCCCCCAGGGTCAACATGCGCCTCAGATACCCGACCGCCTCGCCCGTCACGATCTCTCCGGGTGCCAGCACTGGGATCCCAGGCGGGTACACGGTCACGATTTCCGAGGACACCTTGCCGACCGATTGATCCAAGGGGATATATTCTTGATCGGCGAAGAACGCTTCGCGGGGGGTGATCACCGCCTCGTGGGCGAAGACCGGAAGCGGTTCGGAGGCCAGGGCGGACGGCGCGGCGGGCGAGGCGTGCTCTTTGGCGATCTCACGGAGGGCTTCCACGAGCCGGCGAAGATCGTCCTGCCGATCCCCGATGCTGACGATCACCAGGATGTGAAACGGATCGGCCATCTCGACCTGGATGTTGTAGCGGGTGTTCAGGATCTGCGAGACCTGATAGCCCGATAAACCCAAGTCTTTGACCGTGATCGTGAGTTTGGTGACGTCGAGATCGCCCATCTGTGAAAACAAGGTGCCCGTGACCGTCTCTCTCCCCAGGCAGAAGAGGCCGGGAATCTTATTGATCCGCGCGCGGGCCTCCTTAGCCAGACGGATCGCCTTGTCCAGCAGCTTCTCCCCCTCGGTGGCCATCTGCATCCTCGCTAAGTCGAGCGAGGCCATCAGGATGTAGGACGGGCTTGTCGTCTGGACGAATCGGAGGACGTTGGTCAGCATCGTCAGGTTCACCCGGGTGGCCTTGGCGTGGAGCATCGACGCCTGGGTCATCCCGCCGATGATTTTGTGGGTGCTTTGCACGCACAGATCGGCGCCCGCCTCCAGCGCCGAGGCGGGAAGCTCGGGATGAAATTTTAGGTGCGGGCCGTGGGCTTCATCCACCAGTACGACGAGCCCCTTCTCGTGCGCGTAAGGGACGATCCGCTCCAGGTCCGCGCAGATCCCGTAGTAATTGGGGCTCGTGAGAAAGAGGACCTTGCACTCGGGGTAGGCATCGATCGCGGCCTTCGTTTCATCAAAGGTGACGTTGAGCATGATCTGGAGGCGTTCATCGACCTGGGGGCTGTAGAAGACCGGATGCGCGCCAGAAAGAATCAGGCCGGCCAGCACGGATTTGTGCGCATTGCGGGCGATGAGAACCTGATCGCCGGGATTGCACGCGGCGAGGATCATCGCCTGATTCCCGCCGGTGGTGCCGTTCACCAAAAAGTACGACCGGTCGGCTCCATAGGCCTTGGCCGCGAGTTCTTGGGCTTCTTTGATGACGCCGCGGGGTTTGTGGAGCGAATCGACCTCGTCGAGCGTCGTCAGATCGATGGAGAAGATCTTCGGGCCGACGAATTTGCGAAATCGGGTCGAAATCCCCTTGCCGCTCTTGTGTCCCGGCGTGTGGAACGAGACCTTTCGGCTCTCGGCCAAGCCGACCATCGCGTCGAACAGCGGGGTGCGCAGTTGCTCGTCAGGATCCATCACAATGTTGGACGCGGCGGCACGACACATGAAACGCGTCGACGGGTTACGGGGTCTTGGGTTACCGCCACCGGGTCCACTCTGGCGCAGTCACCGTGCCGACACACCACCCACCGTGCCGGTGTTGGCTAGTGATATGTGAACAGCGGCTGGTTATCCTCGATAATGCGTTCTTCGCTGGCGAGGCGCTGTCGCAAATGTTTCGGCAAGAGGAATTGGCCCTGGTGAATTTCACCGTGGTAATATCGGAGGTTTCCGGCGATGCGTTTGGCGATCCGTTCGTCGATCTCGCGGGGCGAGACCGACTGCGGGTCGATGCCTTTCGACGCCACCGCGAATCCCCAGGGAAGACCGAACGACGGGATCGAGGTCTCATAGGGCGCGACGATCGGAAACGCGGTCTTGAGCGTCTGGCACACCGACGCGAAGCAGAAGAGGCTGTTGACCGCGGTCGAGCCGGCCTGGAGCGTGATCATCCCCTGCGGGGTCAGCCGCCGGTTGACGATCTGGTAGAACTCCTTGGTGTAGAGGAGGTAGGCTGGTCCTTCTTCCACCGGTTCGGAGATGTCGATGATAATCACGTCGTAGGTATCGTTGGTTTCTTCCAAGTATTTTCGAGCATCGAGAAATTTGAGGTCGACGCGGGGGTCATCGAACGCTCCCTGGTGCCACTCCGGGAGGTACTGTTTACAGCGTTCCACCACTTCCTGATCGATGTCGACCATCAAGACGTGTTCCACCGAACGATGGCGGAGAATCTCCCGCAGGGTGGCGCCTTCCCCGCCGCCGACAATGAACACCCGTTTGGGACCGGGGTGGGTCAGCAGCGTGGGGTGGACCAACGCTTCGTGGTAGATGAATTCATCGGCCTCGCTGGACTGCATCTTGCCGTCCAGCACCAGGCAACGCCCATAGCTACCCGTCTCCATAATTTCCATCTGCTGGAACTTGGTCTGGGTGGAGTAGAGCATGGTGCGGATGCCATGCATGTGGCCTTCCTCAGGATTGAGGAAGTCAAGGAACCATTTGTAGCTCTTTGGCTCGGTCATCGACGGGCATTTCTCCGATGGGGGAGACGACTTTATGAGGCAGTTTGACGTTGCCTTTCGAGAGAATCCCCCGGCGCACCTCCATGATGGAGGGATGTTTGGACTGAAACTTGTCGACCAGAAATTCGACGGCCACCTCGGGTTTTAACACATCGCCACACGTGAAGATATCGACGGCGGCGTAGCCGTATTCCGGCCACGTGTGAATCGACAGATGGGACTCGGCGATGACGACGACCCCGCTGATGCCGAATGGCGAAAATTTGTGAAAGTGCACGTCGACGATGGTGGCCTTCGCGGTCTTAGCGGCCTCTACCATGATGGCCTCGACCTTCTTGAGATCGTTGAGCAGCTTGGTATTGCACGCCTTGAGCTCCACCAGGAGATGGGTCCCTAATCCGTGCACCTTCTTGTCCTCCTTTCGTTATCGCGCCCCGTGTCGGGCGCGTGCGGGCGGGGTTGAGTCCGCCCCGGTCTTCTGTCGATGAGTCACCTCCCTTTGGAAAGGGCCAGCGTGCCTCGTTCCGCTTGCTATTTTCGTACTATAACTGAACCGAGTCCCAAGTCAAGAAAAAAGTGGGGCGTGATGGGAAAAAAAACGCGACGGTCCATCGCGCGGAGGAATATCAGCTGATCCTGTGCCGGCTGCAATACCTATTTAGTATGTTCAGTGTGGGGCGCCCGAGCGGGGCCGCGCCGCCCGAGGCCCCGCCCTGTATTCTTGACCCTCCCCGGTCACGGTGATAGAATGGGCCACCTTTTTCGAGGATGATCGCTGGCGGTGCGGGTGCGATGGGCATGGCTGGTGGCGACGGCCGGAGGCGTCGGCGCCGTCCCGTGGGCGCCCGGGACGGCGGGCAGCGTGGTCGGGCTGGTCCTGGCCGCCACCGTCGGGCAACTGGTGAGTCCGTGGTGGTATCTCGGACTGGTGGGGGCGCTCTTCTTCTCGGGGGTGGCGGCGGCGCAGGCGGTTGAGCGGGCGACTCTCCGTAAGGATCCGTCCCACGTGGTCATCGATGAGGTGGTGGGAATGCTGCTGGCTCTCTATGCTCTTCCCGCTCGATCCGGCGTGTACTTCAGCGCCTTTCTCTGCTTCCGGGGTCTGGACATTTTTAAACCGTTTCCGATACGCCGGCTGGAACGCCAACCGGGAGGGTGGGGCATCATGCTCGATGACCTCGCGGCGGGGCTCTGCACCAACCTGCTGGTGCGAGGCGGGTTGTGGGTGTTGGGTATGGATTGAGAGGCGAGCTGATCGCGGTGGGGACCGAACTCCTCTGGGGAGATCGGGCCGACACCAACACGTTGGTGCTCTCCAAAGCCCTGGCCGACCTGGGGATCGAGGTCGCGGCCAAGACCCTGGTCGGTGATGCCGAGAACGATCTTGCTCGCATCCTTTCGGATGCGATGGCCCGGACCTCGCTGGTGATTCTGACCGGGGGGATGGGGGCGACCCACGATGACGTGACGACCCGCGTGGTGGCCAAGGTGGCTGGACGACGACTCACGCTGCGCGACGAGGTCCTGGCGGATCTGAGGGACACGTATCGTCGCCGCGGTCGGGATGTGCCCCCCTCAGCGGAGCGCCAGGCGTTGCTGCCTGCCCGGGCCGAGGTGTTGCCCAATCCGGTGGGAACCGCTCCAGGGTTCCGGTTGACTCACGAGGGCGTTGAGATCATTGCCCTGCCGGGTGTGCCGTCGGAGATGCGCGCGATCTTTGAGGCCTCGGTCGCGCCGAGGCTCGCCGAACGAACCGGGGGGGCGCCCGCCTTTCCCAGGCGGACCGTACAGACCTTCGGCCTCGGCGAGGTGGCGATCGACGAACGCGTGGAGAATCTGGTCCGTGCGGCCGAGTGTGAAGTGGGGCTGCTGGCTTCGCCGAAGGGCGTGGAACTCCGGTTGCGAGCGATGGGCAAGGAGCGAACACGGGAGCGGCTCGACCGCATCGTGGACGAGATTCGTCGTCGACTGGGCGATGCCGTGTACGCAGTCGATGGCCGGACGATGGAAACCGTGGTCGGCGACCTGTTGTCCGCGCGCGGCTGGACGGTGGCGGTGGCCGAGTCCTGCACCGGCGGATTGGTCGGGCATCGGTTGACCGAGGTGCCGGGGAGTTCCCGGTACTTCTTGGGCGGCTGGGTGACGTATGATAATCGAGCGAAGACGGAATGGCTGGGCGTGGATCCGTCGCTGCTGGCCGCGCACGGCGCGGTCAGCGAACCGGTCGCGGCCATGATGGCCGAGGGCGCGAGACGGACTGCCGGATGCGACCTGGCGCTCGCCCTGACCGGGATTGCGGGGCCGGAGGGAGGAAGCCCCGATAAACCCGTCGGCACTCTCGTGGTGGGCCTGGCGTCTTCCTCGGGAACGATGACCGGCCGATGGCGATTTTACGGACCGCGGTCCGAAACGAAGCTGGCTTTTTCCCAATACGGTCTCGACACCCTCCGGCGCTTCCTGATCGGTGCGCCTCCCCTGTCTCTGGACGCACGACCCCGTGAAGGAGAACCAGCGCAGGTGAAAGGACGGCAAGGGTAGGGAGCCCGTAGCTCGTGCGAACGTTCGTTGCCGTCGAGGTGCCCGACCAGTTCGCTCCGTTGATCGAGTCCGTGCGGGCGGTCCTCGCCGGGGCGGTCGGGAAGATCCGTTGGGTTCGCGCGGGTGGCACCCACGTCACGCTGGCCTTTCTGGGAGAGGTAGGAATCGATCGAGTGCCGGGACTCGTCCGGCGGTTGGGTGAGGCGGCGCGCGGCGAGGCGCCGTTCCCGTTGGGGTTCGATGGGGTGGGCGTCTTCCCCCATGCGCGACGCGCCACGGTCTTGTGGCTCGGGGTCCGCGATCCCACGGGAGGCTTGGCCCGGCTCCAACGCGCGGTGGAAGCGGGATTGGGGGGGGAAGGTTTTGTCGCTGATGATCGGCCCTTCTTTCCCCACGTCACCCTGGGACGGTGGCGGGAGCCGCTTACCGCCGCGCGCGTTGAGGCGTTGCTCCACACGCCGACGCCCCCGCTGGAGGGGACGTGGATGGTGCGGGCGCTCCGCTTGATGGAAAGCCGGTTGACGCGCGAGGGATCGGTCTATGCGGTGGTGGAGGTTCTGCCGTTTGGCGAGGGAAGCGACGCGAATGGTCATGGAGCGTGAGGAGCTAGTGAGAAGAGGAGCGACACGATGAAGGAGAAAGAGAACCTCAGTAACCGGCACAAGGCCCTCGATCTTGCGCTGGCCCAGATCGAGAAACAGTTCGGCAAGGGCAGCATCATGCGGCTGGGCGCGGACGGGGCGGTCATCGAAACGCAGGTCATCCCGTCGGGGTCTTTGGGGCTGGACATTGCGCTGGGGGTCGGGGGACTGCCGCGCGGCCGCATCGTCGAGATCTTCGGTCCCGAGTCGTCGGGGAAGACGACCCTCTCGCTCCAGGCGGTGGCCTCCGCGCAGGCCGAGGGCGGCGTGGCGGCGTTCATCGACGCCGAGCACGCGCTGGACCTGGCCTACGCGAAAAAACTCGGCGTGAACGCCGAGGATCTCTTGGTGTCGCAGCCCGACACGGGCGAGCAGGCGCTCGAGATCACCGAAACCTTGGTGCGCAGCGGAGCGCTCGACATCGTGGTGGTGGACTCGGTCGCCGCCCTGGTTCCCCGCGCGGAGCTGGAAGGCGAGATGGGCGATTCGCACATGGGGCTCCAGGCCCGCCTGATGTCCCAGGCGATGCGGAAGCTCACCGCCGCGATCAGCAAATCTCAAACGACGGTCGTGTTCATCAATCAGATCCGGATGAAGATCGGCGTGATGTTCGGCAATCCGGAGACCACGACGGGGGGCAACGCGCTCAAGTTCTACGCGTCGGTGCGGCTCGATATCCGACGGACCGACGCCTTGAAGGACGGCCAGGAGGTCATCGGAAGCCGGGTTCGGGTCAAGGTCGTCAAGAATAAGATGGCGCCGCCGTTCCGGCAGGCCGATTTTGATATTATGTTCAATGAAGGCATTTCGCGGCTCGGCGAGGTGGTTGATTTGGGCGTGGAGAAGGGCATCATCGAAAAAAGCGGCGCCTGGTATGCTTATAAAGGAGACCGGATCGGCCAGGGCCGTGAGAACGCCAAAGTGTTTTTGCGGGACCAAGGTGTGATCGCCAAGGAAATCGAGGGACGGATTCGGGACGCCTACGGCCTTGCCGCCCGAGAGAAGGCCGCACACAAGGGAGCCGACGCGTGAGTCTCAATATTGATGATCTCCTGAAAGCCACGGTGGCGAAGAAGGCCTCCGACCTCCACCTGAAGGTTGGCAACGCCCCGACCCTTCGCGTGGACGGCCATCTGGAGCCGCTCGATCCGAACATTCGGCTCACCCAGGAGGACGCGGTCGCGCTGGCGTTCTCGATCATGACCAACCAGCAGAAGCAGCGGTTCAAGGAGCGATCCGAGATCGATCTGGCGTACAGCGCGCCGGGTCTCGGTCGCTTTCGCGTCAACGCCTATCAGCAGCGCGGCACGGTCAACCTCGTGTTTCGCTCGGTGCCCACCAAAATTCTGACGATCCAGGAGTTGCACTTGCCGCAGGTGATCGAGAAGATGGCGGGTGAGACGCGGGGCATGATCCTGGTGACCGGAACGACGGGAAGCGGGAAGTCCACCACGCTGGCGTCGATCATTGACCAGATCAACCGGACCCGCACCGAGAACGTCATCACGATTGAAGACCCCATCGAGTTCCTCCACCGCGACCGCAAGTGTCTCGTCAGTCAACGCGAGATTGGCGCCGATACCGAATCCTTCAGCACCGCCCTGCGCTCGGCCCTCCGGCAGGATCCGGACGTGATCCTGGTCGGAGAAATGCGCGACTTCGAGACGATCTCGACCGCGTTGATCGCCGCCGAGACCGGTCACCTGGTCCTGAGCACGCTGCACACCGTCGACGCAACCGAGACGATCAACCGGATCATCTCCGTCTTCCCGCCGTACCAGCAGAAGCAGGTCCGCCTCCAACTGGCGGCGATTCTCAAAGGCGTGATCTCGCAGCGGTTGGTGCCGAGGGCCGATGGCCAGGGACGGGTCCCGGCGGTGGAGGTGATGGTCGCGACGCAGACGATCAAGGAATGCATCATCGACCCCGAGAAGACCCGCCGGATCCACGACGCGGTCGGGGCCGGGCTGTCTCAATATGGGATGCAGACGTTCGATCAGTCCCTGGCGGGGCTGTGCCGCGAGAAGTTGATCTCGTACGAAGAGGCTCTCCGCTGGTGCTCCAACCCCGACGATTTCGCGCTGAAGATGGGGGGGGTGCAGTCGACCGGGGACCTCGCCTGGGAGGCCCAGAAGCCCGAGTCTACGAGCGAGCCGTTTAAGGTCGAACGATTCGGAAAATGAACGCGGCGGACATTCGACAGGCATTTTGCGAGTTTTTCGTCACCCGCCACGGCCACACCCTGGTCCCCAGCTCGCCGCTGATTCCAGCCCAGGATCCGACGCTGCTGTTTACCAACGCGGGGATGGTGCAGTTCAAGCAGACGTTCCTCGGGGAAGAGCCGCGACCGTACGTTCGGGCGGTGTCGGTTCAGAAGTGCCTCCGGGCCGGCGGGAAGCACAACGACTTGGAGCACGTGGGGTACACGGGGCGGCATCACACCTTCTTCGAGATGCTGGGGAATTTCTCGTTCGGTGATTATTTTAAAGAGGGCGCGATCCGCATGGCCTGGGGTTTCGTGACGGAGGTGTTGAAGCTGCCGTCCGAACGCCTCTGGGTCACCGTGTTTCGGGAAGACGACGACGCCGAGCGGCTCTGGCGCGACGCGATCGGCCTGCCGCCGGCCCGCATCGTTCGCCTGGATGAAAAGGACAATTTCTGGCAGATGGGAGAGACCGGGCCCTGCGGGCCATGCTCGGAGATCTACGTCGACCAGGGGCCGGCCGTAGGGTGCGGTCAGCCGACGTGCGGGGTGAGTTGCGACTGCGATCGGTACCTGGAAATCTGGAACCTCGTCTTCATGCAATACAACCGCGGTGTCTCCGGCGCGCTGACTCCCTTGCCGAAGCCCAGCATCGATACCGGAATGGGGTTGGAGCGCGTGGCGGCGGTGTGCCAGGGCGTGACCAGCAACTACGACAGCGATCTTTTCCGCGGGAATCTGGCGGCCATCGGCGGAGCGTGCGGGCGGACCTACGGCCGCGACGCCACAGCCGACGTCTCGATGCGCGTGATCGCCGATCATCTCCGCGCGCTCACGTTTCTCTTGTCGGACGGGGTGCTCCCCTCGAACGAGGGCCGGGGGTACGTGGTGCGGCGGATCCTCCGCCGGGCGGCGCGGCACGGCAAGCTGCTGGGGGTGGACGGGCCGTTTCTTCACACGTTGGTCGGATCGGTCATCGACACGATGCAGCAGGCGTATCCCGAGTTGATCGGGCGCCGCTCCGCGGTCGAGCGCACGCTGCTCGCGGAGGAGGAGCGGTTTGGCCAGACCCTCCACCACGGGATGACCATTCTCTCTGGCCTGGTCGAACGCGCCGCGTCTTCGGGAACGTCCGTGTTGGCCGGCGCCGACCTCTTCAAACTGTACGACACGTATGGCTTTCCGATCGATTTGATCGCGGAGATCGCGCAGGAACACCGGCTGTCCCTCGACGAAGCCGGGTTTACCGCGGCGATGGAGGAGCAGCGCGAGCGTGCCCGAACCGCCGGCGCGTTCGAGGCCCCCGAAACTCAGGCGATCTATAAGGAGGTTCTGATCGCATCGGGTTCGAGTACGTTTATCGGCGACGAAGTCCTGGAGGCGGACGTCCGTGTGGTCGCGATCTTCAAGGACGGTCGCCGGGTGCGCGAGGCCCGAGCCGGCGAAGAGGTCGAGCTGGTGTTCGATCAGACGCCGTTCTACGGCGAGGGCGGCGGCCAGCGCGGCGATCGCGGCGAGGTGTCGGGTCCCGGTCTGTATGTGGATGTCACGGATACCGTGATCCCGGTCAAGGGGCTCTTCGTTCACGCCGCGGCGGTTCGTCGCGGGCGGTTGGCGGAAGGCGAGCGGTACCGAGCCGCCGTGAACCCGGTTGCGCGCCAAGCCGCGTCCAGCCACCACACCGGGACGCACATCCTTCACGCCACGCTGCGGGAGGTGTTGGGCGACCACGTTAAGCAGGCGGGGTCGCTGGTGGCGCCCGACCGACTCCGCTTCGACTTCCATCACTTCTCCCCCCTGTCGGGTCGAGAGCTGGCGCGGGTCGAGGAACTGGTGAATCGACGCATCCAGCAAGATTGTCACGTCGAAAAGGCGTGGATGGACCAACGGGCGGCGCTGGCGAGCGGCGCGCTGGCGTTCTTCGGCGACAAGTACGGCGACCGCGTACGGGTGGTCACGATCGGCTCCTTCAGTAAGGAGTTATGCGGGGGAACCCACACCCGCGATACCGGCGAGTTGGGGTTGTTTAAAATCATCCGCGAGGCGGGCGTCGCGTCGGGGGTGCGTCGGATCGAGGCGCTCGCGGGGGAGCCGGCGTACCTCGCGATCAAGAAGGGCGAGGCCGACCTGGCGGAGATCGCCGCCCTGCTGAAGGTTCAGCCCGGCGAAGCCGTCTCGAAGGCCAGAAAGCTCGTGGACACGCTGCGTGAGAAGGAACGCGAATTAGAACAGCTCAAGCTGCGCGTGGCGACGGGAGGTCGAGCGGAGCCCGCTACCTCGACCCGGCAGATCGCCGGCGTGAACGTCGTCGCGCGTCGGATCGACGGGATGGAGATGAAGGAACTCCGCGCGGCCGCCGATCGAATCCGCGAGGAGGTCAAATCCGGCGTGGTGGTGTTGGGGTCGGTGGCGGCGGAGAAGGTCAATCTCGTGGCCGCGACGACCGCGGACCTGGCCGGACGGTTTCATGCGGGGGACATCGTCAAGACGATCGCGTTGCTGGTCGGAGGAACCGGCGGGGGCAATCCCCAGATGGGACAAGCCGGGGGCAAATATCCGGACCGGTTGGACGAGGCGTTATCCAAAGTGTACGAGATCGTGGCTGAAGTTGGCGGGGCGAAAGGGTCCGCGTGATGCCGCGGCGACCCGGACGGAAGGAGGCGACATGTACACCGTGATGAAGAAAGCCGTCATGGCGGGTTTGGGCGTTCGCGTCATCGTCAACCAAGTGGTCGACGACCTGGTGAAGAAGGGGGAGGCCGCGCCCGACAAGCAGGCGGCCAAGGTGCGAGAGATCGTCGAGGCCTGCGAGCAATCGGTTCACAAGGTCGAGACGGCGGTGAAGGCGGGCGCATGCTCGGTGGCCCGGGCGGTTCGGATGCCCACTCGGGCCGACGTGGACGCGCTGGAACGAAAGATCCAGGAACTCGCTCAGAAAGTGGACGCCCTGTCTCGGAATCCTCGGACACCCTCCTAGATGACGACCGATCGAGCAGGTATCGCGGCGTCTCCTTCCGACCGCGCGTCGGCGAGCCGCGTGAAGCGCGTGCTCGCCCTGGACGTCGGCGACCGGCGGATCGGGGTGGCCGTCAGCGACGAGCTGGGCGTGACCGCCCAGGGCGTGACGACGATTCACCGGCGGGCGTGGGCGGCCGATCTGGCGGAGGTGGCCCGTTTGGTGGACGTGTGGCAGGCCGAGACCGTCGTGGTCGGTCTCCCGCTGACCCTCGAAGGAACGGTGGGCCCCCGTGCCGCGTTGGTTCAGACCTTTATGCGTCGCCTAGCCGCGGCGGTTCGCGTGCCTGTCGTCCCTTGGGACGAGCGCTTCTCGACCGTCACGGCCGAGCGCGTGCTGATCGAAGCCGATCTGTCGCGAGCCCGTCGTCGGAGCGTCATCGACAAAACGGCCGCGGTGGTGATTCTCCAGCATTTCTTAGATACGAAACGTCACGCGGCCGGAGAGCTCCCGTGATCCGTTCGGCGTGCCACACGCCGGGTCCGCTGAGCGGACTCGCCGGGTAGCGATGGGAAGGGTGGTCGCCATTCCTCTCAGTCGCCGGTACGCACTGGGCCTCGTGGTCTTGCTCGGCGCATTAGCGTTTGGTATTCAGGTGGCCACGTTTCTTGCCGTGCCTCCCGGCCAAGATCGGGGCACGACGATCTTCGAAATCGCCGAGCACGAGCCCCTCGCCCGCGTCGCCGCGCGGTTGGAACGGGACGGACTGATTCGTAACCGGTTCTACTTCATCGCGTTCGGCCGTTTGACCAGGAGCGAACGCGCGCTGAAGCCCGGTGAATACGCCCTGTCTGCGGCCCTGCGCCCGCTCGACATCCTCGAACGATTTCGCATCGGGACGATCATCCTCCATCCGGTGACCATCCCGGAAGGGTACACGATTCGGCAGATCGCGCAGATTTTGGGCGCAGCGGGCCTCGGTGATCCGGACGAGTTTGTCCGGCTGGCGAACGACGCGCGATTCGTGGAATCCCTGGGGCTGGGCCAGCCGAGCCTGGAGGGCTACCTGTTCCCGGACACGTATGCGCTCCCGCGGCGCGTCTCGACCGAAGCCGTCATCCGTCAGATGGTTGCCCGGTTTCAGGAAGTGTACTTGCCCCGCTGGGACATCCAGGCCGCCACCCTCGGCCTGACCCGCCACCAGATCGTCACGCTGGCGTCGATCATCGAAAAGGAGACGGGGGACGAAGCCGAGCGGCCCTTTATCTCGGCCGTGTTTCACAACCGCTTACGGCTGCGGATTCCGCTGCAGAGCGATCCGACGGTGATCTACCCCATCAAAGGGTTCGACGGTAACTTGAGAAAGGTCGATCTGGTCCGAGACTCCCCGTATAATACCTACCGCCGCCGCGGCCTGCCGCCAGGCCCGATCGCCAATCCGGGGCGCGCCGCGCTGGAAGCCGCGCTGTATCCCGCCTCGGTCACGTATCTCTATTTCGTGTCCAGAAATGACGGGACCCACCAGTTTTCGCGGTCCCTGCGAGAGCACAACGAGGCCGTCGATCAGTTCCAGCGGCACGGCGGGACCCGGGCTCGGGTCAAGCGGGTGGCGCTTCGCGGCGTGTCCTAGGAGCCTGTCCATGAATGGTCATCTGCGGCGTTGTCAGTCGGCCTTGCGTGCTCACGTACGACTCAGTACGC
This sequence comes from Nitrospirota bacterium, assembly GCA_016201825.1. GTDB lineage: Bacteria > Nitrospirota > Nitrospiria > 2-01-FULL-66-17 > 2-01-FULL-66-17 > 2-01-FULL-66-17. The sequence continues at coordinate 4,634 of JACQCD010000072.1, read as the reverse complement.
TCCGCGCGCAAGGCCTCCTTCCGCCTTGCATCTGGCCATCCCTGAACAGGCTCCAACACCCTATGACTCGGACACATTCCTGAGGAGGCTGAGTGCACCCGAACCTCATCGAAATCGGCCCAATCGTCATCCGCTTTTACGGCTTGATGTATCTGACCGCGTTCTTGGTCGGCGGCTGGCTCATCGGCAAGGAGATCCGGCGCAAGGGCCTGCCGATCTCCGACGACGACCGGTGGTCGTTTTTGACCCTGGCTCTTTTTGCCGGAATCTTGGGCGGCCGCGTGTACTACGTCGCCTTCAATTGGAATTACTACGGCGCGAACCCCGCCGAAATTCCCGCGATCTGGCACGGCGGCCTCGCGATCCACGGCGGCCTGATCGGGGGCACGCTCGCCGGTTGGTGGTGGGTCACCAAGCACAAGATCCCGTTCTGGAAATTGGCCGACGCCGGGGCCCCGTCGATTATCCTGGGCCAGGCCTTTGGTCGCTTCGGCAACTTCATGAACGGCGAGATCCACGGCCACCCCACCGACCTCCCCTGGGGCATCGTCTTCCCGCCCAACAGCCCAGCGGGGCAACAGTATCCGGGACTGCCCGTCCATCCCGCGATGCTCTACGAGCTGGTGATCAACGTGGGGATCTTCTTTTTGCTCTGGCGGCTGCGCACTCGGCCGGCGCGCGACGGCTTTCTCTTCCTGCTGTATCTGATCCTCTATGCGATCGACCGCTCGTTCGTCAGCACGTTTAGAGCCGAGGATTTGATGCTGGGACCGTTTCGGGCGCCGCACGTGGTGAGCGCGGTGATGATCGTGGTCGCCGGCGGGTTGATCCTCCGCTGGCGCCTCTGGGAGCCGATGACACCGCCTTCCCCGCGACGTAAAGGGTAGGGGCGTATTGCCATACGCCCCGCCTTGTGGTTTCCGTCCCGCCTGGTGGCTGCGCAACCGACACGCGCAGACCGTGTGGAGGCGACTGGTCGGCCGTGGGCCAGCCCTTTCGTATCGGCGAGAGCGGTTGGAGACGCCAGACAGGGATTTTCTTGATCTCGATTGGGTAGACGGACGAACACTAAGTTGGGATGCTTCGTTGGTCGTGGTTCTGCACGGGTTGGAGGGGAGTTCGCAGGCCAAGTATGTGCTCGGTCTGCTGTCGGAAGCGACCGCGCGCGGGTGGGACGGCGTGGCGGTGAACTTTCGCTCGTGCAGCGGGGAGCTCAACCGGCTGCGGCGCTTTTACCATTCTGGGGAGACGGAGGATTTGAACTTCGTCGTCTCGACGCTGGTGGCGAGGTATCCCGAGCGACCGCTCGCGCTGGTTGGGTATTCGCTCGGCGGCAACGTGCTCCTCAAGTGGCTCGGGGAGCGGGGCGAGAAGGCGCCGGATCAGGTGCGGGGAGCCGTGGCCGTGTCGGTGCCGTACGACCTGGGTGTTGCGGCGCACCGGGTCGATCACGGGGTCGGGCGCGTGTACGGGCAGGTGTTTCTGCGGACGTTGAAGGCCAAGGCGCTCGCGAAAGCCGCCCGCTTTCCTGGGCTGGTCGATCCGCGGGTCGTGCGCTCACTCTCCAGTTTTGCCCAGTTCGACGAGCACGTGACGGCGCCGATCCACGGCTTCGCCGGGGCGCGCGACTACTGGATGCGATCGAGCTCGGATGGCATTCGAGCCAAGGAAGGATTCTGATGTCGGCCGAAGACCAACTGCGCGCCCTGGGCCTGGAGCTTCCCTCCCCGCCGAAACCCGTCGCCTCCTACGTCCCCGCCGTTCAGAGCGGGGACCTCCTGTTCTTGAGCGGCATCCTGCCCATGAGAGACGGCAAGCCCGCGTGGACGGGCAAGCTCGGGCGCGAGTTGACGGTGGAGCAGGGCGCCGAGGCCGCGCGCTTGGCGTGCTTGAACGCGCTCGCGGTGATCAAGGCGCACCTCGGAAGCTTAGATCGCGTCGCCCGCGTCGTGCGGCTGGGCGGCCACGTGGCGTCCGCGGAGGGCTTCACGCAACAGCCCGCGGTCATCAACGGCGCGTCGGATCTGCTCGTGGCGGTCTTCGGCGAGGCGGGGCGCCACGCGCGGTTGGCGCTGGGTGCGTTCGAGCTGCCGCTCAACGCCGCGATCGAACTGGAGCTGATCGTGGCGGTGACATCAGCCGCCCGACCATAAGGTTGTTGTGGCGATCTCGGCGGTGAACGCCGAAGGGAGGGCGCGGTGGGCAATCCGTTTATTCACGTCGAGCTTCAGACCCAGGACGTCGGCAAGGCCCGACGTTTTTACCAGGACCTGTTCGACTGGCGACTGCAAGACGTGCCTGGTATGGCCTACACGATGATCGACGCGGGAGAGGGCACCGGCGGCGGCCTGATGCAGGCCAAGCAGCGAGACATCCCGCCGCAGTGGATCCCGTTTATTTCCGTCGATGACGTGAGGGCATCCACGGAACGGGCGCGCGCGCTGGGCGCGACGATTGTGAAGGGGCCGGCCGAGGTTCCCGGCTACGGTTGGTACAGCGTGATCGTAGATCCCACCGGGGCGACGTTTGGAATCTGGAGAAGGGAAGATTCGGTCAAAGAAATGCCAGAAAGATGAGACGCCACAGAACGGTCTGTGCGATGCGCGTTTACCAACATATAATCGACGCGTTTTCCTAATCCCATCCAATTCTGATACGGTCTCCGATGCCGGTTTCTTCCTCCATGTGGGTGTTGCTGTTCGCTTCGCTGGGAGCGTCCGCCGTCTACGGCTATCTGATGCTCCGAGACAATCGGAAGCTTTTGAAAAGACTCCTGGCGACCACTGGTCCGAAGGAATGGATCGTGGCAACCTATCTCGTCTTCGGACTGGGCTTAGTCACGGCCGGTGTGTATTTCGTCCCGTCCGTTCCCAATCCCAACGCCTTGCCGGTTTTTCAGAGTGGTCTGGAGGCTCTGGTGTTTGGTGTGAGCTGGGGTGTGGTGTTCTTTCTCGCCACGGTTTCTTACGGCTTGTTCAGAGACTCGCGATCTCCAGAGCTGTATCTGCTGGGGTTCCTGATCTTTCTCGGAGCGTTCAGTCTGATCTTTATGCTCCTTCTTCACACCGACTTCGGGAGTCAGCTTATCCAGGGGCTCATTGTTGTGGGGCTTCTGGCTATTTTCTCGAGCGATCGTCTGGAGATCGAACTCCGGACGCTTTCGGTCATTGTCCTGGGGGGATTTTCTGTATGGCTGGTCTTTACCGGGGCCAGCGCCATTTTTCGTGTTGAACCACAGCCAACAAAGGCCATCATCTACACAGGCTTTGTGATGCTCGGAGCCGTTTGGGTCTTTCTTGAAGGGTCTGTCGCCGCGAGAAAACGCCAGGAGCAACGATTCATTCGACCCGCGCCTCCGAATCCTGATCCACGTGAGACAAAAGAGGGCTCGTCGAGAGACATCTCGACGACTTCGATCCGCATTCCGCTTCTGGGACTCTACTGTTTGGGTCCCTTCCGCCTTGTCCAGGGGGAGGAGCCGATAGACGACGGGGTTCTCAAGTCGAATCAAAAACCCTTGGAGATTCTAAAACTGATCGCCGTGTCTCCCGGTCGGGACGTGTCCAGGGATCGGCTGATCGACGCGCTCTGGGGCGACTCACTGGGAGACAAAGCCGCGGCGAACTTTCAAAAAAATCTGAGCCGGCTGCGCGCGTTGATCGATAGTCCGGTGCTCAAGAGCAGGAAGGAAAGCTACGTGCTGGCCCGTGGCAGCTCCTATGCCCTTCATCCCGAGTACACCTGGGTTGATATCGAAGAGTTCGTCACCTCGACGAATACCGGCCACCGCTATCGTCAAGACGGTCTGGACGATCAGGCGATGTCAGCCTTTGAGAAGGCGAGCGCGCTCTGGCGGGGCACGCTGTTGGAGGGCCAGGCTCCGGAACCGTGGTTGGGTCACGAGCGGAAGCAGCTCGAAGAGACCTGCCTCAATCTTCACATCGAAGCCGCCAAATTGTTTCTGAAAAAGGCCGATTTTGCGATGACGGAGCGGTGGATCAAAAAGGGGCTGGCCGTGAATCCAGATTCTGAGCAAGGCGCGAGGATCATGGCCCTGGCGCAGTATGAACAAGGCAAGAAAAGCGACGCCCTCAAGAGCATTGAGGACTTTGCCGCGCGTCTGAAGAAGATCTTACAAACCGAGCCCAGCCCGAAGACAGTAAAACTCCGGACCCTGATCCGTACAGATAAGAAAATCAGTCCAGCGGAGTGGATCTAAACGATCGCGGTCGTTCGTCGAGGTTCTGGCCCCATGTTGAGGTGATCAGCAGCTCATGTCCTGAAGAATCTTGAAGTCACGCCCCTCCTCGTCTTCGCTTCACATCGCGTAACATCCTAATTCTCTTCTGGTTTCCATCAGAAACGACTGATTGCCGCTTGGGTCTTCATGTCCAGCCCACGTCCACAGCATCTCCGGCGGGCTTTGGTACGCTGCGCGCAATACACGCGGCGTTACGAGGCGCGCCGGCGGTCAGAGTGGCCGGCCAAACAACTCGGAACGTGTCAACAAGAATGAGACACTGCCGGTCAGAATTTAGTGTCCAACGCCTCAGTGGACCCGGCCGGCGTCCTCGGTTTGTTGATCCACACGGCCTGGGGGAGCGCAGGCGGTTTGGGTACGCCCCGGACGAACC
>JACQCD010000080.1 GCA_016201825.1 Nitrospirota bacterium | reverse complement strand
CGAGGCGATGGAAAAAGTCGGCAAGGACGGAGTCATCACAGTTGAGGAAGCCAAGAGCATGTCGACATCGCTCGATGTCGTGGAGGGGATGCAGTTTGATCGTGGGTATCTCTCTCCGTATTTTGTGACCGACCCCGAGCGGATGGAAGCGGCGCTGGAAGATGCGTTTATCCTAATCAACGAGAAAAAGATCAGCACGATGAAAGACCTCTTGCCAATTCTTGAACAAGTTGCGCGTATGGGGAAGCCGCTCCTCATCATCGCCGAAGAGGTGGAAGGGGAGGCCTTGGCGACGTTGGTGGTCAACAAACTCCGAGGGACTCTGAACGTGGCGGCGGTGAAGGCGCCTGGTTTTGGAGATCGCCGCAAGGCGATGCTGGAGGATTTGGCCATCCTGACCGGCGGCCAGGTCATTTCCGAAGACCTCGGTTTGAAGCTGGAGAACGTCAAAGTGACCGATCTGGGCCGTGCCAAACGGATTACGATCGACAAGGACAACACCACCATCGTGGAGGGCGCTGGAGACTCGGCGAAGATTCAGGGTCGAGTCAAACAGATCAAAGCGCAGATCGAGGAGACCACCTCGGATTACGACCGTGAGAAGCTGCAGGAACGGCTGGCGAAGCTCGTTGGAGGCGTTGCCGTTATCAACGTCGGCGCCGCGACCGAGACAGAGATGAAGGAGAAAAAAGCCCGGGTGGAAGACGCGTTGCACGCCACCAAAGCGGCGGTCGAGGAGGGCATCGTGCCCGGTGGCGGAGTGGCGCTGTTGCGTTGCGTGCCCGTCCTCGAGAAGATGAAGCTCGACCACGATCAACAAATCGGCGTCAACATCATCAAGCGGTCGCTGGAGGAGCCGATTCGACAAATCGTGGCGAACGCGGGACTCGAGGGCTCGGTGGTCGTGGACAAGGTCCGCAGCGGGCAAAAACCCTCGTGGGGGTTTGATGCTGCCGGCGAAACCTACGTCGACATGATCGAGGCCGGGATCATCGATCCGACCAAGGTGACCCGAACGGCGCTGCAAAACGCGGCGAGCGTCGCGGGGTTAATGCTCACCACCGAAGTCATGGTGGCCGAGATTCCGGAAAAAGAGTCGAAGGCGTCTCCGATGCATGGCGGTGGGGGCGGCATGGGCGACATGTATTAAGAATAAAATTGGGCAGCGATGACGTGAGCGGCCCCTCGTGAGAGGGGCCGCGTCTTTTTGTTTGACACGGCCATTTCCAGTGGGATAGGATTTTCACCGCTTGGGGTGAGGGAGGGGGAAATGGGTTTAGCGATGAAGGTAGAGACCGCCACCTGGGAGGGGGCGGTGTTGAAGGCGAAGGGGTTGGTCATGGTGGATTTCTGGGCGGTATGGTGTCGGCCGTGCCAGACGATCGCCCCGACGATCGAAGAACTGGCAACTGAATACGCGGGGAAATTGACCGTGGCGAAGCTGAATACCGACGAGAATCCCGATGTGGCCAGCCGATATCAGATCATGGGCATTCCGACGCTGATGTTTTTTCTAGATGGAAAGCCCATTGAGAAGATCGTTGGTGCGGCGTCCAAGCAACAGTTCAAGGAAAAGATCGATTCGTTGCTGACCGTGTAGGGTCCATTACTCTTTCCCGCGCCAGGGCGAGCGAATGCTCCGTGACCTACGGATTCAAGATTTCGCTCTCATCGATCAGATTCATCTGACGTTCGGATCCCGCCTCAACGTGCTCACCGGGGAAACCGGAGCGGGGAAATCCATCCTTATCGACGCGGTCACGATGATCCTGGGTGGCCGAAGCTCGCCCGAGTTGGTCAGAAGCGGCAAAGAAGAAGCGGTGATCGAGGCTGCCTTTCTCCTGGAAGGCGACTCCCCGGCCGTCGCCGAGCTGCGGTCGATGGGCTACGAGCTCGATGATGAGCTGGTCATCCGTCGTGTGTTAACGGCGAGCGGCAAGGGCCGGGTGTACCTCAACGGCCAGCCGATCACGGTTGGCATGCTTGCCCAGGTCACCGGACATCTCGTCGATCTGCACGGACAGCACGATCATCAGTCGCTACTGCGGGCGGGAACTCCGTTGGGTGTCCTTGATGCGTACGGCCAACTTGACGCCCTGGTTGCCCAGTACGCCGTCACGTGGTCGGCGTGGACAGCCTCTCGGCGCGAACTCGATGCACTCGGAACTCGACGAGCGGCCAGGGATCGTGAGTCGGCACTGCTCGCACACGAGATCAGCGAACTGGCCGACGCGAACGTCAAAGTCGGAGAACACGAAGAACTTGATCGGGAACGCGGCATTCTCAGTCAGACCGAACGGCTGATGGATACTGCACGCCGGGCCTACGAGCGTCTTTACCAGCGGGAGGGGTGTCTTCTCGGAGAAGCTCGCACGACGTGTGAAGAGTTGGAGAGCCTTTCCATCGTTGATGGGCGACTCAGCGAAACCGCCGAACTCGCGCGCGCCGCGGTGGTGCACTTCCAAGAGGTGGCCGAGCGATTGCGCGGGTATACGGACGGCCTCATCCACGACGAGGGACGGCTTGGCGCTGTCGAAACCCGCATCCATGACCTCCAGCGCTTACAGCGAAAGTATGGGGTGTCCGGAGACGATCTTGCGGCGATGCTGGCAACCAAGCAGGCAAGGCATGAGGCGCTTCAGGCCGAGGCGGACAATACCGTCAATTTGGCCGTGCAGGTCGACGAACATCGAACCCGTCTCGGAACCCTGGCGGCCAAGTTACATGAACAGCGGCTCTCAGCGGCTGCCCGGCTAGAAACCGCCGTGGATACCGAGCTGGATCGACTGAAGATGGCCGCGCGGTTTCAAGTGATGATGGAAGAGTGCGATCAGCCAGGAGAGTTCGGGCAGCGGGGAACCGATCGAGTGGAGTTTTTCATTCGGACCAACCCGGGAGAACCGTCCAAGCCGCTGAGAAAGATCGCGTCCGGAGGAGAGCTGTCGCGTCTGATGCTCGCTCTCAAGACCGTGTTGGCCCAGATCGACCAGGTACCGACGCTGATTTTTGATGAGGTTGACGCGGGGGTTGGAGGAGCGGTTGCTGAGATCGTTGGGCGGCGTCTTCAGGCGATTGCTGCGCGCCGCCAAGTCCTGTGCGTGACCCACCTCCCTCAGGTGGCGAGCGGTGCCGACACGCACATTCTGGTCGAGAAATCGACCTCTCGGAGCCGGACGACAACTCGCGCGCGCCAGTTAGCTCCCAAGGATCGCGTCCGAGAAATTGCGAGAATGTTGGCGGGCGAGGAAGTGACGCAGACCGCAATTCGCCACGCCGAAGAGCTCATCCGTCTCGTCTCGACCCCTTCTCTGGATCATGCGAATCCTAACCCGCCCCCGTCACGCGCACCCCTCTAACATAATCCTTCCCGCAATGGGGTGGGTTATCAAGCCGTGCCCGTCTGGGGCTGCGATGCCGGCCGGCGGTCCAGCACACGCCGAATCGTGGTCAACATTTCGGTAATATTGAATGGTTTTAACAGGTAATCGGACGCCCCGAAGCGGATCCCATCAACCGCCGTCTTGAGGCCTCCAAAACCCGTCACGATGACGACTTCGGTGTCTTGATGGTCGCGTTTAATGGCTTGTAAGACCTCGGTTCCGTGCAGGCCTGGCATCTTCAGGTCGAGGGTGACCAAGTCAATTTTGTTGGCCTTCATCAGATTCAAGGCATCGGTCCCGTTGTCCGCCGTGTACACGTGATAAAACGGCTTCAGGATCATCTTGAGGGACTCCCGTGGCCCGATCTCATCATCGACGACCAGGACGTTGATATTTTCGCGAACGGTTTTTTCCATCGATTTCTCCTTTTCTATCATCGTGATCGGTGTAAGTCGATTCGGATGCCGTAAAGGATAGCAGAGGGATGAAAATCGTCGAGAGACCTTGGTGGCTCGCTGTCCTGGAGGCCATCCTCCGGTTACGCGTTTCGGAGCGAGACGTCTGCCGCTACGTTCTTGACGGTCTCAGGGAAAATCCGTACAATCCCGGCCCATGATAGACGGAAGGATGGCGCTCATCTGGGTTGTCGTGGCCAGTGCGATTGTTTGGACAGCCGCTTCAGCTCAAGCCGAGCGACCCTTTGTCGCAGCGGAACGGGGTCCGACGCTCGAGCATGGGATGTCGAGGTTGGAGTTCGGGGTGGAGTCGGCTCGGTTCTCGTCTCAAACCACGCGCTACACGTTGATGACCGAATTGACCTACGGTCTCTTAGACCACCTCAACTTTGAAGTGGAAGCCCCGTATTTCCTCGTCACCGGGCCGGGCGGCACGCAAGGCGTGGTCGGGGACGTCACCCTGCGGCCTAAGGTTCTTTTCTTGAAAGGTCGGGAAGCGAATCCGCTATCGTTAGCTGGCGAGGTGGTGCTGAAATTCCCGAGTTGTGACGAAAGCGGCGCGGCGGGCACCGCGAATCCTACGGTCAACGCCGCTTGTACCGGTGAGACGGATTTGGGGTTTATCGGAATCGCGACCAAAGAATTTCTGCCCGTGACCGTCCATTTGAACATCGGCTATACCTTCGTAGGGAATCCCCCGGGACAGACGCTGGACAACGTCATCAGCTACGCGCTCGCTTTTGAATACGGGACGGTCCTCCCGGCGATTGTTCTCGTCGGCGAATTGGCCGGAGAAACAGACCGGAACCCCCGTGTCGGGGATAACCCGTTGACGCTGTTGGTGGGGGTGATGTATCGGATGAATCGGCGGGTGAACTTGGATGGCTCGCTGACCGCTGGCTTGACGTCTCCCAGCCCCGACTACGGAGCATCGCTGGGAGTGTCGTATTCCTTCTAAGGGTCAGACTGCTTTTTGAACCCGTTGAGATCTCAAACAACGGGTGCAGACCTTCAGGCCACGGGTGACCCCGCTGATCAGGGCGCGCACCTTGTGGAGGTTGGGCTCCCAAACCTTCTTCGTTTTGTTGTTGGCATGACTGACGTTAAACCCGACCTGTCGTCCCTTTCCACATACTTCACAAACCCGTGCCATGGCGGAAGCTCCTTTCGACGCGTAAAATCTCGGTAGATTACCATGCCGTCCAGTAAAACTCAAGAGGAGTCCGTTCGTCACGGTATGCCGCAGCCATCGCCTGCGGAGCTCGGGCTCACCGCATACCTCAAACGCCTCAAACGACCCGTGGAGTTCGCATGCCGGGCTGACGGCGCAAAGCTGGATGTGATTCGAAACCTGGGGGCCTTTCTTTCCCAATCCGCTCGGGATGGACTGGCTACGCCGCAGCTTCTACCCATTCATTCCCACTTGCGCCAGCTAGACGAGTTGCTCGACGGCTATGATGATCTGCCCGTCGAGAACCGGAGGGCTCGTCTGTTCCTCGTGCGCAGCCTCTTGGAGGGCGCGAGCGGACAATCGGACGCGCGGACCGACGTGCGTGCCGAAGACAAACATCGGGCCGGATCAGGGGCCGCAGCGAGTGCGGACGGCCTGGATGTGTCGGCGCCGATCCGAAGCCTTCCCGGAGTTGGCAGCCGAAAGGCCGAACTGTTGCACCGTTTGGGAATCGAACGGATTGGAGACCTCCTGTGGATGCTTCCATGGCGTTACGTCGATCGGGGCCACCCTGTTCCGCTCGGTGCGGTGCGAGCGGGCGACGACGCGACCGTCTGCGGCGAACTCCGATCGATAGAAGTCGTGGTGACCGCTCGTCGGAGGATGCGCATTGTCCAGGCGGTGCTCGCTGACGCGACCGGAGCGCTCACGCTCAAATGGTTCAATCAGTCGTATCTTGAGAATCAACTGGTGTCCGGTCAAACCCTGATGTGCAGCGGCCGGGTCAGACAGGAGGGTCTCCTGGACTCCCGCGTGATGGAAAATCCCCAGTTCGAAATCGTCGCGCCAGCCGACGCGGCGTCGCTTCACACCGGTCGCATCGTCTCGATCTATCATGAGACCCGAGGGCTCAACTCTCGTGCACTGCGGGTCCTCATGGATCGGGCGCTCTGTGCGGCGCGAGGGATCGAGGACGACTGTCTCCCCGACGATGTCCGAAAGCGGTGTCGGCTTGTGCCACGTGGTGATGCGTTCCGGGCCGTGCACTTTCCCCCGCCGAAGGTGAACCTGGCCGACTACAACGCGGGAACCAGCCGTGCCCATCGGCGGTTGGTATTTGAAGAGTGTTTCCTCCTCGAACTGGGGTTGGCGGCGAGGCGTCACGAAACGAGTCAAGAAACGGGAGGAGTGAGATTCCGGTGCGAGCCACGCCGCCTTCACGCGTTTTGGGCGTCGTTGCCGTTTCAACCCACCGCGGCTCAGCGGAACGTGGTCGGCGAGGTGCTGACCGATATGGCGGCGTCACGCCCGATGAACAGGCTCCTTCAGGGTGATGTGGGCTGCGGCAAGACCTTGGTGGCTGCGGCGGCGATCTGGATGGCGGCGGGAGATGGATACCAGGCGGCGATGATGGCGCCAACCGAACTGCTGGCCGAGCAGCACCATCGCGAATTGACCAAGCTGCTCGGGGCGTTAGGGGGACGGGTTGCGAGCGTCACCGGAGATCTGCCGCGGCGCGCACGAACGGCCCTCCTCCGTCGGCTGGCGGCTGGGGAGATCGACTGCGTGGTCGGAACCCACGCGCTGGTGCAGCCCGATGTCCGGTTCGCTCGCTTCGGGCTGGCCGTGATCGACGAACAACACAAGTTCGGGGTGCTCCAGCGGTCCCACCTCGTGGGGAAGGGATACCATCCGGATGTGCTCATCATGACCGCCACGCCCATCCCTCGCACGTTGGCGCTCAGCGTGTACGGGGATCTCGACGTCTCGGTCATCGACGAGATGCCGGCCGGCCGGCATCTCGTCGAAACCCTCTGGTACGGCGAGCGACAGCGCTCCCTCGCGAACGAGCTCATTCGGCGAGAGCTGCGGGCCGGGCACCAGGCGTTCGTGGTCGCACCGCGGGTCGACGAGTCGCCTGAAGTCGACGTGCGGTCGGCGGTGGAGCTGGCCCGGCGGCTCCAGCAGGAGGTCTTCCCCGAAGCGTGTGTTGGGCTGTTGCACGGCCGACTGAGCCGGGTCGAGAAGGACAAGGTCATGGGGGAGTTTTTACGAGGAGCCATCCACGTTCTGGCTGCGACGACGGTGGTCGAGGTCGGCCTCGACGTTCCCAATGCGACGGTGATGATGATTGAACACGCTGATCGCTACGGACTGGCCCAACTCCACCAACTCCGAGGCCGTGTCGGGCGGGGTAGGCATCGTTCGATGTGTGTCTTGATGGCTGGAGGCTGGCTGTCCCGCGAGGCGCGCGAACGGCTGGAGACGATGGTGGCCGTTCAGGATGGCTTCATCCTCGCCGAGCGGGACCTGGCGCTTCGCGGACCCGGGGAGTTCCTGGGTACTCGGCAATCCGGGTTGCCCGATCTGAAGGTCGCCAATCTGGTCCGGGACGCGCGTGTGTTGGAGCTGGCCCGAGCCGAGGCCTTCGAGGTGTTCCGCCAAGATCCCGCACTGACCGATCCCCGACATCGATCCCTGAAGTCCGCGTTACTCCGGACGTGGGGGAGGCGGCTCTCGTTGGGGACGATCGGGTAACGGCTCTCGGGCGCGAGGCGACGATGGATATGTGGAAGAAGATACGCGAGGACGGCTCGCTCGGACTGCATGCGGTGTTCGGAGGGCTGGGTGCAGTCGTCCGTCGTGGAGGCGCGATGCCGGAGTTCATCCGGCTCCGGTGGCGTCTCCGCGAAACCAGCGCGGACGCGGAGGCCGCGTACGAAGCGCTCGGACGGTACATCGCGTCCCAGCTCACGGCCGGCGCTGCGACCGATCCGTCGGACGAGGAGACTCAACGCTATTGCCGTCGTATTGAAGCCCTTCGGGCGGAGGAACGGCGTCTTCAGGAAGAGCTCGCAGCATGGACCTCGAGGTAACATGACCGCATCCGGCGAGTCCGTGCTCGTGGCGGCGATCGATCTGGGGACCAACGCCTTTCGATTGCTCATCGCAGATGTCACGCCGGACCGGCGTGTTGTTCCGCGCCATATCCAGCGGGCCGTCCCGCGTCTGGGTGAAGGGGTGAGCGCGACAGGCAGGTTGGGCGCCCCGGCGCTCGAACGGGCGTTCGAGGCGCTGCGCGAGTTCCGCGACGCGATGCGCCGGTATCCGGTGCAGGCCGTCGTGGCGGTGGCCACCAGTGCGGTGCGCGAAGCGGCCAACGCGAAGGACTTTCTCGATCGGGTGCAGACCGAATTCGGATTCTGCGTCGAGGTGATCTCGGGAGACGAAGAGGCTCGGCGTACCTGGTTGGGTGTACAGGCCGGGTTTTCTCAGCCTGCCGGTTCGTTGACCGAAGGGATCGTTCTTGACATCGGGGGCGGGAGCACCGAAGTCATCCGGATCCGGAGCGGTTGTTTCGATCGAGCCCTCAGTCTCGATCTCGGTGTCGTCAAGCTGAGGGAGCGGTACCTCCACCATGATCCGCCGTTGCAAACGGAGCTGTTCGACTTGGAGGCCGAAGTCCGGCGCGCGATTGAACCGGCTGTTCCGCTGCGTGAGGGTATGAGATCGTGCACGGTCATCGGGACGGCTGGGACGGTCACCACCGCGGCCACTCTGTACCTCAAATTGGATCGGTACGACCCAAGACGGATACACGGGACCGTGGTGCCTCGTGCCGCCATCGAGGACATCGCCGCGAGACTGGCCACGATGTCCACCGCGGAACGCCGAAATCTGCCGACCCTGGAGCGGGGGCGCGAAGATGTGATTGTGGCGGGCATGGCCGTCCTGCGGCTGGTCTTGGACACGTTCGGGGCCGAAGCCGTTCAGGTCAGCGAGCACGGCTTGCGTGAAGGGCTGATCGTGGATTGGATGGCACGCCGCCGGCCCCGCCTCCTCGGCGAGGCGGACGATCCGCATAGGCGGGCTTGAGTCAACCCCCGCACTATGGCATAATCCCGCGATCCCGCGTTCGGGAGTCATCAACGTTCGGTTGGAGGAGATCGAGTGCCGTATCGGATTAAGACGCAGACCAAAAAGGCCGCGCTGGAACCAGAAGCGTTGATCGATCGGTACGAGCAACTCAGCGATTGGGTTGTGGCACATCTCAAACCGATCGCGGCCGTGACGTCAGTTCTCGTGCTCCTCGGGATCCTCTGGGGGGCGATGGCGTGGTGGGGACATCGCGCAGAGGAACAAGCCTCTCGCCTCCAGGCCGAGGCCTTCAAGACGTATCAGGGCGCGCTTGAAACCGGGAAGGAGCAACGATTGTTGGCGCCGGAGGCGAAAACCAGCTACGAGCAGGCCATCGCCGGGTTTCAGCGCGTCCGTGACGAATACCCCCGCACGACCCACGCCGCGTTCGCCCTATACTATCTCGGGAACGCTCGCGCGGTGCTTGAGCAGTACGATCAGGCGATCGCAGCCTATACCACGTGGCTCAACGAATACGGGACGGAGGAGTTGCTCCCACTGGTCATCCAGCGTCTGGCGTACGCCTACTGGGCCAAAGGGCTCCCCCAAGACGCCCTCGCTCAATTTGACCGAATTCTGAAGATGCCCGACGCGCCAAATCGAGATCAGGCGTACTTTGAAACCGGGCGATTGCTGGAGCAGCAGGGCCAGAAAGAGAAGGCGCTCGAGATGTTCAACAAATTAGCCACCGACTACCCCTCGTCACCCTGGAGCAGCGAGGCAACCCCTCGCATTGTCGCCCTCGGAGGCACACCGCCCGGTCGTGAGTCCAAGCCGCCCCAGGCGACTCAGGGCGCCAGCGATCCGTCAAAAGCCGCACCGCCGTCGCCAGCGTCTCCGTAGCTTTTCCAGACGTACCGGATGAGACGGCGAAGCCGTCGAGGATGGGGCGTCGGTCGATGACGAGCGATTAAGACTGTTCGGCGGCGACTTGCAGGACGAGCCGCTGGCCGGCTCGGAGGGCGCGGGTCTGACTCAAGCCATTCCACTTCCTGATGTGATCGATCGTGGTGTTGAATCGCTTGGCGATAGTCCAGAGCGTATCGCCTCGTTTCACGCGGTAGGTGAATGGTTTGGGCGCGCTCTCGATCGGTTCCACGACCGTGAGCGACGCGCTGGCAATGCCGGTCGAGGCCGCAGCCTCTTCAACCTGGGGTTCCTGGTTGCCGGTCGGGACCAGAATCGTGCTGCCCACCCGGAGTGCCGGCCGCTTCAGACGGTTGATATCGCGGAGCGTGGCGGTGGTCGTGCCGAACGTTCTGGCGATCGACGACAGGGTTTCGCCTCGCCGCACGGTGTGCTTCAACCACACCGTTTTCTCCCACTCAGGTATTTTGGAGAAGTTTTCTGCAAACACCGCTTTCGTGCCGACGGGCAGTTTCAAACGGTAATTGTCGTATCTGAGCGGGGTAATGCCCTGTTTGAGCTCGGGGTTAAGATTTTTCAAATCTTCGTACGTCACACTGGCCACTTTCGCGATCAGACGGAGGTCGGTGGGGCGGTCGATAATCACCTCGTCGTATTGCAATGGCTCGTGGTAGTTGAGGGTGAAGCCGTACTTTTCGGGATTCTTGGCGATGATGGTGGCTGCCATGAATTTCGGGACGTAATTTCGTGTTTCGGGACGCAGGTACCGCGTGGAACGCAGGTCCCAAAAATCGTCGGCCTTAGATTTCGCCATCGCCCGCCCCACACGACCTTCGCCCGCGTTATACGAAGCCAGAGCAAGGGGCCACGAGTTGAACATGGCATAGAGGTCTTTGAGATAATTTGCCGCCGCCATGGTCGATTTAACGGGGTCGCGTCGCTCGTCGATCCATTCATCGATCCGTAGGCCGTATTTCAGACCGGTTCCCCTCATGAATTGCCAGGGACCCACGGCTCGGGATCGCGAATAGGCGTAGGGGTTGAACCCGCTCTCGATCAACGAGACGAACACGAGATCTTCCGGCAGATTATTCTTCTTAAAAATCTCCCTCATGAGGGGGAGATAGCGCCCCGACCGGCTGAGCCATAACTCGAACTTATCCCGAATCCGCGTGTTGAAGTATTCGATGTGACTCTCGACGCTCGAGTTGAGAATGATCGGAACGTCGTAGGTCGGGAGCTCTTCCTCGTCGGGTTCCGGCGCGGGTTCCTCGATGATGGAGACTTGGGGGGGAATCGGGGCTTCGTCGGCAGTGGCTGGCGGTGGTACGGGCACTGGGACTTCGATGACCGCTTGGTCCGTCGCCGTCGGGGGAGTCGAAACCGAAGGTGAGATCGGCGGGGCCGCGGGACGAACAGCGTGAGAGACGACGGGTGGGGCCGGAGCAGAATGCGCGTGCTGAGAGGGAGAGGGAACCGAAGCACAGGCCCCAAGACCAACCAGCGCGCTTACCAGGAGCATCATTACACAAGCCCACTTCATGCCATTCTCCTCAGATAAGTCGTTAAAATAGCGGGTTTCGAGGGGTGCTGTCAACCGGAAATCGTTCGGCGATTAAGTGTACCGAGGGCTCACCCGCTGTCAATGAGGCGGGTTGCTGCGCCACCCGAGAGGATCGTTGAGGGTTGTGGTCCCGCGCCGGTGGCGCGGTGCGGGTTCCGCTTGACATGCCGCAGGGCCGCGTGCTACACCCTGCGGGCTTTTTCCCGTGGCAGAGGTGTCGGGAGTGACGAATCCAGCCAGCGGCCTTGTCGGATGGCCGTTCGCATAGCCGACCGTCTGTTCGACGATCGGATCGACCCCTCCCCGCTTCTTTCGGCGACAGCGTGAGGCGGCCGGGGCTTGCCCGCGCCTTCTGCTCCGCCGTGTTCGGGGTGGTCGTGTGGCTGGCGCAGGCACCGCCGGCCCTGCCCGTGCCGGTCGACATCCTCCCCGGCGAGTCGGCGTTTCGGCCGCTGCTGGCTGATCCCCGGGAAGCCCAATACCTGATGCGCTACTTGCTTGGCGCCAGCCGGGCGCGCGGCGAAGCCGCGTTCGGAGACACTTTCGGATTGGTTCGAGTGGGTGACATCCAATCGGTGCAGTTCGGCATCCAAGCGTCGGTGTACACTCGCTTCAATCGGGATGTGAATTCGGTGGGGTTTCTGGATGTTAACAGCGCCGACTACACGATTTTTTTGCCCGTTGATGTCCATCAAGGGCCGGTTGACGTTCGCGTGGGTTTGGGCCACCTCAGTTCCCACTTGGGCGAGACTGAGGTCCAGCGCCGGATTGTTTTTGGCGGCGCCAATTTTTTCGATCGGGCGTTCCTCTACCGGCGGGACTTCATCCGGAGCGTGGTCTCGTTCGAAACGACCGAAGCCGTCCGGCTTTACGCCGGGGGCAGCTACGGGGTCCATGTCACGCCGCTCCGACCGCGCGGGGCCGGTCAGGTCGGGGCGGAACTGCTGTCGACGCCGAGGCTGCTCGGCCGGCTCCAGCGACAATGGTATTTGGCGGTAGATTTCCAGTCGTGGGCCGAAGCCGATTGGGCCCTCAACGCCAATCTGCAAGTGGGGTTGCGCCTGAGTCGTCACGATTCTTTACGACGTCTGCGCGTGGCACTCGACGTCTACCACGGGCGGTCGTTGATGAACAAAAAACGACCTCCCAGGATGCCCTGTATTCGACGATCGCATACCCGGGAGGGGTCAAGGCACCCCCTAAAAACGGTACCGGTGAAGTCGAATCGGGTTTTCCTACAGCCTCGTTAGGCATCTGTCCGAAAGATAGAAAGATAGAAAGAACGTTTGAGCCTGTTCAGGAAGGGCCAGATGCAAGGCGGAACAGGGCCGACAGTGTCGGCCCGTGTAATATTTGCACGGCGTGCGAAGCCGCCTGTGACCGGACCGCAGCGTACTGGGTCGTACGTGAGGACCGGAAGCGCAGCGACAACGCCGCAGATGACCCTTCCTGGACAGGCTGCTAGGCGTTCTTGGTGATGAGCTGCACCAGCTCTTCAGGCAGGCGGTGCGGTCTTCCCCGTTCGTCCACGCAGACGAGCCGGACCCAGCCTTCGACGATCGTGCGCTCGTCGCCGTGCCGGTACATGGCGTGGGCAAAGGTCAGGCTGGTCCGGGTGAAATCGACGATCTCGGTCTCGATCTGCAAGACGTCGTTGTATCGAGCCGGAGCGCGGTAGTCGATCTCGGCGTGCGCGACGACGAACAGCAGGCCGACGGCGGCGTAGGCCGCAACCTCGATGTCGCGTTCTCGAAGGTGCTCGGTCCTGGCGCGCTCGAAATACTTCAAAAAATTGGCGTAGTAGACCACGCCACCGCAGTCGGTGTCCTCGTAGTAGATCCGAATGTCCATTTAGTAGGCCTCCTGGACTCGCTGAAAGTGGGATGACACCCGAGCGATTCGCCCAACTCGGTATCCCGACGCCATGTAGGGAGTGGTGTGGAGCAGGGCATACCCGCCGAGCGCCTGACGAATGATGGCGAGGTGGCTGGCGGTGGGGCGGGGTACGCCGCACCCGCCGTGCACCAGAATCACCGGAGACACGGGTCGTCGTGTCCCCATCACCGCCCGTCCAAATCGGCCGCGGCCGATCCCTCCGGCTCAAAGCGTCCGCCCAGATGCTGCGCGAGAAAGCGTTCGGCGACGGCGTAGAATCGCAGGCGATTTTCGGGCTTGGCGAAGCCGTGGCCTTCGTCGGGAAAGAGGAGGTACTCATACGGGATCCCCTTGCGCTTCATCGCCTCGACGATCTGTTCGGACTCCGCCTGCTTCACTCGCGGGTCGTTGGCGCCGTGGGCGATCAGGATCGGTCTCTTGATCCGATCCACTCGAAACAGCGGAGACCGGCTCTTCAAAAACTCGGTTTCGGTCTCGGGATTGCCGACCCGCCGGTGCTCGACCGCGATGAACGTGGACCAATAGGGCGGGATCGTCTGGATCATCGTGATCAGGTTGCTGGGGCCGACGACGTCCACCGCGCAGCAGAAGAGATCCGGCGTGAACGTGGCGCCGATCAGCGCCGCGTACCCGCCGTAGGATGCTCCGTAGATCGCGACCTTCCGGGGGTCGGCGATGCCTTGATCGACGGCCCAGCGGACGGCGTCCACGAGGTCGTCGTGCATCTTGCCGCCCCATTCCTTGTCCCCGGCGTTCAGAAAGCGCTTGCCGTATCCGGTGGAGCCCCTGAAGTTGACCTGCAGGCAGGCGTAGCCGCGGTTGGCGAGCCACTGCGCTTCAGGGTCGAAACCCCACGTGTCGCGCGCATGGGGGCCGCCATGGACGTTGACAACCAGCGGAAGACGCGCGCGCCCCAGTCCCGGAGGAAACGTCAGGTAGCCGTGTAAGGTGAAGCCGTCCCGCGAGGTCACCGTGATCGGTTCCATCGGCGCGAGGGGGTACGCGCTGAGATCGGGTTTGCTGTAGAAGAGCAGCCGTCCCTGCCGGGTCGATCGGTCATACGCGTAAAATGCCGCGGGACCGTCGTCGGCGGTGAACGCCACCACCCACGTCCGGTCGGCGTGGTCTCGGCTGATGATCGAGAAGTCGCCGTGGTGCAACTGCGCGATGTGTGCGAAGTCCTCGTGGATGGCGTCATCCAACACGGTCCATTCGGTCCGCGCGCGGTCGAACGCCACCGCCTGGATCTCGTACGTGTCAGGGTGAATCAGAACGCCGCCGACGTAGCGTGGATCGTCGGCCAACACCTTCAGATTGCCCGTCGCAAGATCCAGTTCGACCAACCGGCTGGTGTCTGCATGGCGCGAGTCTTCGAGATACAGCGATGTGCCGCTGCGGGAAAAGCCCACCGGTTGGCTGTTCAGGCTGTCGTCGGGACCCCACTTCAGAATCGGGTTCCACTCGCCGGCCTCGGTGTCCCGCACCAGGAGTTCGAACCCGCCGTCCGGGGTCGCGGCGGTCGCCCCTCGCACGCGCAACGCGGCATCGGTCACCCACGAAGCGATGTCGCCGCGATTCTTGGCCACCAGGCGCAACGTCCCCGATGGCAGGTCGAGGTGATAGACGTCGTGAACGCGCGGGTCCTCCTTGTTCATCGCGATCAGGAGTTCGTTCGGGAAGTGCTTGTCGCGATCAACGACCTGCACCTGGACCTCCGGGAACGGCGTGAGATCGCGGACCGTCATCGTCCCGAGGTTGACGGCGTAGAGCCGCCAATTCTCGTCGCCGCCCACGTCCTGCAGATACAAGATGTGCTGACCGTCGGCGGCCCAGAAGTACAACCGGATCCCGCGGTCGCAGTCGTGCGTGACCGGCCGGGCGTTCGCTCCATCCAGATCACCCACCCACACGTTCAGGACGTTGTCCACCGGGGCGAGGTACGCCACGTGGGTCCCGCTCGGCGAAATCTGCGGGTTGGTTTTCGTGGGGTTGCCGAAGAGCACCCTGCGGGGAATGAGCGTAGGCAGGGCCGTCATATTCTTTGATCCGTCATCGTGGTTTCTGTTCGGTCTGGAGGGCGGGGAGCGTGAGGGGATCGCGCAGGTGGATCAAGGCCATCGTGACCGCCTGTTTCGCGTACTCCTTCCGAGTCAATCGCCCCTTCGTCAAAAGGCCGATCGCGCCCTCGGCCGCGCCGAGCGTTGGGTTCTCGCTCAGCCCGGCTCGGAGAAACGCGCGGGTGATGTCGAGCCCCTCCTCGATCACAAGCCGGATGACCTTCTGGGGGTACTCAAACGCCGAGGAGAGCCCGATGTAGTCGCGCCCGCCGTCGAAGATCGCGCACGCACAGACGTTCATGTAGCCGCTCTGCGTATACGGCACGGTGATCAACCCGTCCTCCAGCCCCGCGCTCAGGACGGAGCCTTGGAACGCATTGCGCGCACGGTTGATCGCGCCGCGGATCGTTTCATCCAGCGAGGTGGGCTGCGCGGACACCTCGGAGGAGACGTCAATCGAGGCATAGCGCGGGCTCGCGAAGAGGCCCGATTCGTCGAACGCCGCTTTAACCGCCTCGACCTTCACCGGGTTGGTCGAACCGACGTGAATCAGAAACTCGCCGTGCGTCACGAGACCGTGTCGTGGGCCTCGACGACCGCGTCCGCCTCGATCTCCACGAGCATCTCCGGGGCGATCAGCCGCTTGATCTCCACCATACTGGTCGCGGGGCGGATCGCGCCGAAGACCTCGCCGTGCGCCTTGCCGATCTTCTCCCAGTCGTCGATGTTGGTCACGAAGACCCTCGTCCGCACGACGTCACTCATGCCCGCACCGGCCTTCGTGAGCGCGGACTCGATGTTCTTCAACGCCTGCTTCGTCTGCGCGTAGGGATCGCCCGCGCCGACGATCGTGCCATCGGCGTCCGTCGCGGTGGTGCCGGAAACGGAAATGTGCGACCCCACGCGGACGGCGCGGGAGTAGCCGACGATGGGTTCCCATTTGCTGCCGGTCGAAATGTTCTGTCGCGTCACGCAGTGGTTCCTCCGTAGGAGATGAGGTTGCAGTATGCCACAGCACGGATTGAAAATGAATCAGCGACGGCAGCGGTCGTACGAAGGGACGCCAGATCGTTTCCCGGCGGGTCAGTTGCGAAGTTGGTGTCGATCAGGGTTGGACCCTGTGACAGAAAGGTCCCCGGATATACCGGGCGGTTACTCCAAGATGTCCCAACCGGTTCACCGAGCGCCCGGCGTCAATTCGTGGGTGACGCGTATGATCGACCGGCCGTCGATCGCGAAGTAGCTCACCCGCGTCGGAGAATCGAAGCGCAAGCTCGCAATGGCGTCGTAGACCGTTCCCTCCATGCCGTCGATCACCACTCGCCACCGCGTGCCGAGGGCGGCGGCGTAGGCCACGTGGCGGCTGTCAGGGCTGAAGAGCGGTTCGACGATGCGATGGTAGGCGCGGGGCTCGAGTCCGTCCACGAACACCCGCCACTTGGGCTGCTGCGGGACCACGTAGGCCACGCGGCGACCGTCGGGACTGAACGTCAAGTAGAGCCCCCAATCCCAGCTCCGTTCAGGCCGCGGTCGCTCCGTTTGGCCGACGACCAACCATTGTTCGCGACCACGAGAGGCCAGATACGCGAGCGAGCCATCGGCCGTGAACTCGGTCGTGCCGAAATGGTCATAGGCCGGGGGCTGTTCGATCCCATCCACGATAAGGAATTCTTTCCCCGCCCGCTGGGCCTTATACACCGTTCGGCGACCATCTGAGCTGAATCGTCCCCCGAACGCGTCGATGAAGTCATAGGCCGGTCCCTCTTCGCCGTCGATCACGGCCAACCACTTGCCCCCGCGTTTGGCGGCGTAGGCGATGCGCCGACCGTCGGGGCTAAAGAAGGCGGGGTGCTCCACGCCGGCAAAGGGGATGACCAGCTCGTAATTCCCCACCGCCGCCCCATCGACGATGACTCTCCACGTCGTGCCTTGGCGAGCGCTGTAGGCCAGACGCCGACCGTCGGGGCTGAAGTCGATCCACCCGATCTCGTCGTACGCGGGGCTTGAAATCCCATCCCGGATGAGAATCAACCGGCGCCCGGGTCGGGCCACCAACGTCGAATAATGGCCGCCGGTCTCGCCGTAGCGGTAGACGCGCTCGTTCATGGTGATGCCCTCCGTCTCGCGCTCGAACTCCGGGACTTTACCATCGGTGGCCGCAGGCGGGTGGAGCGGCGATTCGATTTCACGGACGCCGACATAGGCGGGCCGGTTGTCGTCGGTGAAATGAAACGAGAGGCCCAGATGGTCGAACTCCTCGCTCTCGACCCCATCAACAACCATCACATGCTGTTGCTTCTTGCCGCGAAACGCCGGATACATGTACCGCGTGCCGTCCCGGCTGAATTTCGGCGGGTCCATGAGCCAGTCGTACTCGCGGCCGGAGATTCCATCGACCACGACAAGGAACTTGTCACCGTGTTTGGCTTTGTATGCGATCCGTCGGCCGTCCACCGAGGTCGAAATAGGAGGAACATACGCCCAGCGGTTCCGGATATTTTCCAGCGCAAGCGAATCCGGAATGCAGGCGACCGGCTCCTCGATGCCAACCAGCCGCGGGCCGCGGCTCTCGACAACCGCCGGATCGGAGAGCGTGGTAAAGACCACCACAAACGCCGCGACCAACGCGCCCATCGTAATGTGTACCGGGGCGAAGTCCGCCGCTGTCTTAACCGGAGCGCCACCAGGACCGACTGAGGAGGACAGCCGGCGGGCGATCCACGGGGCCACAAAGCCCGACGCGAACCCCGCGGCCATCAACATCGCCGCGATCAACGCGAGATCGAGCATCCCCAAGTGAAGGTGGAAGAAGCGGTTGAACAGTGGGTAGAGCACGGTCCCGGCGACCACCATGTAGGAAAAACCCACTACGGGATACGAGACGCGGCCTCGGATCGTGCGCTGCACGACGAACGCGACGTCGCCCGCGGCCGCCGCGGCCACCCCGGCGAGGACGAAGAACAAGAGATGGAGCGGCTCGATCACCCCCTCGATCACGCGGGGGAGAAACAGGAAGCTCGAAAAGAACCATTGAATCATGCCCAGGTACGTCAGCACCGGCCGTTCCAAGAGCGCCACAGCGGCTAGGCGCCACGACACGAATACCAGGTAGAACAGGAACGCGCCGAAGGGTCCGCCGATTCGGTGATCGATGGGGTTAAAGGGAATGACCAGGATGTTCAAGAAGCCGCCGACCGCGGCGAAGGTGAAGAGGGTGAGCGCGACAAACCAGCCCCGTGGCGCGCCCTCGCGCAGAAGCGCCATCAAGAGCCCGATGCCCACCGCAATGCTCGATGAGATGGCGACGACGTGGGGCGGGCTCCAGATGATCAAGAGACTCTCGATCGATTCTCGACCGAAGATTCGGTGCCACAACTCGTCAAATGGGGCCGCGAAGAAGATCAGAAACACGCCGAGTCCCCACGCTTTCAGAGACGCATCCCAGGGCTGCCGAGCCTTCCACCGGTCGCGCGCGCGGAGAACAAAACCCAGGGTGGTGAAGCTGATCGCGGTGTACAGAACCACGTGGGGCGGAATCCAGAAGGTGTCCCGACCGATGAGGATGTGCCACCAGCCGTCGAAATACAGCGCGCCGGTGGCGAGAAACAGCCCCACGACACCGGTGACCACGGCGGCGGCGCTCACGGCGCGATCCTTTCGCCCTGCGCTGAAGCGCCACCAGGGCCGGCGAGCCCTGCCCCCCCTCGTTGGAACGGGAACGATGCCCCACCCCATGCCACCTGGGAGAATACAGAGGCGGGACCGATTCCGTTCTGATCCGACTCGCGGGGCGGCACAGCCAGCAACCCCGCGACGACGACCACGAGCGCACACGCCATCCCGCCCACGAGCGCGAAGCGCGCCACACCCCGAGGTCGCTGCGCGAGCAACGTGCGCGCCAGGGCCGCGGTCCAGGTACGAGGGAACGGTGGCGCTTGGCGTTCGTCTTCGTGCCTCAGATCACGGAAGAGTTGGTTCAGTCTTTGTTCGTTCCAGTCCTGGTTCATCATCGACTCCTAGTGCCTGCATCGAACGACGCAGTCGCGTCTTCCCTCGATCGTAGTGTGTACGAGCCGAGCCGACTGAGACGCCCATCGCGTCGGCTGCTTCTTGGAGGCTTAGGTCGTGATAAAACACCAACTGGAGCACCTCGCGCTGACGCTTCGGTAAGGCGACGAGCGCGCGACAGAACATCGCCCGGATTTGGGAACGCTCGACCATCTCATCGGCCGTTTCCTCGCGCGCGGCGTGCACCCCCGACTTTCCGTGACTCATCAGAGCCAGTCGGCGAACGACGCGGCGGCGCCACTCGTCAATCGCCGTTCGCCGAATCACCGAAAACAACCACGTCTTGAACAGTGCTCTCCCGTCGAATTGTGCCCGTCCAGCCAGAATCTTGAGATACACGATCTGCAACACCTCTTCCGCCTCGTCGTGGTCCCGCGCGCAACAACTGAGTGCCCAGCCGTAACTATCCGGATGAAGGAGCTCCAATTGGGCCCGCAGCTCGGCATCGTCCATGGGACGCGCATCTCCTGCAAAAGGTCCGTTCGGTGTATTAGTCGCGCGGCTGACTCCACTATATGACAGATAACGGCCGCGAGGGAGGGTAGTCGAAGCTATAGCCAAGAGCGTGGCCCGCGCGACCGGTAGCCGACTGGGCCGCGAGATCCTCCGAGGGGTGTTGGGCGGCTTACCGGGCGGGGGGCGGCGGTGAGTCGGGCGGAACGGTGACCTGGATGACGGCTGGCGCGAGCCAGATGGGGTCGGGTCTGCGGCGGGCCTCTTTGAGCAGGGTTGCGGCGTCGAGCGTGACGCGGCCCTCGAAACTCGTGGTCCCATTGGTCACGACGCGGATCGGCTTGTCCAGATCGATCAACTCCCGATTTAACAGCAGGCTGTACCGCGCGACCCGGTCGGTCGTCACCACGATCGTCTGATGGTCGATGGCCGCGGTGAGCCGGGCGAACGCCCCTCCCTGCAAGCGCCGGCTTTCCTCGGGGTCGTGTTCGGACGCCCAAAACGACGCCGTGTCGCGCGTCTCGTCGAGACGCACCCAGTAGAGTCGGTCGAGGTGGTCCCGGTCCCGGACGATGGTGACCTTGTGAGGCGGCGGCGTGCGGTGCCGGACCGAAAGCCACTCGACCAGGGCGGGCAATTCGTCCTTCGGGAAAAAGTGGCCGCCCGCCATGGGGTGTTCCTTGTCGTGCTCGCGGTACTCGGCTTGAAAGCCGTGTTCCTCGAGGTAGGAGATCAGTTCCCGGCTGTAACGCACCGGCACCACCTGATCGCGCGCGCCGTGGATGATGTAGAAGCGCGTGAAGCGGGCGTTCTCGAGCAGCGGGTACAGGCCGCGGGGAAAGGCCGAGGCCATCGGAATCAACGCGGCGAAGCGGTCGGCGTGGTTGAGCCCGATCAGTAACGTGCCGGTGCCTCCGTTGGACATCCCGGACAGGAACACCCGGTCCGGCTCGATGCGATAGTTCCGCGCCACCTCGCCGAGGACGGCCAGCACCAGGGCCTCCGCGTCCTTGGTCCACCAGGCCCCGTCCTCGATGGTCGGGCACGCGAGGATGTACGCCTCCTGCAATCTCGGCTGCCAGCGATCGAGATACGCGTTCCCGTCGAACCCCGCACCGTGCAGGCAGATGATCAGGGGATAGATCTTGGAGGGCGTGTAAGAGGGCGGAACATACAAGGCGTAACGATAGTCCGCGTCGCCCACGCGGATGGGCTGATCGGGGAGCATGCCGGTGGGAGCGCGTTGGGACGGCGGTTCATCGAGCACCTGGTGCAGCGCCGCTTCGATCTCCGTCACGCGCCGTCCCGTCAACGTCGGCAGCAACCGCTCGGCGTCTTGATCGTCCGCGCGAAGATACTGTCGGACGAGGGCAACCGTGTCCGCCGAGACCCAGGGGCCGACGACCGCTCCGATCGCCCCGCAGGCGGTGAGGAGGACCGTCAGCAGCATCAGCCCGATAGGGTATGCGTGTCTCGGGGTGACACCACGCTGTCGATGAGATGGCGAGCGCCCGACCATCCGTCAACAGTACCGAGCAGCCACGCGAAAGGCAAGAGATCGGTCATCCGGCTCCGAATCGGCGGGGTGAAGGCCCCGAAAAAGCGCTTGGAAGCGGACGGCGGTTGGGATAGACTCCGGCGATGGCACCCGACTCAAGCCATGAGGTCCGATCGTCGGTGACACGGGACATGATGGTGGGCATCGCCATCTTCGCGACCACCGGGGTGCTGATCGGGCTGTACTTGAATCACTGGGGGGTCGTGGGGGGAGGCGCGGTGCTGGGAGCCCTGCTGGGGGCCGGCGTCGGGCGACTCCAAGCGCACCGGTTTTTCATCAGCGTGCTGGTGGGAACGGTGGCGGGCGGCCTCATCGGTTGGCGTGCCGGCGGCATAGACGTGGTGCCCTTGATGGCCGGCACGGGCAGCGCGGTCGGGGGATTCGTGGGCATCACGATCGAAATGATCCGCGGCTCGCACCGCCACGAACGCGAGAAACGGGCGCCGTGATGGGGACGCGGCTGATCGGGAAGCTGTTTTTCGCCGCGGGGTTCGTGCTCGCGGTCTACGGACTGAGCGAGGCCAAGCCCCGGATCGTCAACGCCGGTCTGGCGCTGCTCGTGACCGGGGTCGTGGCCGCCGCCTTCAACCTCTACCAACACGCGAAAGCCCGCCGGACAGATCGGCGCCCCCCCGAGCCCTGACCAATCGTCCTGCCTTACGGGCAGCAGACGCCCGAGCCCGATGCATCCTTCCGGCGCTTGGCGGCAAAGAACCGTGCGAGATTCTCCGGGACCTCGCTGGGCGGCTCACTCCGGAAGCCGTCCCTCGTCGAGATCGATCAGGTCGAACACGCTGATCGCGCCCACGTCAACCGTTGCGGCGACCTCGGGATACCGTTCCCTGCGGAGATGAACGCGGTCGGCACCGGGTCGATAGGCGTCGATCTCCTGAGCCCATGCGCACTTTTCGGAATCCGAATGCGGACGGGCGTGTCGCTCCACCCAGGAAAGGACCGGGTCATCGGTCCGTGCCGACAGAATCGCCTCCCTCAGTCGTTCGGCGTCGAGCCCGGTGAACGCCAGAAGTCGGCCGTCCAGCGCGGGTGCCGGCATCAAGAGCTGGCCGACGTAATCCTCGGGGAGCGTGCCCTGGGCGTGGAGCCGGACCTTGTCGATTAGACGAGGAAGGATGACGTACCCTCCCAAGGTCTCGCGGGGCGAGCGTAAGCGGGAACGGAGCGGCTGGTTCATCACGATCGTTCTCAGATACTGGAAATCGTTTGGGGCCTTTGATACTCTTATGGTCATGAAACGCTGTCCCTATTGCGCCGAAGAGATCCAAGACGACGCGATCAAGTGCCGCTTCTGCGGATCGTTCTTGAACCGGCGGATCTGGAGAACCGCCCGATTGTATCGGTCGGTTCGGGAGCGCAAGCTGGCCGGCATCTGCGGCGGGATGGCGGAGTACCTCGGGATCGATCCCACCCTCGTGCGGATCATGTGGATCTTTGCCGCGCTCTTCTCATTCGGCATCGTAATCCTGCTCTACCTCGTCCTCATTTTCGTAATCCCCTCCGAAGACGAGCTGCCCCCGCGTTCGGTCCAGGACGTGTAGGGTCCTGGACGATTCATTATTGTAGGGGCGAGGCGGTGCCTCGCCCAATTCGTTTCCCGTCGTTGGGCGACCCACCGGGTCGCCCCTACGCAACATCACAACAGCGGGCGCTGAGCGGGCGGCTCGATCGGCGCACCGGCCATCTCCTCGACGCTCAGCAATTTCTCGCCGAATCGATCCAGCCGCTTGGCCGCGTCCTCATACTTCCCGCGGGTGTTGCCGAGGTGTTTGCCCAGGACGTCGAAATCGTCGCGAAACCGCTGAAAATCACCCTCCAGGCGTTTTAAGTGTTGGATCATCTCGTGCGCGTTCTTCTCGATCCGCAACCCCTTGAGCCCCAGCACGATCGCCTGCAGGTACGCGTAGAAGCTGTTCGGCGACACCGGGATCACGCGCTGGGCGAGCGCGTACGCACACAAGCCCTTCTCCTCGCCGAAGGCGTCGTCCTTGAGGATGACCTCGTAGTAGACGTTCTCCGCCGGGATGTACATGAGGGCGAAGTCGAACGTGCCCTCGTCGGGCAGGATGTACTTGGTCGCGATCGCGTCGATGTGCTTCTTCACGTCGACGGCGAACTTTTTCTTGGCGGCCTTGCGCTCCTCCTCGGTCTCGCTCGCGATCACCCGCCTGAAATTCTCCAGCGGGAATTTGCTGTCCACCGGCACGATGCCCTGGCCCAAGCGGATCGCCGCGTCCACCGCCTCACCGCTTTTGAACTTGTGCTGCAGTGTGAAATGGGTGGGCGGGAGGATCTGGGTCAACAGATCGCCGAGGAACAACTCTCCGAGGACGCCCCGGAGCTTCGGCGCGCGGAGAATTTCCTGAAGGCTCGCGATGTCCTTCCCCACGTCGAACACGCGCTCCGTGGCTTTGGTCAGCTCGCCCAGGTTCTGCCGTACCTCGCCCACCACGCGCGCGGCGTTGTCGAGCCGCGTCCCCATCTGGCCCGTCGCCTCCTGGACCTGCTTCCCGATCGTGGCAAGCTGTTGATTGACCTGCGTCGTGATCAGGCCGAGTTGGCTATTGACCTGGGTGGTGATCGCGCCGAGCTGGCCGTTGACCTCCTGGGTGACCTGGCCCAGGCGGTCGTGCAGCAGCTTGGTGGACCCGGCGGACTCGCCGATCTGGCGGGAGAGCGCATCGATCTGCTGGGGAAGGAGGGCGGACGATGGATCGGAGCGGCGGCGAAGCAGAACAAGGCCCATTCCAATCACGAGCACGAGGAGCACCACGACGGTGAGCGAGGGAACATCCACGACGCGCATCGTAACATAGGGCGGTGGAAAACAAAACGAGCGTTCTCCCGGTGGAATGCCGCGCCTTGACTTCGTCCCAAAGCGTTCCCTAAAATGGCGTACTTTAATCACTTCTGACCGATCATTACGAGAGATATCGTGGCTCAGACCCCAGAATTAACCGTCCTCGGCGGAGGCTTGGCCGGGTGCGAAGCGGCGTGGCAGGCGGCGGAGCGCGGCGTCACGGTCGCGCTGTACGAGATGCGGCCGCAGCGGCCCACCGCGGCGCACAAGACCGATCAGCTCGCGGAGCTGGTGTGCTCGAACTCGCTGGGTTCCGTCGACATTACCAACGCGGCGGGCATTCTCAAAGAGGAGATGCGGCGACTGGGCTCGCTCATCGTGCGCGTGGCCGACACCTGCACCGTTCCAGCGGGCGCGGCGCTCGCGGTGGATCGCGTGGAGTTCGCCGCGCGGATCACCAAGGAAATCTCCACGCACCCGAACATCACGGTCATCCGCGAGGAAATGCCGGCGATCCCCGCGAGCGGTCCCGTGATCGTGGCCACCGGCCCGCTCACGTCGGATACCTTGGCCGACTCGCTCAAGACGCTCACGCGCGCGGAGCGGCTGTACTTTTTCGACGCGATCTCGCCGATCGTGGACGGCGAAACGATCGACCGCTCGATCGCGTTCGGCGCGTCTCGCTACAACAAGGGCGGGGCGGATTACCTGAACTGTCCGATGTCGCGGGCGGAGTACGACGCGTTCTACGACGCGCTGATTGCCGCGGAAAAAGTGCCGGTGCGCGAGTTCGAGAAGACACCGTACTTCGAGGGCTGCATGCCGATCGAGGTGCAGGCCGATCGCGGGCGGCAGACTCTGCTCTTCGGGCCGATGAAGCCGGTGGGCTTGGTCGATCCGCGGACCGGGGCGCGGCCGTATGCCGTCGTTCAATTGCGTCCCGAGGATCTTCACGGTCAGGCGTACAACATGGTGGGGTTTCAGACCAAGCTCAAGTGGCCCGAGCAGAAGCGCGTGTTTCGGATGATCCCCGGCTTGGAGCGCGCGGAGTTCCTCCGGCTGGGCAGTTTGCACCGGAATACCTTCATCAACGCGCCGCTGTTGCTGCGCGAGACGTTGCAGTTCCGCCAGGATTCGCGGATTTTCTTCGCGGGCCAGATCGTCGGGGTGGAAGGGTACACCGAGTCGGCGGGCATGGGATTGCTGGCCGGGATGAACGCGGCGCGGCTCATCCGGCACAAACCGTTGCTCATCCCGCCGCCCACGACGACGTTGGGGACGCTGATCACGTACCTGACCACCAGCGATCCGCGGACGTTCCAACCGATGAACGTCAACCTGGGCCTGTTCCCTCCCCTCCCGACCCGCATCGTTCAGCGCGAGATCCGACGGCAGAAGATCGTCGATCGCGCCCTGCTCGACCTCGACCGGTGGAAGACCCAATCGGTCTTGTCCTAAACGCGCTCGCGGTCGAGCGCGGGGTCTCACCGGAAACGCTGCGGGCCTATCGGTCGGACCTGCGGCAGTATGCGGCGTATCTCGCCGATCCCCGGAGGGCTTTCGATGCCGCCGTTCCGGCGGCTGAAAACCCGCGCGTTGCGTCGGCGGCCGTTCTGGCGGCCGGGCATCTGGAGATCCGCGGATTTCTCGCGTGCTTGAAGGAACGGGGGGACAAGAAATCGACGATCGCACGCAAACTCGCGGCCGTGCGGACACTGTATCGGTATCTCTGGCGGGACGGGCTCGTCGCGGCCAATCCCGCGGCCGCCGTGGCGACGCCCAAGCAGGACAAGCCGTTGCCGCGGGTGCTCTCGGTGGATGCGGCGCAAGCGCTCGTCGAGTCGCCGCGCGGGGATGATGCGCGTGGTCTGCGCGATCGCGCCATTCTTGAGACGTTCTACTCCACCGGCGCGCGGCTCGCGGAGTTGACCGCGCTGAATATCGGCGACGCGGACCGCGACGCGGGGATGGTGCGGCTCTTGGGCAAGGGACGCAAGGAGCGGATCGTGCCGATCGGCTCGCGCGCGCTCGGGGCGCTGCGCGCGTATCGAGGGACGGGCGGCGGGGTCGCGCGCACCGGGGCGCTCTTTGTCGGAACAACCGGACGACGGCTCTCCAGCCGGACGATCGCCCGGATCGTCAAGGCCGGGGCCGCCGCGGCCGGGTCGCCCGAGGCGAGCCCGCACACGCTGCGCCACAGCTTCGCGACGCACCTGCTCGAGGGCGGCGCCGATCTGCGGTCGATCCAGGAGATGCTGGGTCACGCGTCGCTCGCGACGACGCAGCGGTACACGCACCTGACAGTCGACCACATCATGAAAGCGTACGATGACGCCCATCCGCGGGCGAAGGCGGCGGTTCCCCCGGGGAGGCGCGCGCGATGACGGTCCGAATCCGCTCGACCACGGTGCTCTCGGTCCGACTGGATCGTCAGGTTGCGATGGGGTGCGACGGGCAGGTGACGATGGGCACGACGGTGATGAAATCCAACGCGCGCAAGCTGCGGCGGATGTCCAATGACCGGGTGCTGGCCGGGTTTGCGGGCTCCACCGCCGACGCGCTGGCGTTGTTCGACAAGTTCGAGGCCAAGCTCTCGGAATACCGCGGCAACTTGAACCGCGCGGCGGTGGAACTGGCCAAGGACTGGCGGACCGACCGCGTCTTGCGGCGCCTCGAAGCGTTGTTGGCGGTGGCCGATCAGACAAGCTCGCTCGTGATTTCGGGAACCGGCGACGTGATTGAGCCCGAGGACGGCATCTTGGCAATCGGGTCGGGAGGACCCTACGCCCTCGCCGCGGCCCGCGCGCTGCTAGGCCAGCCGGGCCTGGACGCGGAAACGATCGTCCAGCGCGCGATGAAGATCGCGTCGGGGATCGACATCTACACGAACGACACGATCGTGATCGAGACGTTGCAAGGGTGAACGGTGGGTGACGGAATGACAGGGGGCCATGACCGACTCAGAGCATAACTCCAGTCCCCCGGCTCTGGACGATCTGGCCCCACGCCAGATCGTCCAGGCGCTGGATCGCTACGTGGTGGGCCAGCAGGCGGCCAAGCGGATGGTGGCGATCGCGCTGCGCAACCGCTGGAGGCGCCGGCGGCTCTCCCCCGACCTCCGGGACGAGGTGCTGCCCAAGAACATCATCATGATGGGGCCCACCGGGGTCGGCAAGACCGAGATCTCGCGCCGCCTGGCGAAGCTCGCGCGCGCGCCGTTCTTGAAAGTCGAGGCCTCAAAATTCACCGAGGTGGGGTACGTCGGGCGCGACGTGGAATCGATGATTCGGGATCTGCTCGAGCTGGCGATCACGATGGTCAAGGCGGAGTCGACTGAGCACGTCCAGGACCGGGCCCTCAAGCAGGCCGAGGAGCGGTTGCTCGATTTGCTCCTGCCTCCGCCCGCGCTTCGCCCTCCGCCCGGGATTTACGACGCGGGACGGGATCAGACCGCGGGGCCGTCGTTCTCGGATTCGTACGATCAAACCCGCGAGAAGCTGCGCCAGCAGCTCAAGGACG
This sequence comes from Nitrospirota bacterium, assembly GCA_016201825.1. Taxonomy (GTDB): domain Bacteria; phylum Nitrospirota; class Nitrospiria; order 2-01-FULL-66-17; family 2-01-FULL-66-17; genus 2-01-FULL-66-17. Next base: position 3,237 of record JACQCD010000080.1, on the reverse strand, counting down.
GACGACTCGAAGAGCGGACGGTTGAGATCGAGGTGAAGGAAAAGCCTCCGGCGTTGCCGGTGGGGATCATCTCCAACATCGGCATGGAGGACATGGAGGGCAACCTGCGCGAGATGCTGGGGAATATCTTCCCGACGAAGAAGAAACCGAGGCGGATGAGCGTGGCCGAGGCCCGTCAGATCCTCGTGCAGGAAGAAGCGCAGAAGTTGATCGATATGGACGACGTGGTCCGCGAGGCCACGCGCCGCGCCGAGCAGGACGGCATCATCTTTCTGGATGAAATCGACAAGATCGCCGGGCGCGAGCGGGGGTTGGGCCCCGACGTGTCGCGCGAGGGCGTGCAGCGCGACTTGCTGCCGATCGTCGAGGGATCGACCGTCAACACCAAGCATGGCCCGGTGAAGACCGATCACATTCTCTTCATCGCGGCGGGCGCGTTCCACATCAGCAAACCGTCGGATCTGATCCCCGAATTGCAGGGCCGGTTCCCGCTCCGTGTCGAGCTCGAGCCGCTCACCAAGGACGACTTCGTCCGGATCCTGACCGAGCCCAAAAACGCCTTGATCGTGCAGTACGTCGCGATGCTGGCCACCGAAGGCGTGGATCTCTCGTTCACGCCGGACGCCATCGAAGAGGTCGCGTCGATCGCGGTGCTGGCCAACGACCGCACCGAGAACATCGGCGCGCGGCGCCTCTTCACCGTGATGGAGCGTCTCCTGGAGACGGTGTCGTTCGACGCGCCGGAGCTGGCCGACAAGAAAGTGGGCATCGACGCCGCCTACGTGAAACAGCATCTCGCCGACGTGGTCAAGGACGAAGACCTGAGCCGGTATATCTTATAAAGAAACCATGGGGACCCTCACCCCCGCCCTCTCCCCGTTCCGGGAGAGGGGGCAAATAGTCCACGGGTTCTTTTACCCTCGCCCCCGTGAGGGGGAGAGGGGAGGGTGAGGGGGAGTCGCTGGTAGGGCGATCGAGCACACCACAATGAATCGATTGATCGAAAAAGCCAACATCCTGATCGAAGCGCTGCCGTACATTCGCGCGTTCGCGGGCAAGACGCTCGTCATCAAGTACGGGGGGCACGCTCAGCTCGACGAGGCGCTCAAGGCGGGATTCGCCGAAGACGTCGTCCTCATGAAATACATCGGTCTCAATCCCGTGATCGTGCACGGCGGCGGGCCGCAGATCTCGGACATGATGAAGCGGCTGGGCAAGGAACCCCGGTTCGTCAACGGCGTGCGGGTGACCGACAAGGAGACGATGGAGATCGTCGAGATGGTGCTGGGCGGCGTGATCAACAAGGAGATCGTCGAGCTCATCACCCGCCACGGCGGCCGCGCGGTCGGCGTCAGCGGCAAAGACGGCCGCCTGATCACCGCGAAGCCGGTCAAGGCGGCTGGCGGCAAGCGGGTGGATTTGGGCCAGGTCGGCGACGTGGACTCCATCGATCCGCAGATCCTGGTGGATCTGACATCCAATCGGTATATCCCGGTGATCGCGCCGGTCGGAGTGGGGCGCGACGGGAGGACGTACAACATCAACGCCGATCTCGTCGCCGGGGCCGTCGCGCGCGCCGTGCGGGCCGAGAAACTCGTGATGCTCACCGACGTCGCCGGGATTCTCAATGCCAAGGGCGCGCTCATCCCCACGCTCTCGCGCAAGGACATCCAGCGCCTGATCAAGTCCGGCACGATCACGTCCGGCATGCTGCCCAAGGTCCATGCCTGTTTGACCGCGGTCGAAGGCGGCGTGGCCAAAGCGCATATCATTGACGGCCGTGTGCCCCATGCCTTATTGTTGGAAATCTTCACGAAGGAAGGGATCGGGACGGAGATTATCGCCTAGGACCTCTTGCGGTAGTTGATCGGCTCTGCTTCGCGTTTTGGCCGACAAGATGGGGCCAGATGCAAGGCGGAGCGTCCCTTTGCGCCCGGAGCGTACTGAGTCGTACGTGAGGACGCAAAGGGGCGCGACAACGCCGCAGATGGCCCCATATCGTCGGATCAAAAGCCGAAGTGGTGGAATGGCAGACACGGCGGACTCAAAATCCGCTGCGGGCAACCGCGTGGGGGTTCAACTCCCCCCTTCGGCACCAGGTTTTTCTCTCGTTGTTTCAAAGGATTATGTGGATGCTGGATCGTCGATCTCGTTTCTGCTGTATTCCGAAGATGGCTAGATTGTGTCAAGGCTGTGCTAGTAGTCCGAGTCGGGATGACTGTGTCAGGAACGTTTGAGGCGGGTTGGCGGTGAATCGCCGCCAGCTTGCTCACGCCTTCCGATAAATCGGCCTCAGACACGATCGCATAACGACGGTACACGGACTCCGTCTTGTGACCCGTTAACTTCATGGCGACGGACCGTGATACGCCAGCTCGCTCCAGGTTTCTCACGGCGGTCCGCCGGAAATCGTGAAAGAGGCGCTCCGGCACTCCCGCTTCTTTGCACGCACGTTCCCACTGTGTCCTGAAATCCCTGAAGCGACGCCCTGCGCGATGGAAGACCCAGGGGATGATCTGTCCGGTCTCGCGTTCGAGAGCGGTGGTATAGGCGCGCTGGCGCTCGAGTAGCGCGGCCAGAGTAGGGAGCGCGCGAAAGGGAAACGTTCTGCCTTCGTCATTTTTCGTGAAGCCGGGATCAAGCCGGACAGTTCCGGCCTGAAAATCAACCTGCCGCCACTCAAGGGCCAAGATCTCTCCGCGCCTCCATCCGGTGAAATAGGCGAATTCGGCAACGGGCTTGACCTCCGAAGACAGCTGGCTGAGCATCTTCCGAAAATCTGATTCCTCGAAAAAGCCCGTCCGCGTATTGCGCACTTCGATGGAAGGAATGTAGGGCCGCAGCGCGAGCCTCCCCGCTCGCATGGCCAGCGTGAACATCCGCTTGAGAACGGCCAGTTCGTATTTGATCGTGGCGGGTTGCGGCGGTTTGGTATCCTCCTCACGAAAGCGGATGTAGGCCGTAATCCGATCGCTCGTGATATCGAGGGCCCGCGACATGTCAAAAAACGTCCGGAGCTTGGCGATCACCTCGTGCGCCCGCTGCTCCGATTTGCGGCGGTTCACCCGGTAGTCATCGATGACCATTTGGGCCAGGTCTGAGCTTCCCCTCGAGTTTCGTCTTCCAAGGATCACGTACAATGGACGTCACCTTGGAGGCGAAGATGATCAAGATCCCGAAGCAGGAATACACGGCTGAGTTCAAGACACAGGCGGTCAAGCGAGTGGCCGAGGTAGG
>JACQCD010000071.1 GCA_016201825.1 Nitrospirota bacterium | reverse complement strand
TGCCATGGATGGACGGATCCGGACCTCAACCAGACCGTGCACAGTTTCTGGCTGATGCCGCCCAACCGCCGGGACTGGAAATACACGGTGCATCGGATGAGTCGTCCGGCCAACCTCACCCCGGACGAGGAGCAGGAGATCTCGAACTTCCTGACCGGGTATTCGGAGCGGAATGTCCGATAAAGACAATAGATCGCCTTTGGGGCGAGAGGCGGATGGAGGCGTTCCGAAACCGGTGGCATCGAAGGCGGCGTCCTGGACCGCGTATCTCGTGGAGTGCCGCGACGGGTCGCTCTATGCGGGATGCACCACCGATGTGGAGCGGCGGGTCGCGCAACACAATGCCGGCCGCGGTGGGGCGTACACCAGGAGCCGTCGACCGGTGATCGTGCGGTACGTGCGCGCGTGCGAGTCCGAGGCCGAGGCCAAGCGGGTCGAGGCCGCCATCAAATCCTGGCCGCGGTCACGCAAACTCGCGCTCTGCCTGGAACCGTCGGCTTGACTTCATCCCCGAATATTCCATAAGATGCTTCCACTCAAGCGGGCGTAGCTCAGCTGGTAGAGTCCCAGCTTCCCAAGCTGGTTGTCGCGGGTTCAAATCCCGTCGCCCGCTCTTCCCCGCCATAGGCGGGCTGCGGAACGCAGGCGTGAAGTCCCGCGCCGAGGCTCCGAGACGAATTTGGCGTTTCTTTCGTATCAGTGTGTTCACCCAATCTCTCTTTGTAGGATTGGGTGTTTTTATATAGGTTTCCTGGAACCCGAGACGGATGTCAGACACTCGCAACGACCCGAACCTCACGCTCAAACGCGTGGAGTCTCTGAAACGCGGCAGGCTCTCCTCCGATTCCACGCGCCTGTATCTGATCCGGCACGGCGAGTTGCTGAAGGCCAGACCGAATACCTACCACGGTCAGATGGATATCGAGGTGACGCCGAACGGCGTGGCGCAGTTGGAGCGCGTGGCCGATCGACTCGCCGAGATCCCGCTGCGAGCGGTCTATGCCAGCACGCTCCGGCGGAGCGTGCAAGGCGCCGAGCAGGTCGCCAAGCGCCACGGGCTCTCCGTGGTTCAGCGGTCGGCCTTTCGCGAGAAGCACTTCGGGGTCTGGGAAGGGTTGACGTACGACGAGGTGGCCGAGCGGTTCCCGGATGACTGGGCGCGATGGCTGGCGGACCCGCCGACGGTGAAACCGCCTGGCGGGGAGGCGTATCATGAGATGCAGGCGCGGGTGCTCCCGGCTCTCGCCGAGATCGTGGCGGCTCATCCCGCTTCGGAAATCGCGCTGGTGGCGCACGGCGGGGTGAATCGCGCGATCCTCTGCCATGCGATGGGGCTGGATCTCCGCTACGTGTTTCGGATCGAGCAAGACCACGGGGCGCTCAACATTATCGAGTTTTTCTCCGAGGAACCGAATCCCGAACCTCTCGCAGCCTCAGGCCGGGAATACAGGCCCGCCGTTGCGCAGCCCGCGCGGCGGGGTATGACGGTCGTCACTCTCCTCAACGGATAGAGCCGATGCGACTGAAAACGATCGAGCAGCACATCCTCGACCAGCAACGGAGGTTCCCCGGCGTGTCCGGCGACTTCTCCGGTCTGTTATACGACATCGCCTTGGCGGCCAAGCTGGTGTCCAAAGAGGTGAACCGGGCGGGGCTCGGGGATTTGCTCGGCACGATGGGGGAAGTGAACGTCCAGGGCGAAATCGTCCAGAAGATGGACAAGTACGCCAACGAGCTCTTCATTCGCATCCTGACCGCCGGGGGCAAGGTCTGCGCCATCGCGACCGAGGAGAACGAGAATATTACCGAGATCCACGAGGACGGATTCATCGGGAAATATGCGATCAACATGGATCCGCTCGACGGCTCGTCGAACATGGACGTCAACGTGAGCGTCGGGACGATTTTCTCGCTCCACCGCAAGCGAAGCGCGGGACCGCGGGGCTCCGAAGAGGATTGCCTGCAGGCGGGATCGAAACAGGCGTGCGCGGGCTACGTCATTTACGGCTCGTCGACCATGTTGGTCTACACGACCGGGTTAGGCGTGCACGGCTTCACGTTGGATCCCGCGGTGGGCGAGTTCATCCTGTCCCATCCGAACATGATGATGCCGTCGCAGTGCCGGATGTACAGCGTTAACGAAGGGAATGCGGCGTTTTGGGATGCCGGAACGCGGGCTTATGTCGAGTCGCTCAAAGCCGTGGACCCACCGACCGGCCGGCCGTACGCCGCCCGATACATCGGGTCGCTGGTGTCCGACTTCCATCGCAATCTGTTGAAGGGGGGGATTTTCCTGTACCCCGCCGACTGTAAGGATCCCCACAAGCCGTCCGGCAAGCTGCGCCTGCTCTTCGAGGCGGCCCCCATGGCGTTCATCGCCGAGCAGGCCGGCGGCGCCGCCACGACCGGCTCCGAACGGGTGCTCGACATCGTGCCTGCCAAACTGCACCAACGAGTTCCCCTGATCGTCGGCCCCAAGGACGAGGTCTCACGCTACCAGGCGATGACGCGCGCCCGGGGATGACTCGTCGTGACCGCGTGAACGGCGTCAGGCGTTTACGCGGTGCGGGTCGGGTGCTCGCCGCCGTCGCATGGCTTGCTCTCGGGGGGTGTACCCACCAGGGGGGGCACGTGTCATCCCGCGAGGGGGAGCCCCCCGCCATCGATCGGGTGGACTGGGGCCGTTCCGTGTTTCGCTTTGAGACCTTCCGCAACGAATGGTTCTGGAGCGACACGCTGGGACTCGCGGAGGGCTTGGCGCGCCGGGAGGTCACGCCGAACGCGTTGTTGGCCGCGGGCCTCCAGCTCGACAGCGACAAGCTGCCGTCCGACTTTCGGCGGTCGGATGTCGGGATCGGCCCCTACACCGATCCCCGCGCGACGCGACGCCTGATCGAGGCGAACGCGGTGATCGGCCTCGTCGCGCGCCAGGATCGGATCGGGGTGACCTGTGTCCTGTGCCATTCCCGCGCCGATGATCGGTTCGGCGACGGCGTGGGCCGTCGCGTCGACGGGTTGCCGAATACGCGCCTCAGGGTCGGGACGCTCATCGCGTGGGGCGAGCGATCGCGGTCGTACGTGCCGTTTCTCAATCTGTTCGGGTTGGGACGGGGACCGCAGGTGGACCCGGCCGTCTCCGCGTTCGATGGGGCCGAGGCGCTCGAAGGCGCGGTGGATGCGGCGCTGCTCTCATGGCCGCCCGGTCAGGCCGATGCGACCCCCGACGGGGTCGGCAACCCCACCGATATCCCGGCGATTTGGAATCTGACCGACGTGGGTCCCTACGACTGGGACGGAATGTTCGCCCACGTCGGTGACGCTCACAACTATTTTTTCGGCGTCGTGCTGGATCCGACGACCCTGGCCACCCCCGGCGGCCGATCGTTTCTGTCCGGCGTGCCGCCTCCTATGGGCGACTGGCTCGGCGGGGCGTACGGAGCGGTGTTGCAGGCGATCGACCCCGCGATGGAACGACCGCGCGTGGCGGCCGATCGGGTGGGCGGGCTTCCGTTCCTCCGGTCGTCACCCCGGCTGGGCTTTCGCGTCAACGGAGAGGATCTCGACGCGCTGAGCGCCTATCTGGCCCGCGTGCTCCCGCCGCGGCGTGATTCGATCGACGAGGAGCGCGTCGCCGCCGGTCGGCGCGTGTTTCGGCAGGCCGGGTGCAATGACTGCCATCTCGAATCGCGGGAAACCACCGGCATGATCGTCCCGATCAGAGACCTCTTACCGGGATACGATCCGCAGCGGATTGATCTCGTGACGGTGCCGGGAGGATCGCTTCTCGACGATCCCCGAACGGGGTACGACGATCGAGTGATGGCGATGAACGCGGCGTGGCGGGGCGGCGAGGTTGGCTACAAGGTGCCACAGCTCGTGGGGATCGGGCTGACCGCTCCCTACCTCCACGACGGCTCGGTGAGCACCTTGGAGGCGCTCCTCTCACCGGATCGAGGCGCGTTCTCGCCGCATCCTTTTTATATCAGACACCCGGATGAACGGGCCGATATCGAGGCGTTCCTGGCGGCCTGGGACGGGCGGACGTATCCGTGAGGGGAGGGTGGATGAGGCGGCGGCTCAGCCGCAGGCCGCGATTTCGTCGTCGACGGTGACTGCGACCGGGATGGGCGGCACGAATCGCTTGACCGCATCTTCGGTGTTCGCCGCGCTGAGTTTCCGGAACAGAAACTCGAATTTCTGCTGCACCGCCAGCCCGATCGCTTCCCGAGCGATACCGTTGAGGGTCCAGAACCGCTCTTTGAACGGTCCGAACGCCTTTTTGCGGGTCTTGTAGAGAAACTGCTGATCGGTCTCGTTGGCCTTGCGTTCGTCGGCGTGGGCAGCGGCGAGATGGGTGTAAATTTCGTCCTTCAGAGGTTTCGGGAACGAGCGGTGTTCGAAGATCATGTTTTGAAATTCGGTGGCCAGATGGATTTCGGCGGTGGCAACCGCGGGAAACCGGTCGAACACCTCGGCGGGCAGCGTTGAGGCGCCGTGCTGGACCGCGCCCGCGAGACCGTAGGCGTCGCGGGAAACCTTCGAGAGCCGCTCGAGGGTGTCGAAATCAAGCGCCACTTGGGCCACCGAGCCGTCGGGAAGCGGCACCCCTCCGTGGGACGTGCCGGTCTGGATGCTGATCTTGCTGATCCCGATCAGGCCGGCGCCGAAGGTGTCCAGCGCGCGTCGGTAGCCGTCCATATACGCCCGCAGCTCTTCTTCCGTGCTGTTCTTGCCGCCGACTTCGCCGATCTCTCCGCCCACTGAGATCGAGACGCCCGGAGGTTGCAGCGTCCGGATGAATGCAGTCAGGTCGGCTGCGATCTCGTAATTGGTTCGTTGTTGTTCGCCGGTGGTCGGTTTCGAGAGATCGACGGTGGTGGAGGAGTCGATGTCGATGTTGTAGAAGCCCGCCGCAATCGCCTCGCGGATGAGCGCGCGCAAGCCGTCGATCTCCTTGGCGGGATCTTTGAGATAGTGCTTGGCATTGACCTGGAAGTGGTCGCCCTGAATGAAGAGAGGACCGGTGTGGCCTTCGCGGATGGCGGCCGCGATCATGACGACGGCGTATTCGCCCGGCCGCTGCTGGGTGTAGCCGATTTCTGATTTCGCGATTTCGAAGATGAAGGCGGAGGTTTTGGTCGTTTTAGCGGCGCGGATCGCGGCGCGCGCGACGTCGTAGGACATTCCGCGAATGTTGATGGCCGGCACGGTGAAGCCGCCGGCCTCGCCTCGCCCCATCGCCTCGTAGAGCGTTTGGATCGATGCGGGGACCACCCCCATTTCGGGCGCGGCCGTCTTGATCACCCAGCGGGCGCGGCCCTTGATCCGAGGATCGGGATTGAAGACCGCCGCGTAGACGAGATCGTCCAAGAGATCGTGGAGAAATTCGAGACGATCCACGATCTTGACCGTTGCCCCGTCGATCCGAAGGGTGCGGTTGAGGGCCTGGTCGAGTTGGTCAATCGACGTGTATTTCATGCGCAGGTCCTTATGAATCGAACAAGGGAGTCAAGAGTTGCTGGGGGCCCGCGGTGCGCGGCTGGGCGAAACTGTAGCTGCAGAGGTAGTTGACGTCCGCGAGATCTCGTTCGTCGATCGGGAACGCCGCGCACTGATTCGGCCGGACGGTGTTATAAATGAGACAGCGGGGATTTTCGTCGGTGCCTCCCAGAAACGGACAGTGAAAGACGAGCTTGCAGCACCGCCCGCAGCCGACGCACTCGCCCTGGCGGAGCGCGGCTTGACGGCGGACGTACTCGCTGGGAATCAGACACAACACAAATCGCCGAATCTTATTGGCGAGCTTGGTGAGGCGCGTCGAAGATGCACTTCTCATCAGCCGCCGTAATCGTAGTGGACGCATACGAGCTCCCTCTGGGACGAAATGAGGTGGTTGTACCACAAGAGGATTGGAGAAGACAAGCTGCGACTCCCCCGGGTTACTCGGCGGCGTTGGCGAGGTCGGACGCCACCGCCGTCAGCACTTGCGCGTGGTCCTTCAGTCGCTCGGTCAGCGCGCGGACCCGTTGGTCGAGCGCGCCTGCGCGCTGCTCCATCACCATGCGGTCCTGGAGCCATTTGGCCTCCATCTCGTCCCAGCCCCGCTGACGGTCTTCCAGGGTGTGCCGTGTTTGATCGAGCGCCGCGCGCGCCTCCGCGGCGTCGTGCCGGGTGCTCTCCGCGTCGTGGGCGGCCGCGCGAAGCTCCAACTCCCGGGCCTCCAATTCGTTTCGCAGGGCGGCGGTCTCATCGCGCTGGGTGCGTCGCGTCTCGTCGACCCGGAGCAGGGCCCGAATGATCTCGCCGATCGCGTGGTCGGGGATGGAGTCCGGCGGGGAAAGAGGGCGGCCCTCCGCGAGCGCTTGGGAACCGGCATGCAGCCAATCGAAATGAGTGCAGAGGTCTTTGAGCCAAATAAAGGGTGACGTGGAGGTGGATACGGATGTCATGACGAATTCTCCTTTTTAGACCACGGGCTGCGCGCCCGAGGCGGCGCGATGAGAGAGGCTGTTCCGAGCAGGTCGTCGCCGGCGGATCATCTGAGATACGCTTCCGTCACATACCGTCTCATCATGCGGTGGCAGTTAAAGAACGAGGCGTTTTTCCCGATGGCGTGTTTCATCACGGCAATCCACTCGCGACGGTTCTCGCGGTACAGCGGGACGATCACCCGTTCGAGCTTTTCGTACAAATCATGGGCGTCCCGAGCGTCGCCGCTCTCGGTGAGGGTGGACTCTCTGGGCGGCGGCCCGATCGACCATCCCGTGACCCCTTCGACGTGGCCTTCGATCCACCACCCGTCGAGCACGCTGAAGTTGGGAACGCCGTTGTGCGTGGCCTTCATGCCGCTGGTGCCCGAGGCTTCGTGCGGCCGTCGGGGCGTGTTGAGCCAGAGGTCGGAGCCCGCGATGACCGTGAGCGCCATGTCCATGTCGTAGTCCGGAAGGAAGACGGCGGTGACTCGGCCGCGCAGCGCGTGGATCGCCTGCACGAGCCGCTGAATAATCCGTTGCCCCGGTTCATCCTGGGGGTGGGCTTTCCCGGCCAATACGATCTGAAGACGGCCCTCGCCGAGATCCGCCAACCGCTTGATGTCGGAAAAGAGGAGGTCGGCGCGCTTGTAGGGGGTCATGCGCCGGGCGAAGCCGATGGTTAAAATGTCCGGGCTCATGGCGGCGCCGGTCAGGCGCGCCACCAGGGCGAGCAAGCGGGTTTTGGCCGCCTGATGGGCCGCCCACAACGCGTCGTCGGGAATGTTGTCCACGCGCACCAGCAGTTCCGGGTCGTTGGCCCATCCCGGGAGATGGGCGTCATACAACGCCGCCATCTCGGGGCACGTCCAGGTGAACGTGTGCACCCCGTTGGTGATCGCGGAAATCTCGTAGCCCGGAAAGAGCGTGCGGGACACCTCCCCGTGTTTCTTGGCCACCCCGTTGACGAACCGGCTCAGGTTCAAGGCGAGCAAGGTCATGTTCAGCATGTCATGTCCCGCAAACCGTTTGAGCGCGGCCAGTGGGAGCGGCGTGCCGAGGACCCGCTCAACCAAGTCGTACGGAAAGCGGTCGTGACCGGCGTCCACCGGCGTGTGGGTGGTAAAGACGCACAGGTCCTTGATGCGCTCCACGTCCCACACCAACTCTTCGTGCCAGACGCTTTCGATCGGCCGACGGAAGCGCTCAAGCAACTCCAGGGTGAGGAGGGCCGAATGGCCTTCGTTCATGTGGTATTTGCGGACGGTGACGCCCAGCGCCTGAAGCATCTTGCCTCCCCCGATGCCGAGGATGGCTTCCTGCCGCAGGCGGTACGCCGCGTCGCGACCATAGAGGAACGACGTTAATTCGCGGTGCTCAGGGGCATTGTCGGCCAAATCGGTGTCCAAAAACAAGACCGGGACACGGCCGCCGGTAGGGCTTTCCACCCAATACAACCATGCCGCGACGACGACCGGCCGTCGATCGATCGTCACCCGCACCTGGGATTTCACCAAGGTCATCACCTGGCGCGGATTCCAGGGGGCCGGCTTCGCGTGCTGTCGGCCGTCGGCGTCCAACTCTTGCCGAAAGTACCCTTGACGACTGACCAGCGTGACGCCAACCACCGGGAGTTTTAAGTCGGCACACGTTTTGATCGTGTCGCCGGCGAGGACACCGAGCCCCCCGCTGTAGGTGGGGACGTCGGTGCGCAAACCGATCTCCATCGAGAAGTAGGCGATCTTCGGTTCGTTCAGCAGAGGATCAAGGGTCGACATAAAGAAGCACTATAGAGCCAAGAGGGGGGCGAGTGCAAGTCAGCAGGGTCGGGACGCCGATCCCGCGCGGGGACCCGTGCTTCGGGATGGCGTCGTAGGCGTCTCGATGGATGCGCGATCGGGGACGGTCCCTACTTGAAAATGCCGTCGACATACGCTACAACTACGCGCATGCTGGGGTTAGGTGAACAGGGCCGATTGGTCCAGAAAGAAATCTGGGCGGTGGGCGGGGGAAAGGGCGGCACCGGGAAGACGTATCTCTCGGCGAGTCTTGCCATCGGCTTGGCCAAGCTCGGCAAACGGGTGATCGCGATCGATGCCGATTTGGGATGCGCGAATCTCCACACCGCCTTGGGCGCCGATCCGCCCGCGGCGACGCTTTCCGATTTTATCAAAGGCCGCATGAAGACGTTAAGCGAGGTGCTGGGCGAGACGTCGTTTCCCACGCTGCGGCTGATCAGCGGCGCCCACGACTTCTTGGAAATCGCGAATCCCAAGCATACCGAGAAGATGCGCCTGATCCGCCAGATCCAAGATTTGGATGTGGAGTACATCATCCTGGACCTCGGGGCCGGCACCGCCTTCAACAGCCTGGATTTCTTCTTGGCGGCCGATCGCGGGATCCTCACCGTCATCCCGGAGCCGACGTCGATCGAGAACGTCTACCGATTCATCAAAAGCGCGTTTTACCGGCGATTCAAACGCGCGGTGCGACACCCGGACATGAAGGCGCTGGTGTCGTGCGCGATGGATCAGAAGAACGAGCGCGGAATCCGAACTCCCCACGATTTGATGGCCTGCGTTGAGGCGATCGACTCCGAGGTCGGGGGGCGACTGAGAAAAACGATGGCGGAGTTTTCTCCCAAGCTGGTGGTCAACCAGGTGCGATCGCAGGACGATGCCGCGTTGGGGTTGTCCATGCGCAGCTCGTGCTCGAAGTATTTCGGGATTCACGTGGAGTATTTGGGGTTCGTGGAGTACGACGATTGCGTGTGGCGTGCGATGAAGCGCAAGCGTCCTCCCGTGATGGAGTATCCCGATGCTGTTTCTTCCCGCGGAACGGGAACGGTCCTGGCGAATCTGTTGAAGGGTGAGCAGATCGCCTTTGATCTTTGTGTGCGTGGGTGAAACCGTTTCGGGAACAGAATTATTACGAGTTGCTGGACGTGCGGCCGAACGCCGAGAAGGAAGTCCTGGCGAAGGCCTACGAGGCGGCCAAGCGCGCGTTCGCGGGCGATGCGCTGGCGAGCTACTCGTTGTTCGACCCCGGCGAGCGCCAGGCGCTCCTCGCCCGTCTCGCCGAGGCGTGGCGGACCCTCTCCGACCCGGCGCTGCGCGTGCGCTACGATGAAGACGTGCTCGGGATCCGTTCCTCCGTCGGACCGCCCGCAGAGGGAGCCGTGCCGGGGCCTCGACCGATGGCGTTTAGTTACGCCGACCTCCCCGCCACCGGCGTGACCGGCTCCGCGCTCCGCTCCCGTCGCGAGGCGATCGGCGTGCCGTTGCAGGAGATCGCGCTGAACACGAGGATCAGTATCGCGTATCTCCAGTTCATCGAGGAGGATCACGAAAAGGGCCTTCCTCACGAAGCCTACCTCCGCGGATACCTCACTCAGTACGCGCGAGCGATCGGCCTCGACCCCCACACCGTGGCCGACGGCTACCTTCGCCACTTGCGGATCCTTCGAAGCGGAAAACGATAAGGAACGGCGGGACTTACCGGCCGTGCTCGACCGTGTCGGACCGCGAGGGGAGGACGGCCGGTGAATCTCTTCGCCCCCCGAGCGTGTTGACGATGGCTTGGTGCAGGATGTCCACCATCACGGTCAACTCATCGGGCGTCGCGGCGAGCGGGGGAACAAGAACCAGCACGTCGCCGAGCGGCCGAGTCAGCAGGCCCAGCGCGCGCGCTTCCCGGCTGACCGTCCATCCGATTCGCGACGCAGTCGGGAAGCGGGTCTTCGTCTCTGCGTCCTGGACCAGTTCGACGCCCACCATGAGACCGCACTGGCGGATGTCGCCCACGTGCGGGTGCGCGGCCAGGGGTGCGAGGGCGTTCCGAAGGCCGGCGAGCTTTGGCGCCAAGCCGTCGATCACGCGCTCGTGGAGGAAGACGTCCAGGTTCGCCAGCGCCGCCGCGCAGGCCAGCGCGTTCCCCGTATAACTGTGGCCGTGGAAAAACGTGCGGAATTCGGGGTACTCGCCGAGGAACGCGTCGTACACGGCCTGGGTCGCGAGCGTTGCGGCCAGCGGCAGGTAGCCGCCGGTCAGTCCCTTGGCGACCGCCATCAGGTCGGGCGTGACCCCTTCCTGCTCGCACGCGAACATCGTCCCCGTGCGACCGAATCCGGTCGCGACCTCGTCCGCGATCATGAGCACGTTATAGCGCGTACAGAGGTCGCGAAGACGGCGAAGATATCCGGCAGGAGCCGCGAGCATGCCGGCTGCCGCCTGCATCAGCGGTTCGACGATCAGCGCCGCGATCTCGTCGTGGTGCCGCCGGAGGGCTTCCTCCAGATCAGTCAGGCAGGCGGTTTCGCAAGATGGATAGGTCAAGCCGAGGTGGCAGCGATAGCAGTACGGGGGGTTGGCCTTGAACGTGGGGAAGAGATACGGGGCGAATCGGGCGTGGAAGACGTCGATGCCTCCCACGCTCACGGCCCCCACCGTGTCGCCGTGGTATGCCAGCGAGAACGCGAGGATCTTGGTTTTTCGCGGGTGTGCCGGCGTCATCTGCTGCCAATATTGAAGGGCCATTTTTAGGGCGACTTCGACCGCGGTCGAGCCGTTGTCCGAGTAGAAGACCTTGGTCAGGCCCGGCGGCGCCAATGCGACGAGGCGCTCGGCCAGCAGAATCGCGGGAGGAGACGAACAGCCGAGGAGGGTCGAGTGAGCGATCTGACTCAATTGGGCGACGATCGCCCGGTCGATCTCGGTCTTGCGATGCCCGTGCAGATTCACCCACAGCGAAGAAACCCCGTCCCAATACCAGCGCCCTTCCACGTCGCGGACCTTGACCCCTTCTCCTTCCGTGATGATCAGAGGAGGTTCCGCCGCCCACTCCCGCATCTGGGTGAACGGATGCCACAGGTGGGCGTGGTCGAGCGCGGCGAGACGGTCCGGATCGGCCTCCTTATGGTTTGTCATTCAGCACGACAAACAACCCCCGCTGCTCCCGAATCAAGCGGACCAACACGCCCTCCTCGGGTTTGAGCGCGTCGCTCGCTTTGCGGAAGTCCTCGGCATTCTCGATCGGGTGGCGGTTGATCTCCTTGATCACGTCGCCCTCTTTGAGGCCGCCGCGATCGGCGAGGCTGTCGGGTTCGACTTTGTTGATCAGCACGCCCTTGGTATCCTTCAATTTCAGGCGGTCGGCGATTTCCTTCGTGAGATCCTGAATGTTCAAGCCCAGCACCGACTCGGGGGTCTTGGCCGGCACGGCTTCGGCCGTCTCTGATTCGTCCTTTCGTTCGGTAAGCACCACCGAGAGCTGGCGGTGCTCGCCGTTCCGGAGAATCTTCAGCGTCATCGGTTTCCCCGGCGTCAATCCCGCCACGGCCTTGGCCAGGCCGCTGGGCGTGTCGACCGCGGTGTTATCAACCATCAGGATGATATCCCCTGGTTGGACCCCGGCCTTCTGCGCCGGTTCGCCCTCGAAGACCTCGTTGACGAGCACGCCTTCTTCGCGTTCGAGTTTGAACTGACTGGCCAGGTCCTCGGTCACGGGTTGGATGCCCACACCCAGCCACCCTCGGCTGACCTTGCCTTTGGCGATGAGCTGGGGCACCACGTCTTGCACCATTTTCGATGGGATGGCGAACCCGATCCCTTGCGCGAAATTGATGATGGCGGTGTTGATGCCGACGACTTCACCATGGATATTGAACAGCGGCCCTCCGCTGTTTCCGGGGTTGATCGACGCGTCGGTTTGGATAAATTCTTCATAACGGGACAGGTTGACGTTCTCTCGCTTCAGCGCGCTCACCACACCGACCGTCAGGGTGCTTTCCAAGCCGAACGGATTCCCGACGGCGACGACCCATTGTCCGACCTTGACCTGGCTGGAGTCTCCCAACGGGACCGTGGGCAGCGGAGTCTTGGAGGTGATCTTCACGACCGCGAGGTCGGTATCGGGATCACGCCCGATGACTTTCCCGGAAAACTTCCGTTTGTCCAGCAAGCGCACCTCGACGTCGGTGGCGTCGCCGACGACGTGGTTGTTCGTCACGATGTACCCGTCCTTATCGATGATCACGCCGGAGCCGCTGCTGGGCGACTCGGGACGCTGGCGAAAGCGATCGCCTCGAGAAGAAGCGGGGGCGCCCCCTGAGGTGGAAATATTGACGACCGCTGGTTTCACGTGCTCGGCCAGATCAACGAACACGTCTTGAAAGTCGGTCAACGCCTTCATGCCCGGCAGATCTTTGGCGTATCCCGGCATGAGACCCGAGCCGATAAGGGAGCACACCACGGTGAAGACGACGATTCCGAGGGTGCGACGAAGGCGAACGGTGTTTGGCTGAACAGGGCTGACCGGCATGGTGCGACTCCTTGTGTGGTGGATCGTCATTGTCCCGCAGTGCGTCATGGTGTGACGTGGCAGCGGGGATCGGCTCATGGGCATTTCGCGCCGCATCACGGCGCGGTGCGGGTTGCTGCGCCACCCGAGAGGACGGGCAAGTGGTATTCCGCGCCGCATCACGGCGCGGTGCGGGTTATCGTTGGAGGGCATGGAGCAGCGTGTTGTCGAGTCGGTGGTGGTGAAAGTACTCCCGCTCCAATTCTTCCAGATCGTACCGGTCGACGCCGCTCGAGCTGAGATACGCGTCCCGGCGCCCCTCCGACCCCTCAGGCGAGGCGACCAGGGTGGGCAGCACCTCGAAAAAGTACACGGCCTCCCGATGAAGATCCCGAATGGCCTTGCGAAAGATCGCTTCCGGAATCGGCATGGGGATGAGACCCTTACGCTGAAGTTCCTGGGACAGTTGATCGCGGAGATGTGTGAGCTCCTCGGGTTGCGCCGGCTTCACGAACTGCTTGAGAAACCGTTTCAGGTGGCGGCGGACCTGGCGGTGGATGAGTGCTTCGGTATTGACTTGCCTGACTTGGTTGGCCACTTCTTGGAGCGTGAGACGGCCGTCGTCGACCTCTTTGAGCCCCTGGAACACGATGAAGATCTTCCGGCGTCCGAAATCCGTCAGGTACCGGTCCTTCACGATCGAATCGATGAAGAGTTCCTTAAACAGCCTCGGGGCGAGATCGTCGAAGATCTTTTTGTTGGTATGAATGGTTTTGAGCCCCGCCTCCGTCGTCTGATCGTCGTCCATGAACACCATCTGGTTGAGGTAGGTGTAGGTGGCGTCGAAGCGATCGAAGCACGTGACGATGAGGCTAAACCGCTCCAAAATGCGGGAGTCTCCCGACTGGCAGGCATACTCGTCGCAAGTTTTCCCGACGTCGAGCAAGAGCGCGTCAAACGAGAAATCCCGGCGCTCGATGGCTTGACGCTTGGCTCGCAACAACGTGGCCAGTTCCTCTTTCAGGACGGTGCCCTTGGTTTCTCCGGTCTGGAGGAACAGGCTGTCGAGAATGCTCCGGGCGGCGTCGAGATGCTCGGGTTCCTCGAATCGCTCGACCGTCTTGTCTTTCAAAAAAATGCCGTCGAGCGTGTGAAACACTTCGAGGGGGATGGCGTTGCGAACGCTGAGGGTTCGGAGGCGGTTGAGTTTGGCGAGGATGGCTTGCGTCGAGCCGGGATCGGCCAGCATCTCGGTCAGGAGGTCCTTGTAGTCGTCGATCAGGCGTTTGTTGTCGGGGTGCTGATAGACGACGTCGATTTGTATCCGGGTTTGCTGGTACAGATCGATCTTGCATTGATGGGCGATATCGTCCAGTCGCCGCATGACCCCTTCGTCGCCGTTGGTTCGCGCCGCGTACACGTGCTGGTAGTACTGGTAATACGCGGCGTGGCCACGGTGAGTCAGTTTGAAGAGATAGATCACGGCGCGGGGCTCCGCCAACGCGTTGTAGAGGTTGTGGACGATCTGAATGTCGTCTTGGGAGGCCACGGAGACGGAGTGCTTCACGGGTCGTCCGATCATGCGCAGCAGGAACTCTTGCTGTTTGTGAAGCGGACCCTGTTCGGGCAACTGGACGAAGAAATAATAATTACACAACGCATTGCCGCTCCGGAAGACTTCCTCGTACGATTCCCGGCTTTCGGTCCGATCGGTGAAGTGAATGGATTGTCCGGTGGGGTCGAGAATGGCGCCGTTCAGCACCAAGCGGTTGACGACTTCTTTCTTGAGCAAGTCTTTCAGGGGAAGATTGACGCCGAACATGTACCGACAGAAGCTTCCGCCGTTGCCCTTATAGCTCAGGCCGTCTCGTCCGATCAGGAATTCGTGTCCGGCGGCGAAAAAACGGATCGTGCCGTGATGACCGTCGGGGGAGGGTTCGTAGAAAAACTGATGCCCGACCGAGCGTCCCGCGATGGTCGCAAAATATTCGACCATGGGAGTCACTTGCCCATGGAGACGGATGTCTTCGATCATTCGGGGGTCAGGCGTCACGCCACATCGTCGGGAGATTCCACGCGCGTTATTATAACAAATTCGAACGAGTGTTCAGCAAGTGGGTCAAGGAAGCGTCGGTCCCGCGGCGAAACTGTGGCAGAGTGCGGCGAGGAGGTTCTTCCCTTGTGCGCGGCGCGCGGCCTCGCCGGGGCCGTTCTTGACAGGTTTTCGACTCGTCTGATACGGTAGGGGACCGCCGTGAAGAAGCAATGCGAGCAGCGTGATCGTGAATCCGCACGATATAACCGACAACACCCCGGCCATCCGTGAGCGATAACGGGCCCTCGCTTCGGGTCGATGGCGCGCAGCCGCCGATCGTCCAACTCGAAGGCATCAGCACCGGATATGACAACAAGATGGTGTTGGAGGGGATCGACCTTTCGATTCCGGAAGGGTTGTATACCGGGATCGTCGGACCGAGCGGCTCGGGAAAAACCACGCTGCTCAAGGTGATCCTGGGGATCGTGGGGATCACCGCCGGCACGGTCACGGTGGCCGGACAGCGCGTTGTGGGACAAACGGTGCGGGGAGTCGGCTACGTCCCCCAAATCGAAACGGTCAACTGGAATTTCCCGGTGACGGTCGAACAGGTCGTCCTGATGGGGCGTCACCGTGAAATGGGTTGGTTGCCGTGGCCGACTCGCGAGGACCGTCGGGTTGCGCTCGACCTGTTGAACCACCTGGGTATCCGCCAATACGCCAACCGCCAGATTCGGGCGCTCTCGGGCGGAGAGCAGCAACGGGTGTTTCTTGCGCGCGCGTTGATCAGTCGACCGCGTCTCCTGATCTTGGATGAGCCGACCGCGGGAGTCGACCTCAAGACCCAACACCACATCCTGCACTTGCTGTCGCAATTGAATCGGGAAGGGGTCACGATCATCCTGACCACCCACGACCTCAACAGCGTGGCGCGGCACCTCCCTTGGGTGATCTGCTTCAATCGAACGATTGCGGCGCAGGGTGATCCCCAAGAGGTGTTCACCTCTGAGATTCTCAGTCGCACCTACAATTCCGAAATGGTGGTGGTCCGACAAAACGGGCTCTTGCTCATCGCCGACAGTCCGGAGGCGGGGGCCCACTATTCCGCTCGGACAGCCCGGCAGGAGGACGGCGATCGAGATCCTGTTTGACCCCCTGCAGTACGAGTTTTTCCGAAACGGGCTGCTCGCGGCGGCGATGACCGGTGCGATCTGCGGCCTGATCGGCGTCTACATCGTCCTCCGCAACATGAGTTACATCGGCCACGGGCTCTCGCATTCCGTATTCGGCGGCGCGGTGGTCAGCTACGTGATGAATTGGAATTTCTACCTGGGCGCGGGCCTGTGGGGATTCATGTCCGCGCTGCTGATCAACGCCGTCGCGAAGCGGAAGAAGATAGGCGCCGACGCGGTGATTGGGATCGTCACGACGGCGAGCTTCGCCGTCGGCGTCGTGCTGATCAGCCGCGTGCGGAGGTTCACCCGCAACTTCGAGGCGGCGCTGTTCGGTAATATCCTCGGCGTGACCACGGAGGACCTCGTCGTCATCGCGGGCGTGTCGGTGCTCTCGGCGCTCGTGATTTTTGTGCTGTACAAACAGCTCCTCTTCACGACGTTCGATCCCGAGGTTGCCAAGGTGTACGGTGTGCCGAGTGAGTGGGTCGAAACGGCATTCGCCCTGGTGCTGGCGGCAACCATCGTGGTGTCAATGCAGGTCCTCGGCGTGATGCTGATGGTCGCCGCGATCGTCATCCCGGCGGCGACTGCGCGTCTGCTGACGCACAGCTTTCACCGGCTTGTATTCGCGTCGGTCGGGATCGGTGTGCTCTGCGGAGTCGGCGGAATGTATTTCAGCTTTCATACCAACGCGGCTTCCGGGGCGACGATCGTCCTGTTCGCCTCGGCCGTGTTCGCCGCGGCGCTGGCGTATGATTCGATCCGCCGCGCCGTGGTCCGGCCGGTCCCCGCGTCCGTTGTACCCGCGGTCGGCCATGAACATTCTCACCAACACGGCGACATTCTCCATCAACATGAGCATCCCTCGCTCCGCGATACTGAACACAGCCACCATCCCACCGCTGAATCGCCGAATGCGGCGCCCGGCGTGGCCGCGGTGCCGGAAGGTAACGGCACGCGGCACGTTCGTGTCATCGTCGACGGCATGACGTGCTCCTACTGTGTGCGGGCGGTGGAGCGGGCGATCGGCCGGCTGGAGGGCGTCACCGCCGTGCGAGTCGATCTTCCGTCGCGGACCGCCGACGTTTCCCTGGAGGGACCAGCCGCCACGCCCGAGCGTATTCGTCAAGCCATCCGTCTCGCGGGGTATCGCGCGGTTGAAGGTGCTTAGCGAGCGCACCTAAAGAATACATTCACGGGCGGTTGGATATCCCCCTTTTGGGGGGTTGTGCGGCTCATCCGCCTATGGTACAAGTCCGGCGAGCATGGCTGCCACGCGCAGGTTCTCTCAATCGATGTTCACGGCGGTACCCTCTCCTTCTCAAAGTCCTGCCTGCTGGAGGGCTCGGAATCGGCTGGCGGTTGTACGCGTTGACCTCGCCGACAAAAGGAGCCGTGTGCCTAGGTCGCGGCGCGAAAGAACGATGCCTCCCATTCAGCGATCGTGATATTGTCATTTGGGGTTGCGGCAGGACTCCGGGTTATCCCCGGGGAGAGGAAGATCGTGTCGTGGAGCCGTCCCGGCCACGCTCCTTGAGGGGGCCATGTACGGGATGGGGGCTTGCTTTTCTCGTTCTCTTCGTATATGTATATACCTTATTTTCCGCTTATCGAGTTCAGGGAGCCTACCCCCTCCTGTAGTGGCCGAACTCGATCCAACGCATAGGTGTTCTGCGAGGACGTGTGAGGGGTCTTGCGCCTCACGATAATTCTGTTTCCTGAGAAATCGATTTAGAATCTCGGGACGGAATAATAAGCCCAACGATGCGGTTTTTCCCTCATTCATTTGGTGGGTGTTCCGGGGCCGAAAGCTAGAGGGAATTCATGGGTATTGGTGGTGACGGATGTTCAATTTCGTGCCGACTTCGACATGACGAGGTCCCGAAGGTGGTTGACCGGGAGTGGGGGGGCGCAACGCGTGTTGAGGCAACGTCCTCGTTGCCTCGGTGAAACTCCGCTTTGCAATCTGTCTCACCCTCGGGTGGCTGGGGATGGGGGCTGGGGCCGAGGCCGCTGGCCCGACAGCGTTTGGGCCGGAGCTGAAGGTGGAAAGCCGATATGATGATAACGTCCTCCAGAGCGCGAACGGCATGAGCGATTGGGTGCAGGTTGTGTCGCCCCAACTGACCGTTGGCCGTACCGGGAAGCTTTCCACGTGGGAGGCTCGCGCTCGTCGTAGTTACGAATTCTACGATCGTACCCCGACTCCGACCACGTCGACGGATACGGCGGTCTTACGGATGTCCTACAAGCCGTCCGAGGATAATGCGCTGGCGATGGATTACCGTTTTGTTCGGTCGCACGACCCGATCAACTTCGATCAGCAGGCCGTGTTGGTGCGTGAGAACGCCCGACGGACCATCGGATCGATACGGGTCGATCGCTGGCAGGGGGAGGCCGCTTACGAGCTGAAGACGCACAACTATGAGTCGGTCTCCTTCGGTGATGGTCGCTTCGAATCGTGGGCGGCGGCCTTTTTCCCGATCAGAACGCGTGAGGATACCTGGCTGATCGGCTACCGTGGGCGAGACCTGCAGGTCGGGGATGACACCGTGCTTCGATCGCAAATCATGACGGTTGGTCTGCGCCGTTCCCATTCCCGCCTGGTGTCGAGCGAACTTGAGTTGGGAGCCGCACTGGTGGATTACCCTGGTGGCGGGCCACGACACCACCGGCCGGTGGTGGTCGCTGCCGTGAAGGGGCCGAGCGAGGCGCCGGGCGTTCCCATGACGGGGTACTTGAAAATCATTCACGAAGAGGCGACCACCGTGGAGGCCGAGGTCACCCGGCTGTCGAACGTCGGACGCGTCTCGGCCCGATGGGACAGTCGTCTCGATGCGGAGGGCGGCAGCTATTTAGGTCCGACTCTGACCCATCGTGTCTCGATTGAGGGGCGGAAGCGGTGGGCAGGAGAGGTCACGGGGTTGTTGGAGGCGGATTATGGACGAACCCGACCGTTCCAGAGCGAGGGAAAGCGGACCGAAGTCTATCGAGTGTCGGCCTCGCTGTCCGCACCCGTCCGGTCGTGGTTGACCGGTCAGATCGACTATGACCATCTGCGTCAGGCGGCGTCCGGTGCGAACAGTCCCCTCGATTTTCACCGGAATCGGTTAGGTGTTTCGTTAACTGCAGCTTGGCACTGAAGGTGTCGGTGGGAATGATCACGCGAGGTCCTGAGACAATGCGGATAAAAAACACAAGAAACACAGTAGTGGCATTCGTGATGGTCCTGGTGGCGCTGTGCGGTGGCGCCGGGTCACTGCTTGCCCAGACCCCCTCGTATCCGGTCGGTCCCGGAGACATTCTCCAGGTATCCGTGTATGCCGGCGGCGAAAAGCAGGAGGATTTTACGGCTGGCATCTCTTCCTCGGGCACGATGACCAGTCCGCTGGTCGGGGAACTTGAGGTCGGGGGACTCACGGCGTTTGCGATCGCGGAGAAGCTCCGGACGATTCTGGCGCAGGATTTCTTTGTCGATCCCCAAGTGTTGGTGAGCGTGAAGGAGTACGGGAAAAAGGTCTACGTCGTGGGAGAAGTCAAGCATCCGGGGGCGTATGGCATACAAGAGGGACTGACGGCCCTCAATGCCTGCATCCTGGCGGGCGGGTTTACGGACTACGCGTCGCCCGCGCGGACGACGGTGACCCGGCTGGAGAATGGGACACCCAAGACCTTCGAAATCAATCTGCTCAAAGTTCAGGAAGGCAAGGACCAAGACGTGGTCTTGCAGACCGGGGACCGGATCAGCGTGCCCCAACGGCTCTTTTAGGAGAGGATGACGAGTATGCCGGAGCGTGGTGAGATCGATCTGAGAGATTCATGGGCGGTGGTCAAGCGCCGGAAGGGAATCGTGCTGGGATCGCTGGTGGTGTTCCTCCTCCTGGGCGTTTCCCTGAACGCGCTGGTGCAGCCGGTCTATCGGGCAACGAGCCTAATTCTGATCGAGAAGGAACCGACCCGGTCGGTGTTGACCGGCGCGGTCGTCGAGAACCCCAACGCGCAATCGGATGCGCTCTCGTTGGATACGGCTGTCGGGCTGATCACTAACCGGACGTTACTGGAACGGGTGGTGACCGCGCTCCGCGAGAAGTCGGACATCCGGAACCTGGACGATCCGCCAAGCGTGTTTGAACGCGTGAAGCGGGTGGCCGCGCCGGCTCTCGATGAAGTCGAACGATTCCTCCCGCAATGGGCGCGTTCGTCTCCAGCGCCGGACATCTCGGACGAGGAGTCGCAACGGGCGGAGTTCAATGCGCAGGTTGATCTGTTGTTCGGGATGATCACGGTGGAGCCGGTTCGGGGCACTCGCCTGGTCAATATTCACGTGGACCACCAGGTGCCCGCCGTGGCGAAACTGGTCGGTGATACGCTGTCGCGTCTGTTCATCGAGTACCAGACCCAGCAGGGCGCGGACACGAAGAAAAATCTGACGGCCTATATGACCGACCAGCTCTCGAATGTGAAAGGAAGAATCGAGGAATCAGAGCGGGCCTTTTATGCGTTCAAGGATCGCGAGGGACTTTTCTCGCTGGACGGAAAACTCAAAGAGCTCAGCGACAAGCTCGCGAGCCTCAACGCCTCCTATGTCAAGATCAAGACCGACCGGCTTGCCGCGGGAGCGAGGCTCGATAAGCTGCGGGAGATCATGGAGAGGGCCGATTACTCCCAGCGGGATCAGCTTCCGATCGAGAGTCAGACGCTGGACACCCTCCGGCGGGACTTATCGGTTGCGCAGACCGAACTGGCGAAGGCCAAACAGGCCTATAAATCGCGACACCCGAAGGTAAAGACGCTGGAATCCGCCGTGGCGTCCATCGAGGCCAACATCCGGAAGGAACTGGACAACGCCGTCACCAGCCTCAAGGCCGAACATGCCATCTTGATCTCGCGGGAAGAGAATCTCAAGTCAGCCAGCGCCCAGACCGAGCAGGAAATGCACGGGATCAATAAAAAAGCGCTAGAATATTCGACGCTAGACCGGGAGCTCAATACGAATCGAGATCTCTATAACCTGCTCCTAGCAAAGCTGAAAGAGTCCGACATCACCGGAAAGATTCAGACTCCCGTGATCCAGCTCGTGCATCCGGCGGCCATCGCCACGGAGCCGCCGGTGCCGATCAGACCTCGAAAAGTCCTCAATCTCGCGCTGAGTGTCGTGGTGGGGTTGATGGTGGGACTTGGGCTGGCGTTTTTCAAGGAGTACGTCAGGCGGACGATCAGAACATCGCAGGATGTCATGACGTACCTCCACTTACCCGTTCTGGGGATGATCCCCAAAGGGCCACAGCGATGGAAATGGTCTACTACCAAGCGTTAGCAACGGCAATTCAGGGATTGGCCGCCCAAGGCGTCCGCACGCTGGTCGTCACCAGTGGCGGACCCGCGGAGGGCAAGTCATCGGTGACCGCACAGTGCGGCCGAGCGCTCGCCAGCTTCGCCAAGCAGAGCGTCGTCGTGGTGGATAGCGACCGGATCAAGCCCACTCTTCACACCCTCTTGGGCGTGCGGAATCCCTCGGGTGTGGGGGAGGCCCTCCACGATGTGAGCCGCATTGACCTGGGGAAGGCGGACTCCCATCGCTTGGGAGTGGGCGACTGGGTGGAACTGCTCCGCATCCAGGAAAAGACGGGGCGACTGATGATCGCCGGGGATCACGAAAACTTCTCGCTCATCTTTCACCGGGGAAGGATCTTCGGGGCCTATTGGCCGCAACGACCGGACGAGCGGCGATTGGGCAGCCTCTTGGTTCAGGCCGGCCGGATCACGGAAGACGAGCGGGACGCCGCGTTGCAGACCCTGAGCGAGAGCGGGCACGCGCTTGGCGACACCCTGCATCGGTTGGGGTACCTGGAGCCGACCGACCTTCACTCATCACTCGATTCTCAACTCAAAGAATGCCTGTACCGAATGTCGATGGTGCGGGAACCCAAGATTCTGTTCTCAGAGGTGCCTGAGACGGATCGGGAATCTGAAGTGCAGACCGGGGCCGAAATCGACGCGTTCATCTCGCGGCGGTTCCGAGACTACTTAAAACAGCCCTTTCTGTCCGCATGGCTCCCGACTTATCTCAAAGCGACCGACGTGAACAATCTCAAGGTCATGACGAGCGGAGCCATTCCCTTCGATCTTCAGGACCGCGCCACGGCCGAGCGGTTCAAGGCGTTGCTGGACGGACTGGCCCGACGATTCGACGTGGTGTTGGTCGATGCGCCTCCGGTGGCCCTGGCCAGTTCAGCGGCGACCCTAGCCGCGCTCGCCGATGGCGTGTTGTTGGTTGTGAAGGCCGATGGCCTTCAGGCGCGGATCATCCAACAGGCCAAGGAGCAGTTGGAGCGGGTGAAGGCGAACCTGGTGGGGGTGGTGTTAAACCAGGTCGACCTGAAGGATCACGATTACCTCAATTACTATTACGGTCTTTCCCGCCGCTGACTGGGGTGACGCTGAACCATGTTGAATGAACTGATCACGGGACGATGGAATGAACGGGTGCTGATTGTGGGCACCGGGGATCTTGCCAAATCAGTGGGCCGCTATCTGTGCAAGCACCGCCGGAGCGGGTTCGAGGTCGTGGGTTTTATCGACGAGGACCCGACCAGGATCGGCGAGTCGATCGTCAATCCCAAGGTTATCGGGACGCCGGACCAAATTTCTTCGCTGGTCGAGACCCTCGGCATAGCAAAAGTCATCGTGGCTCTTCCCGAGCGAAGAGGGAAACTTCCGCTTGACGATCTGCTGCTGTGCAGGGTTCGCGGAGTCGAGGTCGTCGATGGCGTCTCATTCTATGCCGGGTTGACCGGCAAAGTGCCCGTCGAGGAGCTTCGCCCGGCCTGGCTGATCTTCTCGAAAGGATTCGACCGTCGGAAGGCGACATTGTGGGTCAAGCAGGTTCTCGATGTGCTCTGCGCGACCGCCGGATTGCTGCTGGCCGCTCCCCTCTTTCTGACGATTCCACTCTTGATCAAGCTGGACTCCCGCGGCCCGGTCTTTTATCGGCAAACGCGTGTCGGCGCGGGGAATACGCCCTTCGGGCTGTTGAAGTTTCGTTCGATGGTGACCGATGCCGAGGCCGATTCCGGTCCGGTCTGGGCCCAGGAAGAAGATCCGCGCGTGACCCGGGTGGGGCGGTGGTTGAGAAAGCTCAGGTTGGACGAAATTCCCCAGACCATCAACGTCCTGAAGGGGGAAATGAGTTTTATCGGCCCACGACCGGAACGCCCCGAATTCGTCGCCGGACTCCAGGCCGAAATCCCGTTCTACGCCATTCGCCACACGATCAAGCCGGGAATCACGGGGTGGGCCCAGGTGAAATACCGCTACGGCGCGACGGTGGAGGATACCATAGAGAAACTCCGATACGACTTGTATTACCTCAAGAACATGTCGCTCGCCTTAGATTTTAAAATCCTTGTTGAGACGGTCAAGATCGTCCTGCTGGGGCAGGGCGCGAGGTAACGGGGTCGGGATGCCCACGGTCGTGGTCATCGCGCTGCTCGCCATCCCCCTGTCCATCGTGCTGGCCGGATGGGTCTTGTATCGCTCGGTGCCTCTCAATAGGGTGTGGTCCGTCCTGCTGGTTCTCACCCTTCCCATTTCGAGTGTGACCGATGTCGGGGCGGTCAGCGCGAACCTCGCCTTGTCCGATGCCGTCCTGGTTGCGTTGATGGTGTATGGACTCGTGGTGGCCTCGGTCTCGAAACAAGGCCTACGACTCCCGTTCATCGGTCTCACGGCGGCCCTCTTCGGGTGGGTCGCGTTCTCGATGTTAGTCGGCATCAATCGCTTTGGCGACGGGGCCGACTGGCTCTATGTCATCTCCTTGCTCAAATACATTTCGCTCTTCGCCTACTTCATCGCCACGGTCAACCTGAGTCACTCTCGAGACGACCTTTCGGTGGTCCTCCGGGCATGGCTGGTCGCCAGTACCGTGATCGCGGGGCTCGGCGTGGCGGGCTCGTTTCTCCATTTCACGGCCGGCCAGAGCTTGCCGTTCGTCGAAGGGCATCGGGCCACCGGAACCTTCGACGACGCGAACCTGTTCGCCGCGTATCTGTCGTTGAGTTTTTTCCTGGCGTTCGCCCTGCTGATCGATGCCAAGACCGCGACGATCCGAGCGCGTATGGTCGTGGTGTCGGCGATGGCGCTCCAGCTCCTGGCGCTGGTTCTCTCCGGATCGCGGGGAGGGGTGACCGCGTGCGTCCTGAGTATCGCGGTATTCGGCGTGATCTCCGGCTCGGGCCGCATCCGGCTTGCCCTCGTGGGGACGGCCCTCGCCGGGGTGGTGGTCGTCGGTTCACTCGCGGTGTCGAGTCAAGGCGTGATCGATAAATTCCAACCGGTGATCAACCGGTTGGCTTCCGCGAGCGATTTCGACGACCCCTCCCATCTTCAGCGGTACCGTCTGTGGAGCCAAGCCCTTGCGTTTTTCGAACGGAGCCCCGTGACGGGTATCGGAAGGGGCAACTTTAAGGTCGTCCTGATCCAGGAAACCGGGATCCAGCACATACCCCACAATACTTTTCTCGGGATTCTGGCCGAAACCGGTTTGGTCGGCCTCTTGCTCTTCCTCGGATTGTTGCTGTCGTTCGTGGTCCTGCTGGCGCCAAGGATCTTCCAGCGCGTGGACCGGACGCAGGCGCTCATGGCGGCGTGTTTGCTCGCGGCCTTGGTGGCGATCGCCGCTCAGGGGCTGACGATCAGTCTGGAGAACTTTCGAGGGTTTTGGGTCTTGCTGGGGCTCATCTATGTTTTTCACCTGCTCTATCCGGTCGGTTCTCGGCCGTCTGAGGCGGGGAGCGCTGATCTGTCGAGGGCGTGGAGCCTGCGGGCGGTCGGAGAACGAGGGAATGGCGATCAAGGTCGTTGATATCATCAGCGTGAGCTCGGCGGCGCAGCAACTGTTGCGGAACCGGGTGAGCATGATGAGAGCGAGCGGGGTGGACAACCGCATCATCTGCATCGACGGCCCGTTCGTGCGGACGCTGCGTGCGGACGGCATCCCGGTTCATACGGTCAGTCTGCCGAGAAACTACAACGTCTTCAAGAGTGCGCTCGCGTTCTTCCAAATTGCCGCCTATCTCCGGCGCGAACGGATCGATCTCGTTCACACGCACTCATCCATTCCGGGATTCATCGGTCGCCTTGCGGCCTGGGCGGCGAGGGTGCCCGTCGTCATCCATACCGTGCACGGGTTTCATTTTCATGACGGCAGTTCGAAACCGACTCGCCTGCTCTTCGCGTGGCTCGAGCGGGTCGCCGGATCGGTGACCGATATGCTGTTGAGTCAGAACAAGGCCGATATGGAAGAGGCCCGACGGTATCGCATCGTGTCGGAAGACCGGCTGCGCCACATCGGCAACGGCATCGACCTCGAGCAGTTCGATCCGATGATGCGGCAGCCGGTCGCCGACGGAAACGTGACCATCACCTGCGTGGCTCGGTTCGAAGGCGTCAAAAACCACCCGATGTTGTTCCAAGCCGTCCGGCTTCTTAAGGAACGCGGAGAACGTTTCAGGGTCTGGCTCATCGGCGAGGGGCACCTGCAGGGAACGTACGAGGGGCTGTGCGCGAGGACGGGGATCGATGAGTTCATCCGGTTCTTAGGGTACCGCAACGACGTGCCGGCCCTCTTGGCTCAGACCGATATCGGGGTGTTGACCTCCTTCAAAGAGGGGATCCCCCGCGCCCTGCTCGAGACGATGGCGATGGGATCCCCGGTCGTGGCGACCCGGGTGAAAGGCACTCAAGAAGTTGTGCAGGACGGGCTCACCGGCTTTCTGGTGGATTTGGGCGACGCCGAGGCGCTGGCCGCAAGGCTTGCCGAGTTGATTCACGACCCGATGTTGCGGGAGACGATGGGGCGTCGGGCGCGCGAAGCGGTGGTGGCGGAGTTCGATGAGCGAGGGATCGTCGACGCGCTCCGCGACATCTACTTCCAACAGCTCAGGGACAAGGGCGTGAAGGTCGTCCGCGCGCTCTCCGCGGTGGGGGAGCGGTCGCGATGACGGGCAGGACAGGAAAGGGGACCGAATGAAGGGATTCGTCGGTCAGACGTTCCGTTCTCGTCTCTTCCGGGACGTGTGGAACGAAGGACGAAATGCCACCATCACCTACAAAGAGATGGTAAGCCACGCGATCCGGCCAGGTATGCGCATTCTGCATGCCGGATGCGGCTGGGATAAACACAGTGTCACTCGGCCCTATCGAGACCTCTGCCAGGTGGTGGGCATTGACCTGGACCCGCGAGCGGGATCGAGATTCCACAGCGAGTTCTACCTTGATTCGATTTCAAACATGCCGTTTGAGGATGAGAGCTTCGATCTCATCCTCTGCGAGAATGTGATGGAGCACCTCGATGAACCGACCACCGCCTTTCGCGAAATGGCCCGCGTCTTGAAGCCGGGGGGCACCATCTTGATGCAGACGCCGAACCTCTATTCCTACAAAGCTTTGGCGGCATACGTGACGTCGTTTCGGTTCCACCTGTGGGCCGGCCGAATGCGGTATGGCCGAGGGCGGGAGGCGGACATGTATCCCACTCGGTATCGGTGCAATACGGCCGCCCGCCTGGTCCGCACCGCGCGCGCGAGCGGGTTTCACCCCACCGAGGTGGAGTTCGTGTCGAATGGGCCGACCTGGTTCGTCAAAGTTCCCGTGGTGTTTGAACTGTTCCATCTGTTTCATCTCGCGATCGCTCAATGGAGACCGGCTCGGCAGCTTCGCTGCGCGCTGATTCTGAAAGCGAAAAAACCGGCCTCCCACGTCGAAGTCGAGATTGACCTGAACCATGTTGACGCCATCGAGCGCGTGCGCGGCGAGCGAATGCAGGCGATCACGGTGGGCCTCATGGGCCTCGGGCAGGCCGCGAGTTCATGGGTGGTCTGATGCCACGCCCCATCCAGCAGGCGATGCCTCTGGAATCGAGTGATCGAGCGCGCGGCGCCACGCTCATCGGTCGCAACTTCTCATTCCGACTCACCGCCCAGGTGCTCAGCGCCCTCATCAACGTGGGGGGAATGGTCCTGCTCGGGAACTATCTGAGCGCGGAAGGATACGGCAACTACGCCTTCTACTACGCCCTCATCCATTTGATCGGCAGCGGGGCTGATCTCGGAGTCGGCATCATCACCGTCAAGGAGATCGCAAGGGACAAGGCGAACGCCGGTCGTCACTTCGGCGACGCGCTGGTGATCAAGGCCGGCGTCTCCGGCGTGCTGCTCCTTGGCATCGCGACGAGCGCGTGGCTCGTCTTCGATCCGGTCCGGGCGACCCTGATCTGTCTAGTGTCTGCCACGGCGCTCATTGATTTCAGTCAGGACGCGTCCATTTGGATCTTCCGGGCGTACGAGCGGCTCGATCTGGAATCGCTGCTCTTGATGGTCAGCCAGATCTTGTGGGTGGCCGGCATCGCGCTCTGTATTCTCCTCCAGGCGTCGTTGGCCTGGTTTCTGGGTTCCGCCACGATCGCGTTTCTGATCCGTCTGGGCGTGGGAGGGGTCATCGTCTCGCGCGGGATGTGCCGTCCGGTCTTTGCGCCGACGCTGGACCGGCTGAAGGCCCTGGTCATCCAAGGACTGCCCTTCGCCCTGGCCATGTTCGGGGTGGTTTTATACGGCAGGATCGGGATCTTGATGCTGAAGACGTTGTCGACCGATACCGACGTCGCCTACTTCAACGTCGCGTACATGCTGTCGCAGCCGCTCGGCTTTATTTCCTCGGCGCTGAGCATGGCGGTGTTTCCCGCCCTGTCGCGGCGCGCGCAAGAAGGCCCCGAGGCGATCCGGAACGCGCTGAGGCGAACGTCCAAATATCAGGTGGTGGTCACGCTCCCGATGGTCGTCGGGTTGTTTCTCCTTTCGGAACGCCTCGTGCCTCTTCTGTTTCGCGGGGAGGGTTTTAGTCAGGCCGGGGTCGCACTGAAGATCATGAGCCTCGGCCTCACGCTCATCTTCTTTAATCTCATGTCCCGCTACGTGCTCACCGCGATGGATGCGCAGCGCGTCTACCTGCGGGCGGTCGTGGCGGCCCTGATCGCCAACGTCGCCTTGGGCGCCGTCCTCATCCGGCCGTACGGATTCGCCGGGGCCTGTGTGGCGCAATTGGGAGCGGAGCTCGCGATCTTCGTGGTGTGCCAGCTCGAGCTCTCGAAGTATCTGAGCGTGGCCGAGATCCTCCGAGAGGCCAGAAAACCGCTGGTGGCGGCGGCGGGCATGGGGCTGTTGGTGTTCTCGATACGCGGCGCGAACGTGTTTTTAGTCGCGGCGACGGGTGCCTTCGCGTACCTGGGCCTCTTGCTGTGGTTGAAGGCGTTCTCCCCGGACGAACTCAGGATCCTGCGGGGCGTGTACGCGTCGTTTCGGCTTCCCGGTTCGGCATATTTGACGCGGGGGCCGAGGGTCGGGTCCGGCTCGCCATGAGCCATGAGCCAAGCACAGGCTCTCACATCTAGATGAGGAGCGCGGTCGCATGAATGGAAGTCGAGAGACCATGAAATTGGCGTCGGTGCCGTGGGAGCAAGATGCGGTGCGGATGAAGGGGAAACTGACGATGTTGTCCCTCGGCGAACCGGGCGAGCCCCAGATCCGCGATCGGCTCGCCGATATCGCGGGCCTCCCTGAGGTGGACTCCGTGCTCGCGCTTCCCGACCTTCATCAAAAGGCCGATATGGAGATCCCGTCCAGCATCGCCATCGCGACGAGAGACGTTATCGTGCCGGAATTTACCTCCGTGGCCGTGAACGATGGGATGGGAATCGTCATGACCGATCTCCGGGCCGACGATCTCTCGCCCGATCGCCTCGAGGCGTTCTTTGCACGGGTGAATTCGCACGCGGCGGCGCATGCGTTTGACACCAACCGATACAGCCTGTCGGCGGACGAACTCCGTCGGGTCCTGGTCGAGGGCGGACAGGGGGTGATCGGAAAGTACGGATTTGATCAACAGGTGCTCGATCGGATCGAGGGCAAGGGGTGCGTCCCGATCGGAGGGGACCTGGGCGCCAACGGCGGCGTGGTGCCGTTTCAGCTTCTGCGGACCCCGTTCTGCCGCGCGGAGATGGGGTTGAATTTCGGGGGCAATCACTTTCTGGAGGTTCAGGTCGTGGACCGGCTCTTGGATCGAAGCCTGGGCGCACGGTGGGGGTTCAAAGAGGGCCAGGTTGTCGTCATGTACCACCTGGGGCCCGGGCCGTTCGGCGGAACGCTCCTCCATCATTATTCCCGGCGCAGCAAATTATACGGGCCGCGCATTGCCATGTTTTTCCTGTCTAAACTGTTATTTCACTACGGGCAGCGCATGATGCACGGCTCGGTGGGCCGGAAGTGGGCGCTCCATTTCAGGCAAAACGGCTGGACGATGTTTCCGGCGCACTCGGAGGAGGGCGTGATGCTCCGACAGGCGATCGCCATGGCGACCAACTTCGGGTTTGCCTATCGACTGGCGACGGTGAAGGCCATTTGTGACGGTGTGCGCGAGGCGCTGTCACCGCGCGCCACCACCGACCTGTTCTGCGATATTCCCCATAACGGGATCTGGGAGGAGATGGTGGAGGGGAAACGAGCGTGGGTGGCCCGACATAACGCCTGCCGCCTCGTTCCGGATCGGCCGACCATCGTGGCCGGGTCCTTCGACGTCCCGTCGTATCTCGGGGTTGGGGCGGACGGCACGGAGGGGCGATACCATTCCTACGACCATGGCGCCGGAAACCTCATCGAAGTGGCCAGACGGTCGAATCGTCTGCCGACGGCGGAGGGGTCGGTGACACGATTTCGGATGACGAGGGGACGGAAGGGCGCCGTGCTCAAGCGCGAGGAGGTTCCAGCCCGGTCATCGGATCCCATCGACCGCTTGATGGGCTGCTTGGAGCGGCACCGGATCATGCGGCCCGTCGTGAAGCTGCGTCCGGTCGGTAATCTCAAGAACGGTTAGGAGACGCATGGAGAGCCCCAGCCAGATCCGAGCGATTTGCCAGGCGGGAAAAGACCGGGCTCCCGGCTGGTACGTCATTCATCGGCGGATCTCGATCTATGTCACGTGGTTCTTCCTGCAGATCGGGGTGACGGCCAATCAGGCCTCGCTCCTGATGATGTTGGTCGGGGTGGTTGGCGCGGCGCTGCTCGTGTCGGCGGAACCCGGATGGAACCTGGCCGGCTTTTGTCTCCTGTACGTGGCCTTTCTGCTGGACAAGGTCGACGGCGAGATTGCGCGATACCGTCGTACCGCATCGGTCCATGGGATCTTGCTGGATCGTCTCCATCACCGCTTAGTTGAACCGGCGATTTTCCTCGCCGTGGCCGTCCATGAATACCAGCGGACCTCCGAGGTGAGCGTGGTGGTCGCCGGACTCGGAACCGTCATTCTGGCCAATATCATCGAGGAGACGCAGCACCTGCCCGCCTATATCCTGTTGAAGCGCCTCCGTCAAGCGGGCACCTTGCCGACGGCGCTCAAACGAAAGGCCTCGCCGGGACTCGGACTGGCCCTCGGTGCATTTCGACCCCTCAAAGGCTTCCGGATGTTCATCGTCGCCCTGCCGCTTGTCGCGCTGGCCTACGCCGTTGAGTGGAAGACCGGCTGGCCGGCCGGGAGCTATTACCTCTACGCCAGCGTCGCGGCGCTGGCCGTGTACGTGGTGTTTCAGTGCGCGTATTACTATTTCTATAAGCTGGAAGACGATATCGCGGACTATCTGATCAGCGGCGGAGCCGGGGTGGCGCTCGCCGATCGTGAGACGACGAGGGAGAAGGACGGCAAGGAACGGGAGACGAACGAGGGCCGTCGGTCACGGTCGAACGGAAGACGCGTCCCGGCCGCGGAGGGAGAAAACCAGTGAGCCTCCACGCGGGCGCCCCGTGGGCCGCGGACGGGACGGCGAGAGCCTCCGCACCACGGTCCATCGCGATCATGCTCGGCGCGGTCGGCTGGTTGTGCGTGGCGCCCGGCGCGTTCGGAGCGGGAACGTTCTACATCGACGGCGCGAATCCCGCGTGCTCGAATACCGGTCCGGGAACCGCATCGACTCCCTACTGCGCCATATCGGCCGCGGCGAGCGCCCAGGGCGGGCCGGGTACGACGCTGTACGTCGGCCCCGCGGTCTACCGCGAGCAGGTCACCGTGCCGGCGTCGGGGGCGTCGGGCAGTCCGTTCGTCTTTCAGGCGCTGGGGCCGGGCGTTGTCGTGGACGGCGCCGACGATTTGTCCTCGACGGCGAAGTGGACTTGGTATGTCGGAGATGTCTGGCTGGCCACGAGCGTGACGTGGAGTGCCCTGCAGGTCTTCGTCGACGGGGCGCGGCTGACGGCGTCGGGCGCGACCCCCGACGCGCTCCCCGCGCGGAGCTTTCGCTACATCGCGGGGACGGGGCTGTACGTCAACGCGGGCGGCGGCAACCCCGGCGGCCACCAGGCCTTGGTGGGGCATCGCGCCAACGGCTTCGTGCTCTCCGGAAAGTCCTGGGTGACCATCGACGGCTTCACCGTCACCCGGACCGAAGACCGCGCGATCTATCTGTACAATTTTCTGAGCAACGACACGGTGACGCACAACGCCGTGACCTTTGCCAACCGCTACGGGATCGCGGCGGCGAACGCCTCGGCCCTCGTGATCGGGTCGAACGTCGTCGCCGACAACAACGACCATGGGATCGCGTTCACCACGGGGGTGACCGGCTCGACGATCGAGGACAACGAGTCGTTCCGCAACGCCCGTCCGGCCGTGCAGGCCGGCAACGGCCTTTACCTCTGGGCGTCGTCGGGCAACCGCGTTCAGCGCAACCGCTTCCACGATAACAAGGACGCGGGACTGCAGATCCGAGCCGCGTCGGATAACACCGTGTCGGTTCGTAACCGATCCTGGAACAACGGCGACCACGGCTATAGCGACCTCGGCGTCAGCGGCACCCTCCACGTCGGCGACGTGGCGTGGGGGAATTACCGCGACGGTTTCTCCGTCGTGGGCACGTCCCCCAACACGACCATCGTCGATTGCGTCTCGGTCAACAACGGGCCGACGACGAGCCGGTACGACCTCGAGGTCGACGCGACCTCCGTGACGGGATTCCTTTCGAATCGCAACATCATCTGGAACGGTACGTCACAGGTTCCGATCAAGTATGGGGGGGCCACATACGCGACCCTCGCGGCGTTCACGGCGGCCACGGGACAGGACGCGCAGTCGATTCAGGACGACCCGCGCTTCGTCGATCCGTCGGCGGGGAATTTCCATCTTCGCGCGGGATCGCCCGCGATTGACTCGGCCGATTCCTCGGTGCCGAACTGGCCTCCGACCGACGCGGCGGGTCGCGCGCCGGTCGACGATCCGGCCACCGCCAACGCGGGTGTCGGTCCGATGGTCTATGCCGATCGGAACGTGCTGGAGTTCATCCCTCCCCAGGCGGTTGTGACGGTGACGCCGGCGTCGGGGACCGCCCCGCTGACGGTGACGGCCGATGCCTCGGCTTCCGGTGGCCCCGACGCGGCGATCGTCTCGTACCAATTTGATTTCGGCGACGGGACGGTGGTGGGGCCGCAGGCCGGCGCGACCGCCACGCACACCTACGCCCCGGGAACCTGGACGGCCTCCGTCGCGGTGACCGATAGCGCGGGAGGAACGGCGTCCGCTACGACCGCGGTCACCGCCACCAACCAAGCGCCCAACGGCGTGATCAACGACCCGGCGGGCAATGTCGCGATTGCGGCCGGGCAGAGCGTGAGCTTCGCCGGCACGGGTACGGATCCCGACAACCACCTCCCGCTGACCTACCAGTGGGATTTCGGGGGCGGAGCGCCCAACCAGACGGTCGAAGATCCGGGTTCGGTGGTGTTCGCGACGCCGGGCACGTATACCGTGACGTTCACGGTGACGGATGCGTTAGGTTTGAGCGATCCCACGCCGGACAATCGGGTGGTCACCGTGAGTTCGGTCGTCGTTCCCGTTGATGAGATCCACTGGACCCTGACCGGTCAGACCTCTGTGACGTTCGACTGGCGGGGCTCCGACAACACGATCCGGTACGGTCTCACCAGCGGCTACGGCCAGACCGTGACCGCGCAAACCCCCGACCCGCTCCCCTTCTCCTCCAGTGGACCGTTCTGGGAAGCGAAGATCACCGGGCTGGCGGAGAACACCGTCTATCACTACTCGATCGGCGGGGGATCGGATCACACGTTCCACACCCCGCTTCCGCGCGGCGCGTCCGGCTTCACGGTCTACGTGGAAGGGGACATCGGCGATACCGGGTCCTATTGGCGGATGGGCGTCGTGCAGTCGGAGATCGCCGCGGATCCGCCCGCGTTCGTCCTGCCGATTGGAGACCTGACCTACGGCAACGCCCACGGCCAGTCTCATGTCGATCAACACTTCAACGACGTCATGCTGTGGTCCCTTGACGCGGCCTACATGCCGGCCTGGGGGAATCATGAATGGGACGAGGTCACGGATGATCTGAGAAACTACAAAGGTCGTTTCGATCTTCCCAACCCCCAGGTCTCTCCCGGATCGCCGGCGGTCGGTTGCTGCGGCGAGGACTGGTACTGGTTCGACTACGGCAACGTCAGATTCATCGCTTATCCCGAACCCTGGGACCGCCCGGCCACCTGGGCGGACTGGAACACCAAGGCGACGGTCCTGATGGATGCCGCCCAGGCCGATCCGTCCATCGCTTTTATCGTCACCTTCGGTCATCGACCGGCCTATTCCTCCGGGCACCATCCCGGCGAATCGAAGTTGAAGGCCTTTCTCGACGCGCTCGGCGCCAACCACGGCAAATACGTGTTGAACCTCAACGCTCACAGCCACAACTACGAGCGGACCTTTCCCCAGAGCGGGGTCGTTCACGTCACGACCGGGGGGGGCGGATCGGGCCTCGAAGAGGACCCGGTGGGCACGTGCCTCTGGAAGGGCGGATGCCCGCCTCCCTCGTGGTCCGCGTTTCGAGCCATGCACCACGGCCCCCTCAAGCTGCGGTTCACCGCGGTGGCGATCGAAGGCCAGGCCATCTGCGGGCCGTCCAGCAGCGCATCGGTTCCAAACGACGTGACCTGCGCCGAGGGCAGTGTCATGGACAGCTTTGTCATTTCCCCCGACCAGCCCCCCAACGGCGTCATCGATAGCCCGGCGGGCGATGTGACGGTCATGGCCGGGGAGAGCGTGACCTTCACGGGCACGGGGAGCGACCCCGACGGCAACCTCCCCTTGACCTACCGGTGGAACTTTGGAGGTGCCGCCGCTTCCCAGAATGTGGAGGATCCGGGACCGGTGGTCCTAAACAACCCGGGCACGTTCACCGTGACGTTGACCGTGACGGACGCCCTGGGTCTTTCCGATCAGACACCGGATACCCGCGTAATCACGGTCACGGGGTCCGACGAGCCGCCCCTGGCGGTACTGACCGTCACCCCCTCGACGGGAAACGAACCGCTGAGCGTCACGGCGGATGCGTCGGCATCCAGCGATCCCGACGGGACGATCGTGTCGTACCGGTTCGACTTCGGCGATGGCACGATCGTCGGGCCCCAGACCTCGCCAACCGCGACCCACGTCTATTCGGCGGGAACCTGGACGGCCGGCGTGACGGTCGTTGACAACGACAGCGGCAGCGCCTGGACGTCGCTCCTGGTGACGGTCGCGGCGGTCGGCAGCGGCGCCAACCTGGTCGGGAATCCCTCCTTCGAGTCGGACACCAGCGGCTGGAGAGCGTACGGGGGATCGACGATTCAGCGGATCTCGGGCGGGTTTGACGGGATGTACTCGCTCGAGGCGACCGGACCCGCGTCCACGGCGACATTCGGAGTCGACGACCTCCCGAACTGGGTCGGCGCGACCCCGGCGGTCGGAACGCGCTACCGGTTCACCGCGTGGGTCAGGTCGGCGGGGAGCACCGGCACGGCGCAGTTGCGGGTGCGCGAGTACCAAGGAACGGTGAAAGTGGGGACGACGGCGTGGTCTCCCACGGTGGTCTTGTCGCCCTCGTGGCAGATGCTGACGGTGGATTACGTGGCCGCATACGCCGGCTCCACCCTGGATCTACAGATCACGGACACCCCCGTGACCATGGGCGAGGTCTTTCAGACGGATAATATCTCGATCCGGATCGTGCCGTAACCGCGGCACAAGATGAACTTCCGAACCAACAGGATGGGATGAAAAAATGGGAAGACATGACGCATGCTTGAGGGGGATTGACATTTTCCATCGGTTCCTTTATGTTGGCGTTCCCACGCCATCTGGTGTGACCTCCCAGAGGCGGGGTGAACGATCGGTTCCCCCTCCAGGACCGATGAGCGAACGCGCGTGTAACCCGCGGCGCAGTCACGGCGGAATCATGGTACGGCGCATCATCAAACAGAAAGACCGCTGGGTTTTTCTATCGCTGATCAGCGGGTGTGTGTTCCTCCTTCCCGCCGTCAGCGTGGCTCAAACGGTCTCGTTCAGTTTCCCCGCCACCACGGCATTGTCCATTGCGGGAGGCGGCCCGAGATCTCTGGCGATCGGGGATCTGAACAGAGACGGGATCCCGGATCTCGCGGTGGCCAACCAAAGCAGCAGTACGGTCTCCATCCTGCTGGGGACGGGCACCGGCTTGTTCGGGGCGGCCACGGACTTTCCCGGAGGGCTTGGAGCGGTTTCGGTCGCGCTGGGTGATCTCAATAGGGATGGGAAATTGGATCTTGCCGTGGCCGACCCCTTTAGCGGCACGGTCTCCGTTTTACTGGGGACGGGCACCGGCTCGTTCGGGACGGCCACGACGTTTGCGGTCGGGAGCGAGCCGACGTCGGTGGCGATTGGGGAATTCAATGGCGATGGGAAATTGGATCTCGCGGTGGCCAACTACAATGGCCAGTCGGTCTCGATCCTCCTGGGGACGGGCACCGGGTCGTTCGGGACGGCCGCGACCTTTGCCGTCGGTGATCACCCGCTATCCGTCGCCATCGGGGATCTGAATTGCGACGGGAAATCAGACCTGGCCGTCGCCAATCAATTTAGCAATACGGTCTCGATTCTCTTAGGGGACGGGACCGGTTCATTCGGAACGGCCGCGAACTACGCGGTGGGGACGTACCCGTTGTCGGTCGCGATCGGCGATCTCAACGGGGATGGGAAAGCCGACCTGGCCGTCGCCAACTTTTCCAGCTCGACCGTCTCCGTCCTGCTCGGGACCGGCGCCGGGTCCTTTGGGACGGCGGTGGACTTTCCCGTGGGGAATGGGCCGCAGTCGGTGGCCATCGGCGATCTCAATGGCGACGGGAAGCTCGATCTGGAAACCGCAAACTCGTATAACAACACGGTCTCCACCCTCCTCGGGACGGGGACCGGCGTGTTTGGATCACCCATCGAGTTTGCCGCCGGATCGGACCCACGCTTTGTCGCCATCGGTGATCTCAATCGCGATGGAACACTCGATCTGGCCGTGGCGAATCATGGCGACAACGATGTCGCGGTTCTCCTCAACATCACACCGAACTTGGTGAGGAATCCTTTCTTTGAATCGGATACCGGCGGATGGGGCGCGTATGCCGGATCGACGATTTCGCGAATCGCGGGCGGCTACGACGGGGCGTACTCATTGCAAGTGAGCGGACCCGCGACCACGGCCGCGTTCGGCGTGGATGATTACCCCAACTGGGTGGCGTCGACGCCGGCGGCCGGGACGCGTTACCGCGTCACCGTGTGGGTCAGGTCGGCGGGGAGCGCCGGCAAGGCGCGGCTGCGGGTACGCGAATATCTCAACGGCGTGAAGCAGGGGGTCGCGACGTATTCCGCGCAGGCGGTGTTGTCTCCCTCGTGGCAGATGCTGACGATGGACTATGTCGCCGCATCCGCCGGTTCCACTCTGGATCTGCAGATCATGGATGCCCCGGCGACGACCGGCGAGGCGTTTCAGGTCGACAATGTATCGTTGTGGATTGTGCCGTAGCGGCGGTCGCCACGGCTTGACCAAAGGGACGTTCACCATCTTCTCGAAGGAACGAGAAAAGGACTAGGGATGCACTCCGGTACCGGAAGGTTGATTCGCAGGGCGAGGGCGGTCATCGCGATCGCGTGTGTGGCCGTGATCGGCTGTCTGGGAACGGTCCCAGCCGCCTGGGGTGCCGGAACCTTCTACGTCGATGGGGCGAATCCGAGTTGTACGAACACGGGATCGGGAGCGGGCTCGCTGACCACCCCATATTGCACCATTTCGGCGGCGGCGAAAGCTCGGGGGGATGCGGGCACGACGCTGTACGTCAAGCCCGCGGTCTACCACGAACAGGTCACGGTGCCGACGTCGGGGGCGTCGGGCAGTCCGTTTGTCATCCAGGCGCAGGGCTCACCGGTCGTCGTGGACGGCGCCGACGATTTCTCCGCGACCGCCAAATGGACCCTGTATTCGGGCGATGTCTGGCTGGCCGCCACGGTGACGTGGAAACCTCTGCAGGTCTTCGCGGACGGGGCGCGGCTCACCGTCTCGACCGCGTCGGTCGGCTCGCTGCCGGCCCGTACCTTCCGCTACGTGTCGGGGACCGGGTTGTACGTCAACGCGGGCGGCGGCAACCCGGGCACCCACCAGACGATGGTGGGCCGCCGGACCAACGGGTTTTACCTGTCCAGTAAGTCCTGGGTGACCATCGACGGCTTCATCGTCACCCGGACCGAAGACCGCGCGGTCTACCTCACCGGTTCCTCTACCAATAATACGAATAACGTGATCACGCACAACACCGCGACCTTCGCCAACAGTTACGGGATCGGCGTCTCGGGCGGTTCGAACCTTCTCATCGGATCGAACGTCGTCTCGGACAACAATGACCATGGGATCCACTTCTCGTCGGCGGTGACCGGCTCGACGATCCAGGACAACGAGATGTTCCGCAACGCCAGACCCGATACCCGAGCGGCGACGGGGGTCAGGCTGTCCGGGACCGGGACTTCGAACAACCTCGTGCTGCGCAATCGCGCCCACGACAATCAGGACACCGGCATCGACTTCCGCTCCGGGGCGAACAACAACCTTTCGATGTTGAACCTCTCGTGGCACAACGGCGACCACGGCTACGACCACCTCGATGCCGCCGGGACCATTCACATCGGCGATGTGGCGTGGGGCAATTACAAAGACGGCTTCTCGATCGAGGGGACGTCTCCCAATACCCAGGTGTTCAATTCCATCTCG
>JACQCD010000090.1 GCA_016201825.1 Nitrospirota bacterium | reverse complement strand
TGTGGCTGCTGGCCATCGGGGTCACCGAGTGGGGGCATTGGCTCGCGCCGGTATCTCTCGCGCTCTTCGTTCCGGGCTGGCGATGCTCGGCCGGCGCGCGGGTGTGCGCGACGCTCGGCGTAGTGGCGGCGCTTTTGATGCTCACACCGCTTATCAGAGCCGTTCCGGTCGCGCACGACCTTCCGATGCAGTTTTCGGCGGCGTTCGGCGAGGCGACTCCGCGTTCATCGCCCGATGCGCGCCCTCGGCGGGCGCCGCTCGATGTCGTTGATCTGTTTTCAGGAATGACCGTCGCTCCGATATCCCCTGAGAGTCTGGTCTTTGCGAAGCGGGACGGTGAGACCCTCTCGCTCGATGTCTATCGGGCCCATCTCAGCCCTGACGCCGGTGGGACGGGAGCGCCGGGGATTTTGGTGATTCACGGCGGATCGTGGCAGAGCGGGGACCGAACCGAGCTGTCGACGCTGAATCGGTATTTGGCGGATCGCGGATACGTGGTGGCCGCGATCGACTACCGGCTCGGGCCTCGGTTCGCGTTTCCTGCTGCCCTGGAGGATGTCAGAGACGCAATCCGCTCTCTGAAGGCGAATGCCTCGCTCTTTGGCTTGGACTCATCCCGTCTCGTGCTGTTGGGACGTTCGGCGGGGGGACAGCTCGCGTTGTTGGCGGCCTACACCTTTGGCGATCCGGCGATTCGTGGCGTGGTGGCCTTCTACGCGCCGGCCGATCTCGACTACGCCTACGAGCACCCGGCCAACCCGGCCGTCATCAACTCCCGAGCGATCCTTGAGTCCTATTTGGATGGTTCCCCCGATCGCGTTCCCGAGCGGTATCGCGCGGCGTCACCCATCCAGTTCGTCGGCCCGCTGACCCCGCCGACGCTCTTGATCCACGGCGGCCGCGACGAATTGGTCACACCCCTCCAAAGCGAGCGACTCGCCGCGCGGCTTGTAGAGGCCCGACGGCCGTCGTTCTTCCTCCGCCTGCCGTGGGCCACGCACGGGTGCGACGCGAACGTTGCCGGGCCGTGTGGCCAGATCACGACGTACGCCATCGAGCATTTCTTGGCTGCGGTGATATGGTGACGGGCGTGACCGAGAAACGACAATCTTACCGTGTCGTCGTGTCGACCGTGGCCTGGGCAAGAAGGCGAGCCACCAGCGGCCCGCGGCCGTCCACGCCGACCTTGCGGTACAGCGAGTGGAGGTATTCTTTCACCGTGTCGACGGCCAGGGCCAGGTGTTGGGCCATTTCCTTCATCTGCTTGCCGGCGACCACACAGGCCAGGACGTCGTGCTCGCGGGGCGAGAGCCGGTGGTGACGGGCGAATCGCTGTAACACCTCCGCGGGAAGCGGCGGGGCGTAGGTCGCCGGGGTCCAGCTCACGCGAAACAACGGGAATCGACCGAACCCGGCGGGCGCCACGTGGACGACGTGGCGTTTTCCCCCGTTTCGGATCTCTTCCCTGAATGGTGTGAGGTGATCGCCACTTGGCCGTGCCACCCACGTTGGAAGCGACGCTCGCAGATGGGAGGCGAACGCCGGACTGACCTCGAACATTCTCTCCGCCAGAGCGTTGGTCCACAGAAGACACCCCTTCGCATCGACGAAGGCGGTGGGAGCGTCCTGGGCGGCATCGTTCGCGACCTGCGCCAGGTGCGGAGCCAAGAGATTCAAGAGCGCGCATTCCTCTTCGGAGAAGTCGGGGGCTCCCGGTGCGCGACACAGGACCGTCGCCATATATCCCTGCCTTGTTTTGGTATAACACGCATACGAATACCGCACCTTGTGCCGCTCCCAGTAGTCGAACTGGTACTCGCGTGAGTGGGACGGTGAGAGGTAGAGCTCCGAGGTCCGAGGGAGGTGAACCATGAAGGAGGCTTGCGGCCCAGACTGGGTGATCTGATGAATAATCGCGCGCTTAAACTGCCAAAAGTACTCGTTGTGATCGCGAATCGCATCCTCGGCGTAGGAGTCGGCGATGGTGAGCGGCGACGGAACGACCTTATGGCTTGCGGAATCGACGCGCATGAACGCGACGGAGCGGTCGAACGAAATGGCGCGGCGGAGGGTCGTGAAAAATCGGCGAGGATCGTCCCAGACCGGAGTGGTGTAGAGAGATTGGATCAGGTTCAGGAGCGGTTTGACTCGGTGCTGATGGATGAACATCGGGGCATCCTGACGAAGGGGAACACGGAGCGTATCATACCAGAAAGCGTGATCGTCTCGCTGAGTGTGGCGTCGCTCGATATCTCGATCGGCCCCCCCGCGCGTTGCAGCCATATCGGCCTACCCACCGACCCTGAAGCGCCCGTCATGAAGATGGCCGACGGCGGATTCCTGCCAGCCTTCAACGTACAGGCGGTCACCGACACCGAAAGCCAGGTCATCGTCGGTGTCTCGGTGGTGACCAGTACAACTGATCAGGGTCACGTCTTGAAGTTGACATCTGAGGTTGGTATCGGATGGCTGGCAAGAGGGCCAGGATCGATAACTCCCATTGATCTGGTTCTGCCGCCAACGGATCACACCAGCCGATCACAGGGCCACCAGTCGCTTCCGCGCCACCCTGTCACGACGTAGTGGTGAGCCTGAGGCCTTCCTGACGGCGGACCGGGGGTGCCGCCGTGTTAGGGTGAGTAATGCGATGTCTGCTCGGGCAGGTACTGCAGGCTCCTCCTGAGCGAAGCCAGTACCGGTGTCTGCAAGATATCTTTCTCGGCGTAAGCGTCCAAAAGCCGTTCGATGCCTGATCGCAAAGCCGCGACAACGTCGTCGCGGATTAGGTGCTCTTCCGTTAGCCCGCGGGCAGCGAGTTTCGGAATGCGACGAGAAACTCCCCTGGCGTGACGATTTGAAAGCGGACGGCCTCCCGCACTTTCGGTTGGTGGAAGTGTTTGGTATTCCACGTGACGAGATAATCTGCCTCGGCCGCGATAGCGGCCGCCAGGATCGGCGCATCGTTAGCGTGGATCAAGCCGACGACTTGAGAGACCTCCTCTCGCGTCGGATCGTCCACGAGGGTCGGGGCGATCGACTGGATCAAGAGACGATAGTCAGCCACTAATTCGGGCAGTTTGTCAGAAAGATTGCGGTCAGCTTCGGTCAGGACCTGTGTCGAGACGAGGGTCTCGACCACGCCGGCTTCGCACAGCCGCAGCACCTCCCGCGCCGCGCCCGTCTGCGAGATGAGGCCCGCGATCAGCGCGCTCGTATCGATGAACACCCGCCATCGCTTAGCCTCCATACCGTTCTCGGTTGTACCGGCGCCGCTGTTTCTCCAGATCGCGCAACAGGTCGT
Source organism: Nitrospirota bacterium (assembly GCA_016201825.1). Lineage (GTDB taxonomy): Bacteria > Nitrospirota > Nitrospiria > 2-01-FULL-66-17 > 2-01-FULL-66-17 > 2-01-FULL-66-17. The sequence goes on along the minus strand of JACQCD010000090.1, from coordinate 9,603 downwards.
CCAACGTCAACCCCGTCTTTTTCAGTTCCCGCGCGGCTTTCTTGGCCACGGCGTCACCGATCAACTTCTTCGGCGTCAACACGAGCGCTTCTCCGGCCTTGACCACGCTGAGGGTCGTCTCTTCGTCCAGTCGCAGTTCCTTCCGTAACGAAGCCGGAATCGTCAGCTGTCCCCGGCCCCAGACCTTGACCACGGCCATTGTGAATCCTCCAATTCAGATTTTCTGATTCATACTGATAATCAGTATAAGGCTGAGCCATGGGGAAATCAAGGGCGATCACGATCTCATCCGTCGAGGTCGGTCACAGGATGGAGGGAAGCGAACGCGGAACTGACCCGCTGATTAGCAGCTATCAAGCAAGATGTTTCTTCTCTCCCACCACATTCGACAAAGTGCCCGCGTGGTCAATCAAGCGGTTGATAATGTTTGAAAAAGCGGCTTTGATGAGATTTTGCGAGTCGTGTCGATTGGGCAACTTATCGAAGACCTTATGAGAGAACTGGTAGCAAGGTGGTAGCAGCAGACCGATGAGGTATTTTTTGATTGAGGACCTGAACGGAGCTAACTACATGAAAATAAAGGTAGAAAATGGTGGAGGGTACCGGGATCGAACCGGTGACCTGCTGATTGCGAAGAATATCGAGGAGCAACCTGAGCAACATCAGGAAGAACCAAGTGCTGGAAAACCTGATGGAAATGCTCCAGCCGATGGCGGGCCTGAGTAGCCGTGTTTCCGCTACGGTGGTAGCAAAACGGTAGCAACATTCCATGAACGGACCCGGCCGCTCTACAATCTCGCCAGCTCCGCGACCAATCGCCCCAAGGTCACGACCGCCTGCTCAATGGCCTCCGACCACGGGTGCGCGCAGTTCAGTCGAACAAAATTGCGGTATTTCTGTTTGGCGGAGAAGATGGGGCCGGGGGCGATGCTGATCCGCTGTGTCAGCGCCAGGCGGTGCAGCTCCAGCGCGTCGACCCCTCGCGGCAACTCGACCCAGAGGACGTAGCCCCCGAGCGGGCGGGTCACCTTGGTGCCGTCGGGAAACGACCGGCTGATCGCCCGGGTCATAGTCCCGACCTGCTCGGCATAGGCCCGGCGCACGCGGCGCAGGTAGCGGTCGTACCCGCCGTTCGATAAAAACTCCGCGATCGCAAGCTGGGGCAGCGTCGGGGTCGCCACCGAGCTCACCAGCTTCATGCGTTCGACCTCGCGCATAAACCGGCCCGGCGCCACCCACCCCACCCGGTAGCCGGGCGCCAGCGTCTTGGAGAACGACGAGCAGAGCAGGACCAATCCCTTGCGGTCAAACGCCTTGGCGGACTTCGGGCGAACGGGGTCGAACCCCAAATCCCCGTAGATGTCGTCCTCGATCAAGGGGATGTCGTGCGCGGCCAGCAACGCAACCAACTGGCGCTTGCGTGCGTCGGGCAGGCGGCTGCCCAACGGATTGTTGAAGTTCGACACCAGGAGCACCGCCCGCACGCGCCGTTGCTCGATCGCGAACGCCAGGGCCTCGATGTTCATCCCATCACGAGGATGGGTGGGGATCTCGAGCGCGCGGAGGCCCAGGACCTCGATCGTCTGCAGGATGCCGTAGAACGTGGGCGACTCGATCGCGATGGTATCGCCGGGCCGCGCCACCGCGAGGACCGACAGCATCAAGGCCTCCTGGCAGCCGCAGGTGGTGATGATGTCGTCGGGCGCGAGGGTACAGCCGGCTTCCAGGGCGCGGCGGGCGATCTGCACGCGCAACGCCTCGCTGCCCGGTGAGAACTCATATGCGTTGCTGGATCGCCCCAGGCGCCTGGCGATCGACGCCATCGCGCGGTTGAGCGCGAGCGTCGGCAAGAGCTCGGGGCTGGGCACGGCGGCCCCGAGCGGAACGATGTCCGGGCTGCGCGCCGCGTGCAGGACGCTCATCACCAGATCCACTACGCTCACCCGTGTGGCGCCGGGCGGCGGGTCGGAGGGCTCCGGCTCGGGCGGCGGTCGCCAGAGCCGCGGCCGCACGTAGTACCCCGACTGCGGGCGGGCTTCGATCAGGCCGCGGTCCTCCAAAAGGCGGTAGGCCTGCAGCACGGTGTTGATGCTCACCCCGCGCTGGAGACTGAGACGCCGCACCGAGGGGATCCGTTCTCCGGGTCGGAGAGCGCCCCGGTCGACCAGCGAGCCGATGTGCGCCACGATCTGTTCGTAGAGCAGCGGCGTGACCTCTCGCGTCATAGGGTCAGCCTACCGGAAGAACCCGTGGGGGAGTAGATACACGTTGGCGTCGCCGAGATGGGCACAGTTAACGTCACGATACGGCTGTGACCATGAAGAATCAAACCACGTGGATCTGTACGTGTCCAGCCCACACCCGTACACTGAGGCCATGGGAACGCGAAAGGATCTCCCCCAAGCCGTGGTGTGGCTCGAATCGGAGCAGGTCTGGACGCATCGACTGCCGCGCGGCTCCGAGCTCCGAGTGACCTGTCTGTACGGTCTGGTATGGCTCACCCACGAAGGAGACCACCGGGACCATTTTCTGCGCGTCGAGGACACGGACACCAGTGGCGCAGCAGGGCTGGTTCTTGTGCAGGCCATCACCCCGTCTCAGTTGCTCGTGGCGCGGGAGCGTCGCGCTCGACCGGGTGGAGACCAATGAGCCGCGTCTCGGAACGCACGTCTCGCCTCTCGGGCTCCCTCATCCGCGAGATCCTCGCGGTCGCCAACCGACCGGGCGTCATCTCGTTTGCCGGTGGGCTGTCCGATCCGGAGGCGATGCCGCTTCTGGCGCTCGCGGAGGCTCCAGGGGCACTCGGTCAGTACGGAACGAGCGAGGGCGAGCCAGAACTCCGGGCGTTGATCGCCGAGCGCGTGTCCGGCCTGGGCCGGGTGTGCTCGCCCGAACAGGTCCTCATCACGGCGGGCTCGCAGCAGGGGCTCGACCTTGTCGCCAAGCTGTTCATCGATCCTGGAACGCCGGTGGTGGTCGAGGCGCCCACGTATCTCGCCGCGCTCCAGGTCTTTCGGCTCTTCGGCGCTCGCGTGGTCCCCGTGCCGGTGCAGCCCACCGGCGTCGATCTCGATGCGCTCGATCGGAGCCTCGCGCAGAGTCCAAGTTTCATCTATACGATTCCGACCTTTCAGAACCCATCGGGCGCCTGCTACTCGGTCACTGCGCGGCAGGAAGTCGCGGCGCTGATCGACCGGGCGGGAGTCCCGTTGGTCGAGGACGATCCGTACCGCGAGCTGGCATACGAGGCCGTCGATCGAACGCCGATTTGCGTGGGGCTCGAACGCGCGCCGTGGATCTACCTCGGCAGTTTCTCGAAAATCGGCCTGCCCGGTTTGCGGATCGGCTATCTGGCGGCGTCCGCCGACCTGTACCCCACGCTGGTGAAGCTCAAACAGGCCGCCGATCTCCACACCAACCGGGTGGGGCAGTGGTGGGCGGTGCGCCTGCTGACCGATCCGGGCTATCCCGCGCACCTCGATCGGCTCCGGACCCTCTACCGCATCAAGCGCGACGCGATGGCCCGAGCGCTCGATCACCATTTTCGAGCGCTCGCGGACTGGTCACTTCCGGCCGGAGGCCTCTTCTTTTGGCTGCGTCTCCAGCACCGGGTTGACACGCGCACGCTGCTCGCCCCGGCGTTGGAGCGCGGCGTCGCGTTCATGCCGGGCGAGCCGTTCTTCCCCCAGGATGATCCGCCGTTGGGGTCTCTGCGGCTGTCCTTCAGCGGCGTGGCCGTGGCGGATATCGAGCCGGGCCTTGTTGCACTGGCCGCGCTGATCCGCGAACGCATCGCTTGACCAGCGGTCACGAGCCGCACTATGCTGGGTTCGCGCAATGAATATGAGTCGGCACGCCATGGTCCTCCTGCCTCGCGGTCGATGCCATACTCCGTTTCGCGCGGGGAACGACCGGGCCATCTACCTGCCGTACCTCGGCATAGGCCGTCGTGGTGAAGAGTGCGGGCCGAGCGTGCTGCGTCTTTTGTACAGGGTCTCCGTCTAGAGGGGTGACGCCCCGGTTGGGGCATCCACCGAGAGGAGGACCACCATGAGCACATTGACCAACAGACCGGAGACCGCACAGGCGACGCGACGGATGATCGATCTGGAATTTCTCTATCTCGACCTCACTGTCTGTACCCGGTGTACGAGCACGGACGCCAACCTTCAGGACGCCCTCTGCCAGGTCTCGGAGATGCTGGACGTGGCGGGGGTTGACGTCAGGGTTCGGAAGATCCTCGTCGAGTCGGAGGAGCAGGCCCGGGCCCTGGGTTTTGTCAGTTCGCCGACGATCCGGATCAATGGGCACGACATCGCGCTGGAGTTTCGCGAGAGCCGCTGCGAGTCTTGTGAGGAGTGTGCCTGCAACGGAGAGGTCAACTGCCGGGTGTGGGTCTTCCAAGGCCGAGCATACGAGGAGGCACCCACGGCGATGATCGTCGGGGCGATCCTCCGCGAGGTCTGTCGCCAAGAGTCTGTCCCGGCTGCGCCCACGCCACCGAGGGATCTCTCCGACAGCCTCCGGCGATTCTGGGCGGGCAAGGCGGCACAGACGGCCGCGGCCTCCTCCTGCTGCCCGTCCGCGGAGCAGGCGTCGTGCTGCGAGCCCACCGACAAGGCCGAGTGCTGCGGCCCGCCGGCCTCGGGCGGGTGCGGCTGCCAATGAGCGAGGACGCGATGATTGAGACCCTGTGGGAGGACTACCGGATCGCGCTGCGGCGCTTCATCCAACGGCGAGTCTCGGACCCGGACCTCGCGGAGGATCTCGTGCAGGAGGTCTTCCTGAAAATTCACGCGAAGATCGGGACCCTCAACGACCGCCGCCGAATTCGCGGGTGGCTCTATCAAATCGCCCGCCATGCCATCATTGACGCCTATCGCCGCCATCGGCCCACAGAGGATCTCTCCGAGACGTGGCCCGACGTGGCGCCCGACGACGTGCCGCCGCTGGAGATCTTGGCCGCGTGCGTGCGTCCCATGATCGAGCGGCTGCCGGCGGCTTATCGCGACGCCGTATTCTTATCCGAACTGGAAGGATTGACCCAGCAACAAGTCGGCCACCGGCTGGGCATCTCCCTCTCCGCGGCGAAATCCCGCGTCCAGCGGGGTCGCGAACAGATCAAAGCGATGTTGCTTGGGTGCTGCCGGCTGGAATTTGATCGGCGCGGAGGACTCTTGGGATTTGAGTCCACGGAAAAGGGGTGCGAACGCTGCTGACGTGAGGCTGTTGTGTCTTCTTTGTCGCACGGCAATAGCACAAACCATGGACTGGATGGGCCAGGGGTATCCGCGGTTATCTTTTAGCGGCGTGGGCGCGATGGACCTCGGGCCGGACCTCGCTGCGCTGGCCGCGCTGATCCGGGAGCGTGCGGCTTGACACTCACCCTCGATGCACACTACGCTGGGCGTCGATTCGGAGTCGGGCGTGATGAACCACGCGACAACCTGCCTCCACGGGGGTCTTGAGACGATGAAGGAGCTCGTTACCGGCCACGGTGTGGGGCTTCCCTCGTGATCACGCTCTATCAACACCCAGCCTCGCCGTTTTGCATCGCGATCGACGTGATGCTTCGGTATGCCAAGGCCGACCACCACGTGGTCAACCTGCCGTACTCCGACCGCCGTCTGATCGTCGAAAAGAGCCAGGGGCAGTATTACAAGATCCCGTTGCTGGAGGATGGCGACCGTGTGATCTGGGAGCGGAGCGACGAGAGCCAGGACATCGCGCGGTACGTCGACCGCACGTTCGGGCTGGACCTCTTTCCTCAGGCGCTCGAAGGTATCCAGGCCATCCTCGCCCGGTACATCGAATCCGATGTCGAAGCTGTGGGTTTCAAGCTCAACGACATCTATTACGAAGAGTGGATTCCGGATCTGTATGACCGCACCATGATGGTGCGACACAAGGAGCGCAAGTTCGGCCCCGGCTGTCTCGCGACGTGGGCCGCCAACCAGGACGATCTCCAGCGCGAACTGGAGGCGCGACTCAATCCCTTGGACCAGATGCTGTCGCAGCGCGCCTTTCTGGTAGACGAGCGTCCCCGGTTCGTGGATTTTGACCTCCTGGGTATCCTGGGCAACTACTTGTACAGCGGGCACTACCACTTACCCAAACACCTGGAGCATCTCGATCGATGGCACGAACGCATGCGAGTGCTGGCGGGGTGAGCCGGATTCATGTTGCCGGCCGCGGTTCATCCCGTGCAGGTCGTCACCGAGATCCGCATGCACGGGGGGCGGAGACTCAGGCTTAAGTTTGGTGTGCGATCTCTGAGGTTGTGAACCCGGCGTTGAACCGAACGCAGATCACAATGCCCCGTGCGACACCTGTTGCAAGTGCGACCCCTCACACACCTCAATACACCAGATAGTAATCCGCACTCATCTGCAGGCGGATCATCTCGGGCAGCGAGGCGGGTTTGAAGAAGCTTGGGAACCCGCGTCAGGTCGCCGGGCCCATCCGCGATCCGGGGAGCAGCACATAGTCGAAATATCCCGTGATCGCGCCCAGCCCGAGCGCGGAGAGGGAGATCACGAGCCAGGGCGTGGTGCAACAGAGTGCCGCCGGGCGCCGTGGCGTTTCTATGAAGAATTCATCATTTCATTTTCGTGGCATCACCATGACCGTGCGTGTGGCCACGGCGGAGACCTCAGGCGCGTATGCGCTCATCGAGATGATTCATCCACCGTCTACGGGACCGGCCTTGCACACCCATCCTCGCGGACCGGAGACGTTCTTCGTGATCGAGGGGGAGTACACGTTCACTCGTGGGGACGAGACCATTCACGCGCTGCCGGGCGCCGGCGTGGTCATCCCGCAAGGGATCCCACATCGCTACAGGGTTGGCACATCAGGCGGCCGGGCGCTCGTCATCTGTCCCCCGGCTCTGGAGTCGTACTTCCTTGCCATGAGCGAACTCCTGCGTTCGGGCGGGGTGTCTTTAGAGCGAGAGTTTGAGATTGCGTCTCAATTTGGCCAGCTCTTTCTCGATGATCACAGGTATTGGAACGTTCAGTGAGGGAACCAACCGCTTAGTCCTCCACGTGAGCCGATTGCAAATAACCGTTGCAATACATAGTAACTCGGTTTACTATAGGCCTCATAAGTTATTCCAGGAGGAGGCTATGTGGAGCAAAACATACAGCAAAAAAGTAAAGGGACTGAAAGCGGATCGCGTATGGAGCGTGTGGATGGACGTCAATCAATGGCATACATGGCAGAACGATATTGAATATGCCAAATTGGACGGCGAGTTCAAAGCCGGGAACACCTTCCTGCTGAAACCGAAAGGGGGTCCGAAGGTGACGATTGAACTGGTCACCGTGGAGCCCAATAAAGCGTTCACTGATTTAACACGATTCCCACTGGCCAGAATGTACGGATCGCATGAATTTATAACGCGGGGCGATGTGCTGGAGATAAAGACAGCCGTGAGCATTGAGGGTTTCTTCTCCTTCCTGTGGAGAAAGCTCGTGGCGGAAGATGTGGCGAATGGGATGAACGAGCAAACAGAAAAGCTGATTGAACGGGCAAGCAATGTCTGAGTCCTCACCCTTTAAGTATGATAAGGCCGATGAGAGCGCAGGGTTCCTCCTTTGGAAAATCACGGCATTGTGGCAGCGAAAACTTTTCAACGTGCTGAGCGAGTACGGAATCACTCACACACAGTTTGCGATCATGGCGTCTTTAAAATGGTTTGAGGAAACCCATGAGCCGACAACCCAAGCTCATATCGTCGAACACGCGAAAATTGACAAAATGACCGTTTCAAAGTCGATCAGAAAGCTTGAAGGAGATGGGTTCGTCTTAAGAAGGCAGTCCACTTCAGACAGTAGAGCAATAAACGTCCAGTTTACCAGCCATGGGAAAAAGGCCATAGGGAAGGCTATTGTGGCTATCGAGAACGCGGATCAAGAATTCTTTTCCTGTCTAACAAAAAAACAGCTTAATATCTATAGATCGCTCACCATTGCAGTCATCACGAACAATGGCTCATAACAATGAGTGCCTGCTGGGATAGCCGACGCGTATATCGATGTGCTCTGTATCAGCCTCGCGGAGTCTCGTCCCTCCCTGTGGTACAGCCTGCCCACGGAGGTCCGTTACGACCCTCGGGATGTGATGAAAGCCACCGTCACAAAATCGAAGGGCCTTGCGTTTGTTCCACCCGAAGACGAGATTGATCGGTCCATCGGCAAAGGTCTTGCTTCGGCCCATGAAGCCTATCGTCGTATAGCTCGTGGTGAGCTGCTCTTAGCGCAATCGTTGCTGGACAGCATCCGACAGTACATGATTCAGGCCTAATTGTAAGTTGGGCATCGAGCGCGGAGGGCCGATGAGTACACTGAATACCATTGAACTGAAGGCCTTTGTGCCTGCCAAGGATTTCGAGCTTTCAAAGCGGTTCTATCGGGATGTCGGTTTTACCTTGGCGTCGGACTCCGATGGCATTGCGTATTTCCACCACGAAAATGTGAGCTTTCTCCTGCAAAATTTCTACGTAAAAGAGCTTGCTGAGAATTTTATGATGCACCTCTTGGTCGAGAGTGTTGACGCGTGGTGGGAAAAAATCCAAGAAGGAAAAATTGCAGAGACGTACGGCGTAAAAATGCTTCCCCCCGAACAGAGGCCATGGAGAATGCGTGATTTCGTGCTCATTGATCCCTCGGGTGTTTTGTGGCGTATCGCAGAAAACACTCCGTGAGAGCCGCCCAACCAATCATTCCAGCGGACCATCACAAATCTGCGCTTGTTGCCGTCCTCCGAATTCACGCGTTAGGAGTCAATCGTAATAGCGGTCAATGTAACTCTCAACCGTTTTCATACCTGGAGGCGACAATGGAAGACGATTCACATAAGAACACTTGGGACGCCTACACGCGATCATGGTCCGAGGCAGACGCGTCGAAGAGGCTGCAATTGTTCGAGCAATGCTTAAGTCCTGATTGCGTGTACACCGATCCGATCACTCAAGCGACAGGATATGGCCAATTGTCTGGTTACATGTCGGAACTTCACAAGAACGTGCCTGGAGTAAGGTTTGTGACGACCGATTTTAAAAACCACCATGATCGGAGTCTTACGCATTGGAACATGGTGGACGGCAAGGGAAACATACTCGCCCAGGGAGCAAGTTATGGTATGTACGGGGTTGATGGGCGGTTACAGCAAATGACCGGGTTCTTTGAGCCACCTAATGCGGGTTGAAACCCTTGACCGCCAGCATCGAATATACGGAATACGTTTTAGAGCTTCTGGAACCCATTGGCCCGGTGCGAACAGGCCGATTCTTTGGTGGTGTCGGGATTTCCAATGGTTCGGTACAGTTTGCCATGATTATGGGAAACAGTCTGTATTTCGCGGTCGATGAGGACACTCGGAAAAAATACGAACAAGCGGGGATGCAGCCGTTTTCGTATATGACAAAGAAGGGACGGGTTCAAGTGCGCAAATATTTTGAACTGAGGTTCCCCCTGTTTTTCGTCTTCCAGCGGGCCAGTTTCATGCTACCAGTTTTTCCTCATGCTGATCACTGATCCAGGACTCCATAAACTGGATGGGTGACTTGTAGCCGAGGGTGGAATGACGGCGTGTGCGGTT
>JACQCD010000089.1 GCA_016201825.1 Nitrospirota bacterium | reverse complement strand
GCCCCGGAATCCAGGCCACCGGCTTCGGGAGAAAGACCATCCGGCGGGGAAGCCCCTGGCCGGCAAGCGCCCGCCTGATCCGAAAGAGGAGGTCTGCGTATTCGGCCCCGTGACGGTGGACGAACCCTCCAACGCGGAGTACGGCCTTTTTCTGGACCAGGAGACATCCGCGCGGCGGAGCGAGGATGCCCATGATCGGTCCGAGCCCCGCGGCAATCAATGCCGTGCGGGCGCCTTCGATCACGGACCAGAGGATCGCCGCGGAGCGCCGCCGCGCGGTACCGGCCGCCGGTGCGTCCATGGTCCTCTCGATCCCGGAGACAGCGACGATGCCCTCCGGGTCCTCCGCCACCGACGCCATGAGCCGGCTCAACGCGCAGCGATCGAGGCGGCTGCCGGCCGCGAGCACGCACACGAAGGGACTGCGCGCCGCGTTGAGGCCGGCGTTGTACGCGTCAGCCACCGTCGTCCGCTGCTTTTCCAGGACCACCAGATTCGGCGCCGTCGCGGCGTGATAGCAGGCGGTCACGCGCGCGGTCGCGATCACCGGACGGTAGATGAGGTCGATCGGTTCCGCGTGGAGCCGTGCCATGGCGCGGGCCAGGTGCGCGCCGATCGGGCCGTCGGATACGACGATCACTTCGAGGGCGGGGTAATCGAGCGACGCGAGGGCATCGAGACGGTCTTCGATGGTCGGATCGTCATTCTCCTCCACCATCACCACCGAAACCGGAAGCGCCGCGGACGCCTCGCCGCGCCCGGAGCGGGACGGGGCATCACCATGCCGGCGGTGACGGATCACCGACCACGCCCCCGCCAACCCGAGCAACAGGTGGATCACGGCGGCGGCGCTCACGTATACGACGACGGCCTGGACCGACCAGAGCAGTACCTGACGGATCACGCCGCGCGTCTTTCCACCACATCACCCGGCGGGCGCCGGGAGCCGGCCGTCAGCGCCCGACTCGCGGCCTCCCTGACCCCCGCGTCCTGATCGGCCGTCACCACGTCGTGGAGCGCCGCGATCACGCGCGGGGACGGTTCCCGCCCGAGCACGTCGACCAGGCGGCGCCGAACCGCCGCCTTCGGGTGGCGACGCAGGGCGTCCAGCAAGATCCTCGTCGCGCCGTGTCGCGCGACCTCGCGTAACAACCGTCTCGCGGCAAATCCCGCGCCTGTCTGAATGTCGAGCAGATTGACTTGCTCCCCGATCAACGTGGTCCGCTGCAGCTCTTCGACAATCTGTTCCTTGGCATACCGGTCGCGGCTGGTCAACAGACAATCGGCCAGCGCGGGCACCGCCGGATCCCCGAGGCGTCGGAGGGCCTCGCCCGCGGCCGCTCTCACCTGCCATGACTCGTCGGTCAGCGCGGCGACGAGGGGGCGGATGGCGCCGGCATGGCCCAACAGTCCCAGCGCGCGGGCGGCGCGCAGCCGCACAAACCACGCGGTGTCCGAGAGCGCGTCGGCCAACGGCACCACCGCGCCGACGTAGCCGATCTGTCCGAGCGCCTGGGCCGCGCGCGCCCGCACCTCGGCGTCGGCATCGCGTAACGCGCCCAACAGCGCGGCGCGCACGCGGGGGTGCGCCTCCGGCACGCACGACAGCACGTTCGCCACCGCCTCGCGCACGGCGGTCGGGCCCTCCTGCAATCGCGACAACAGCGGCAAGATCATCGAGGCCCCTTGCGCGATCAACGCCGCCGTGACGACCTCGATCGGCACGCGACGATGCGACGAGGTCTCGCGCCCACCCCCAGTCGTGTCCAGGGCCTTCAAGAGCATCGGCTCGATGCGGGGGTCTCGGAGCGCCCCCAGCGCGCTGATCGCCACGCACCGCACGTGCAACGAGCGATCATCGGAGAGGCGAATCAGATCGGAGATGCCCTCGCGGCTCCCGAGCCGCCCCAGCCATCGCGCCGCAACGGCGCGCCGCCACCACCACACGCTCCACGCGGCTCGGCACAGTCGAACGACGTAGCCCGACCGTTCGCAGAACGCAATGAGACGCGACCGCGCTTCGGCGTCCGCTCGGTCGATCGCATCCGCCAGACAATCGCGAAAGACGCCGTCCCCGAGCGCCCGCGACCATTCGGAGACGACCTGCGCGTCCACGGCACCGTCGGTCTGAACGCGATCGAGGGCCGCGCGGTACCGCTCCCGCCGCCGGTCTCGGGCTTCCTGCACGCGTCGCGACAACCGCCGCCACGCCATCGCCAGTCCCGCGGCGCCCGCCGCGACGACCACCGCCGCCAACACCGACCACCACACCGCCTGATACCACGCCACCGCCACGCCGCCCCCCATCATCCCTCATCCCAAATGGAAATAGGTCGCGCAATCGTCCGCGCGACACGATAGAGGATAGCCGTCGGCCCTCACCTTGACAACCCGCGACGGGCCTCGCTAGAATGAACCGCTTCATTGGCTGCCCGCGTCCGAGGATTATTCCGCATGATTGAACACATCCAACGCTCCTTCCGAGAGAGCGCCAGCGTCAAAGAAGCGTTTCTCGCCCGCTACGGCGACCAGGTCGCGGAGGTGGCGAAGAAACTCATCACCGGCTTTAAAAAGGGGCACAAAGTGCTCCTCTTCGGCAACGGGGGCAGCGCAACCGATGCCTCGCACCTGGCCGCGGAATTCGTCAACCGATTTCATCGGGACCGCGACGCGCTCCCGGCGCTGTCGTTGACGTGCGACCAATCGGTGATCACCAGCATCAGCAACGATTACGATTTCCAGGAAGTGTTCGCGCGCCAACTGCGGGCCCTCGGACAGAAGGGGGACATCGCCATCGCCATCACCACCAGCGGCAATTCCCCCAACGTCCTCCGGGCGGTGGAGGCCGCCAAATCCCTGGGGATCGTCACCATCGGATTCACCGGCAAGGATGGGGGCAAGCTGGCGGGCATGGTCGACTACGCCTTCATCGTCCCGTCCGACAACACACCACGCATCCAGGAAACGCACATCACCCTCGGTCACGTCTTGTGCGAGCTCGTAGAAGACGCGCTCTTCCCAGCGAGTCGGTGACGACGTCGGGGCTCGCCGTGACCGCCCCGATCAACGCACGTTGAAGCCCCCTCGCCGCCCTCCCCGGTTCCCACCCCTCGACTTTTCGCGGGTGAAGACGTACTCCACCCAATCACGCGCGAGCAAGGTTCGGGTCGAGGACATCGGCCGTCCCCATCGCAAGGGCCAAAGCGTGGCGAGCTTTCTGAACAGCCTGCCCGACATTCTGGCGGCCCGCACGCTCAAGGCCGTCATCTCCGACATCGTCCGCGCCACCCGCACCGGGCGCCCCGTGATCGTGGGCATGGGCGCCCACCCGATCAAGGTCGGCCTGAATCCCATTTTGATCGACTTGATGAAGCGCGGGGTGATCTCGTGCCTGGCGATGAACGGCGCCGGGATCATCCACGACCTGGAGCTGGCGCTGGTGGGCAAGACGTCTGAAGAAGTCGAAGCGGGCATCGACACCGGGAGCTTCGGCATGGCGCGCGACACGGCCGAGTTGCTGAACGGCGCGATCGCGCACGGCGCCAAGCAGGGCATCGGCCTCGGTCAGGCCGTGGGCGACTTCATTTGCCACGGCGCGTTCCCTCACAAGACAATGAGCCTGCTCGCCACCGGCAGCCGCCTCGGCATCCCCATCACGGTCCACGTGGCGATCGGCACCGACATCATCCACATGCACCCCTCAGCCGACGGCGCCGCGATCGGCGCCACGTCGCTGGAAGACTTCAAGCGCCTCACGTCGGTCGTCGCCCACCTCGACGGCGGCGTCTACCTCAACCTGGGATCAGCCGTCCTGCTGCCCGAAGTCTTCTTGAAAGCCCTCACGATCGCCCGCAACCTCGGTCACCGCGTCGTCGACTTCACCACCGTCAACATGGACTTCCTCCAGCAGTACCGCCCCGTGACCAACGTCGTGCGACGACCGACGCAGGCCGGCGGCCACGGCTACACCTTGACGGGCCACCACGAGATCATGTTCCCGCTGCTCGCCGCCGGGGTGATCGAAGCGCTGGGGACGGGAAGAACCAAGAAAGTATAAGCCAAGGCTCTCTCCGCTCTCATCTTCAACGAGAGAGCGGCCTCGTGGTCAACCGCTTGACCGTCGGCGGTCGCCGGGTATCCTTTCAGAAGCTCATGCCGCTCCCACCGACCACACTGGCGTCCACCGACACTCCCGTCGAATACGACCTCCGGCAGATCGAACGGCGGGAGTGGCAATTGTGGACACTCACGCTGACCCTCCTCGTGGTGTTTGTCGGCGTGACGGTGCTCACGTCATACATCCTGCTCGATAGTGAATCGAAACAGTCCGACCTGATCCAGCTCTTCGCGTATCGGGGATTGCCTGGACTCGTGATCTTGATCGCGTTGTTCTGCGCGTATGTCCTTCACACACGCGTCACCTTTGGGCGGATGCGGCAGCTCTTTGAGAAACAGGCGATGCGGGACGCGTTAACCGGCCTATTTAACCGGCAATATTTCAAAGAACGCGTCGACGAAGAACTCGCCCGCGTCGCCCGTCGGGGAGGCATGTTCGCCCTGCTGTTGTGCAATCTCGACCATTTCAAAACCGTGAACGATGATCACGGGCACCACATTGGGGATGAGGTCCTCAAGGACGTGAGCAAAGTCGTGCTCGAAGCGACTCGCGGATCGGACCTGGTGTTTCGATGGGGGGGTGACGAGATCCTGGTCATGCTGTCGGGTACCAGCCGGGAGGGCGTGCTGACCGCGGCGGGCCGGATCCGGAACGGCATCCGGCAGGTGAGTGAACGGCGCCAGTTCGGCTTGGACGTGAGCATCGGCGCCGCGCTCTATCCCGAGCACGGTCAGACCGTCGAAAGTTTGATCCGCTTGGCGGATCGGGCGCTGTACCTCGCCAAACGGGGTGGAGAGAAGGTCCACATCGGCGAGGAAGAATACCGCTTGGACGAACACTCGGTGCGGGTGGTGTTTCAGGCCGTGGTGGATCGGACATCCAAAAAGGTCTTAGGGTACGAGGCCCTCAGCCGGGACCCTCAGGGAAAACTCAGCATCGGGGAACTCTTTCAGCGGTATCAGGCGGTGGGGCAACTCACCGAGCTCAAGTGCCTGTGTTTTCGGTTACAGCTTAAGGCGGCCGTGGCGGCGGGGTTGAACCGGGTCTTTATCAACGTGAGTTTTGCGGTCCTCGATCAACTCCAGTCCCTCCCGAAACCTCCCGGCACGGAGGTCATTCTAGAAATCTCCGAAGCCGAAGCCCTCCACGACGTGGACCGACACCTCAAGACGACGACCGCATGGCGGGCGCAGGGATACAAGTTTGCGATCGACGACTTCGGGGCCGGGTTCATTTCCTTGCCGTTTATCGCACGACTCATTCCGGACTACATCAAAATGGATCGCTCGACGATCGTCCAGGCAAGCTCGTCGCGGCAATTCTTGACGTTTCTGCGCGACCTCGTCCTGGCGCTGCGCAACTATTCCAAGGAAGGCATCATCGCGGAGGGCATCGAGACCCCGGAGGAATTGCAGGTCGTCCGCGATCTCGGCATCGACCCCGTCCAGGGGTACCTGATGGGACGACCGCAGGAACTGGAACCAGCACCCGAAATCCGCATTTCCCGCCCTGCCGCCTAGCGCCTGCAGAGGACCTGCTCGACGCGCACGGAACACTCGCCCCATCCGCACCGCATCGAACTCTCTCCCTTGCTCATCACATCTCAGTCAACTATAATGGTTGTAAGATTTTTCCTCTTCGGGAGATCACCACGTGACCGAGAAACTTACAACCCTCGACATCCG
>JACQCD010000008.1 GCA_016201825.1 Nitrospirota bacterium | reverse complement strand
TCAACGGCTCCATTTAAATACCAGCCCTGTTCGACACCGCCGACCGGCTCGGTTTCATACCACGGCGAGCACGCCGTCACGCGCGTCCGATCAAGCTGCGCGAGCGCCTCGACTGCAGCGGTACAGTGACCCACGCGATCACCGAGATTCGACCCGACGCCGATGTACGCCCGCACGCTCAGCGCGTCCCTGCCGCCTAGGAGCCTGTCCAGGAGCGGCCATCTGCTGCGTTGTCAGTCGGCCTTACGTGCTCACGTACGGGCCAGTACGCTCCGCGCGCAAACCCTCCTTCCGCCTTGCATCTGGCCACTCCTGAACAGGCTCCAATCTCGGAATACTCGGACACCCTCTAGCCACTCAAAAGACCAGCGCCAAATCGGAGAGCCGGGCCTTCAGCTCGTCCAGGACGCGCTGCTCGTCGGCTCCATCCTTCGCCAGGAACGTCGCCGAAAACCGGAGGTAGTGCCCGACATCGTCCCACGGAACCGTCGAGATTAGCTTCTCGGTAATCAAGAATTCGGAGACGTCTTCCGCGCTCTTGAAGCGACGCCCGCCCCGGATCGCCTTGGGGGCTCGGGTGTAGAGGAAGAACGACCCGCGCGGCATCTTCACGTCAAAGCCGACCGCGCCGAGGGTGTCGGTCAACCTGCGCAACCGCCGCTCGTACTTCTTGCCGATCTCGGCGGTGATCTCCGGGTGATCCAACGCGTAGATCCCCGCGCGCTGGATCGCCTTGAACTGCCCCGAATCGCAGTTGTCCTTCACCATGCCGAACGCGGAGACGATCAGCGGACTACCGGCCACGAAGCCCAATCGCCACCCCGTCATGTTGTACGCCTTCGACAAAGAGTGCAGCTCCACCCCCACGTCCTTCGCGCCTGGAATAGACAAGAAACTCAGCGGAGGCTCCCCGTACGTCAGCGCGGCGTAGGCGGCATCGACCACCACGATCAGCTTGTGCCGCTTGGCGAACCGCACGACCTCTTCATAGAACGCGCGCGTGGCGGAGGCTCCGGTGGGGTTGTTGGGGTAGTTCAAATACAGCAGCTTGGCGCGCTTGAGGTCCGCGGCTTTGATGGCGGAGAGATCGGGAAGATAGTCGCGCTCCTGCACCAACGGGAGGTCGACCACGCGCCCCCCGTACCACCGGGTATGCGTGGCCATGACCGGATAGCCCGGCACGGTCACGAGCGCCGCGTCGCCGGGATTGATGAATACCGCGGGTAGCATGGCCAGCGCGGGTTTCGACCCGATCGAATGGATGATCTCGGTCTGCGGGTTGATTCCCGGCGCACCGAAGACGCGATCGAGATAACGCGCGGCGGCGTCTTTGAACTCCGCGATGCCGTTGTCGGCGTACCCGCGGTTCTCCCAGCGCGCCGCCTCCCGCTGCAGCGTCTCCACGACGCCGGGAAACGCCATATCGTCGGGTTCGCCCACCCCGAAGTCCAGCAACTCGACCCCGGGATGCGCCTTCTGCGCGGCCGCCTTGGCGCGTTTGATCTTCTCGAACTTATAAATCTTGGTCGACTTGCCGAATTTCGCGCCGCCGATCCGCTCGGCAAACCGCCCTTGAATGTACGACCCCGCCATAACGTTTCTCCCTAGAGCCCGTTCAGGAATGCGTCAGCTGCAAGGCGCCGCGAGCACCGGAGCGGAGCGTACTCCGTGTGTACGTGAGCACCGGACGCGCAGCGGCAACGCCGCAGATGACCATTCATGGACGGGCGCCCTACACGACGCGGTTGCGCAACCGGCCAATCCCCTCGATCCGCACCTCGACCACATCCCCCGGCCGCATCGGCCCCACGCCCGCGGGCGTTCCCGTCGTAATGACGTCGCCCGGGAAGAGCGTCATGACCGATGAGACGTAGCTGACCAAGGTCGGCACGTCGAAGATCATCGACGACACGGGAGCATCCTGCTTGGTTTCCCCGTTGAGCACGGTCTGGATGCGAAGCGTCGACGGCTCCACGTCGGTCGCGATCACGGGCCCCAGGGGACAGAAGGTGTCGAATCCCTTCGCGCGACTCCACTGCCCGTCTTTCTTCTGGAGATCCCGCGCCGTGACGTCGTTGCACGCGGTGTACCCGAAGATCATCGACGGCGCGTGTTCCAGGGTCACCCCCCGCGCGCGGCGCTTGATGACCACCGCAAGTTCGCCTTCGTAATCCACCCGCTTGGTCACGCCCTCCGGGTAGACGATCGCTTCTTCCGGCGCGAGGAGCGCGCTGGGCGGCTTGAGAAAGATCAGCGGCTCCGACGGCGGGTCCTTCTTGAACTCCGCCGCGTGATCTTTGTAATTGACACCGATGGCCACGATCTTTGACGGCAGGCAGGGTACGAGGAGCCGAGCGGCCGCGAAGGGAACGGTCGTTTCGGTGACCTTGTAGGTCCCGAACAGGTCCCCTTCGATGACCCGAATCAGATCCCCTTCCAGACGCCCGTAGCCGACGAAGTCCTTATAGTGAAAGCGGAGATAATGCACGCGCCAATCCCAAAACCCGCCCATCTTCGCACGATCGGCGGGAAACGGTCAAGGCACGGCCCCCCGTGGGACGGCCGAGGCCTGACGCCCGGATTCCCTATAAGCCCGTCCGAGTAAGCCGCCATTGGAGCCTGTTCAGGGGAGGCCAGATGCAAGGCGGAGGGAGGTCCTTGCGCGCGGAGCGTACTGGCTCGTACGTGAGCACGCAAGGCCGACCGACAACGCCGCAGATGGCCTTTCCTGGACAGGCTCCTATGCTATTCTTACTGCCGGTTCGTCGACCGGAGCCCCCGTGAACGCCACTGAACGATTCGGTAACTATGTCCTGCTCAAGAAAATCGGACGCGGCGGCATGGCCGAACTGTTTCTCGCTCGGCAGGTTGGAGTGGCCGGGTTCGAGCGCGTGTTGGCGATCAAGCGGATTTTGCCCCATCTGACGGAGGACCCCGAATTCGTCGAGATGTTCGTCAACGAAGCTAAGATCGCCGCGCAGATCACGCATCCCAACGTGGTGCAGATCTATGACTTCGGCACCGTGATGGGAACGTACTACATCGCGATGGAATACGTGATGGGCAAGAGCCTCGCCGCCGTACTCACTACGGGGAAGGAGCGCGGACAATGGATTCCTCCTCACCACGCGGTCCAGATCACAGCGAGGATCGCGTCCGGCCTGGACCATGCCCACCGCGGTCAGACCATGTCGGGCGAACCGCTCGGGATCATTCACCGGGATATCAGTCCGCAAAACATCCTGCTCGGATACAACGGCGACATCAAATTGGTGGACTTCGGGATCGCCAAAGCCGCCTCCTCCTCCACCCACACCCAAACCGGCATGATCAAGGGGAAACTCGCGTACCTCTCACCGGAGCAGGCGTGGGGCAAGCCGGTCGACCACCGCGCCGATGTGTTTTCGCTGGGCATCGTCCTGCATGAGATGTTGACCGGACAGCGATTGTTCAAAGCCGAGAACGAGATCGCGACGCTCGAGCGCGTGCGGACCGCCAAGGTCCCACCGCCTTCCTCTCTGAATCCCCTCGTCGCGAAGGACCTCGATCCCATCGTGCTCAAGGCGCTGACCCAACATCCTGATGATCGATATCCGACCGCCCAGGCGTTCCAGGACGCCCTCGACAAGCACCTGCTCACGCTGGGGCCGCTACCCACCGGTCGCGACTTGGCGACGTACCTTCACGGCCTGTTCGAAAAGGACCTTCAAGCCGACAACACCGACTTCAAGCAGGCGACCTCGATCACCCCGCGCGGGGCCACCGCGACGACGGCCCTTCCCAAGGCGAAAACGCCGACACCTCAGTTCCGGCCGAGCCCCCCACTCCCTCCTCCCTCGCAACGCAGGGGGCGGATCGTCGCCGTAGGACTGGCGGGCGCGCTCCTGGCCGTTGCCGCCGGAGCGGGGGCGTGGTGGTTCACGCAAGGGCGGACGGAACCATCGGCGCCGCAGACCGTCTCGGTCGAGCCGGCGGCCGCGGCCATCCCCATCCCGGACCCCACGCCGGTCGCCGAGCCAAGCCGCGACGGCGGCACGGACTCCGCCCCGGAACCCCCGATTACGCGCTCCGAACCGGTTCGTGCCCGTACGGTGAAACGAACCTCGCCCGCGCCGATCCCCCGCGATGTCCAGCCGGCGCGCCGCGCCGCGTCGCGCGTCACGCGAGCGGATAGTGCGCCCGCGGCGATCAAGGCCGCTCCAAGCGTTGCTCCGGTATCGGATCGGTCGCGACCGGCAACAGAGGGGAAGCCGCTCACCCCGCCTCCACCCGCCGTAACGGTCCAGGCGCCGGCGCCCGTTCCAGTTCGGCCTCAATTCCCGTCCGTCCCGCCGCCGACCCGGAGCGCTCCGATCGAGCGCGACGACGCGCCGCTGCCATTTCTGCCGTGACCACCGTCAACCCCAGGGAGAACTCATGCGTGTGCACTCTCTCATCCTAACCGCGTGCATCGTGCTCGTCGGCGCGACGGTCCACGCCGCGCCGCTCAAGCTCTCGGTCAGCGTCAAGCCGTGGCTCGCCGAGTGGAAGACTTCGAGTTCCGCCGGTTCGTTCCAGTCGCGCCTGGGCGCGATGTACGGTCCAGCCCTGATTCTCCGGTATGGCGGCTTCTTCGCGGGCGCGACGTACCTCCGGGGCGCGTTCCCCGTGCCGCTGAGCAGCTTGACGGTTGGATCAACCCAGGACGCCGACACGATGCGCATCGACACCGATCTCACGGTGGGGTATTACCTGAATCCCTACTTCGGACTCGTTGGAGGGTATAAGTACATCGACTTCACGATCAGCTTCCCGCCCGGGTCTCCCGCGCAGGAGCAGACTCAGAGGATGGAAGGACCCTTCGGGGGCATCCTCGCCAGTTATCCGCTCGGGCGCACCGGATTCGCCACCTACGGTACGTTCACCTACTCGGGGCTGACGCGCCGCTCCAAGGTCGGGACCATCGAAAGTCAGGGCGACTTCCAGGGACCGTCAATCGAGGTGGGACTGGCGTATCGCGTGCCGAAGTCGGCACTCACGTTCGCCGAAGGCTACAAGTTCCAGCGATTCGTCGACCGCACCGCACAGACCTCGGATACCTTCCAGGGACTGCTCTTCAATATGGCGTACACGTTCTGACGCGCGCCCCCGCAGGCATCACGACCTGAACAGGAAATACACCGCTCCCAACAGGCACAGCCCCGCCCAGAGAAAATCCAGTTTGATCGGTTGGTGCATGTACAGCACGGCAAACGGGACGAACACCACCAGCGTGACCACTTCCTGAAGCAGTTTGAGCTGGGCCAGGCTCATCGTCTGAAAGCCGATGCGATTGGCCGGGACCTGCAAGAGGTACTCGAACAGCGCGATGCCCCAGCTCGCGAACGCCGCGACGTACCAGGCGCGATCGCTCAGGTTCTTGAGATGGGCGTACCAGGCGAAGATCATGAACACGTTGGACAGTCCCAGCAACAGCACCGTCTGCAGAATCACGGGCATACACGCTCCCCTTCCGTCGCCATCTGCACGCGCTCCTCCCCGGCTCTCCCCAGAGATCCTTCATGAGTATGGTCCGGAGACGCCCGGAGTCCGCATCCTATCAGATCGCCCAACAGGGTTCCAGAATCCGAGGACACTCTAGGCGGATACCATGAGCGGAGCGATCGACCGCGTGGTCTGTGACACTGCCGGAGTTGCCGTAGTGAAAGACGGCATCATAACGGCATATCCCAAAAGCGATTGACTTTATAGAAGGATCGGATTATACGTGTCCGTGTGTCGCAAACAAAGACGGTAAGGGTGCCGTCTAGTATTATGTTAGGTCGCGAAGGCACGGACAAATCGGATCATGAATCCAGCGCGTCCAGACAAGGATCGGATACTCGAACTCATGCGAGCCGCCATCCGCGAACTCGGCTCAGCTCCAGGGAGGGCCGTATTCGCTAAGCGCTGCGGCGTGACTGCTGTTCAGGTCAAGCGGTTTTGGCCAAACCACTCGAAGCTCGTCGCCGCAGCGGGGTCGTCGCCGAATGCGCCCTCGGCACAGATGGAGGAAGACGAGCTCTTCAGAGAATACGCAAAAGTGTGCCGTCATTACGGCCACATTCCGTCGCAGGCTGAACTTCGGATTGCAACTCGGGAAATCGGAACACGGACTCACCGGGTGCAGAATCGGTTCGGCGGGTTGGCTCCATTCAACAACCGCTTCAAGGAGTGGTTATCATCGGCGCCCCAGGAGTTCGTGGACATTCTGACCTTCCCAGGGTGGGGGCGCGTGCCGTTTGGCAAGGGCGGGCGCGCCCTCGAAGCGGCCAGCCCAATTGCAACTGCCCGTCATCCGTTTCTTCCGGTGGGTCTCTTGGCGCTTCTTGAACTTGCGTCGAATCGGCTTCCCCAAGGGTTCGACACCGACCTTCCGCCGAGCCTCCTTTTTGAACGAAAGTGCGCCGACGCCTTTCGCGCTCTGGGCTTTCAAGTCCGCAACCTTGGACAAGGCAAGGGGCGCGCGGCGGACTGTCTGGCTCTTGCCAGACCTGACCGTTTCGCTGTGATTATCGATGCAAAGGCTCGGACCGAGGGCTTCGCTTTGGGCACAGAAGACCGGAAGTTCATCGAGTACGCCAAGCTTCACTCTGATGGCCTTCGCGGCGAGGGCGTCGAACGCGTGTACCTGTGCATCGTTTCGTCAGCTTTTCGGGAAAAGGATGTCGATGTGCTGCGGCGTGCCTTGACCGGCTCTGGCCTACACGGCTGGTCGCTGTGGCCAGCCGATGTCCTCATGACGACAGTGGAAAAGAGCATCTCGGAACGCTCCGATTTCCGCCTCTCCGACCTGGAGCAGAGGTTTGCTCTCAATGCGGTCGCGACCTAACAAAGTTTTGCAGCCGACGGCGGCCGGTGCAATCATGAGCCGCCGCGGCTGAAAACTAGCGTTAGGCGTGCATGTGGTGTGGAGATAGAGAGATGTCAGACCTATTCAAGATTGTTCTCACATCTTCCCTGACTGTCCTTGGAGGTGTGATCGTGTTTTCGCTGGGCCAGTTGATCCAGAAATTCCTCATTGATCCCGTCCACGAACAGGCAAAGGTTATTGGTGCAATTTCTTTTGGTCTGACTTATTATGCCTGTTGGTATGCAAATCCTGGCTCGGGAAAACCAGATGACCTCAGCGGCGCCTCGGACGCTATTCGGCGTTACGCAAGTGAGCTTACTTCTTCCACCAATTCGGTTCGATGCTATGGACTCTTCCACAAGTTGGGGCTCGTTCCTGACCGCAGTGCCGTAGGTGATGCCAGAACACTGTTAATCCTTATCTCTAATTCTATCTTCCAATCCAACGCAAGTCGTGATAACTCAAAGGATGCGAAGGAAGTAAAACGGCTACTCAAGATTCCTGATGAGCCTGTGAGCGCCTAACCATGCACTGAGAATGGGGTTAGGGTCTGGCCTATGATCTTGATTCTCGCCCCGCCAACCATCGCCTCCCCATAGGGTCACGCCTCAAACATCGCATCACTCCATCCCTCACCCTGCGCGATCGTCCGTCGGGGCGTGCGGCCCCCGGAGCTGGACGGGCGGGCCGCGCCGACGGACGTTGAGGTTGAGCAATTCGACGAACACCGAGAACGCCATCGCGAAGTAGATGTATCCCTTCGGGATGTGCATGCCGAGGCCGTCGCCGATGAGCGCCATCCCGATCAGCAGCAGAAAGCTCAGCGCGAGCATCTTCACGGTGGGATGGCGGTCGATGAAGCGGCTCACGGCGCCGGCGGACACCATCATGAACATCACCGCGATCACGACCGCCGCGACCATAACCGGAAGCTGGTTCGCCATGCCGATCGCGGTGATGATCGAATCGAGGGAAAAGACGATGTCCAGGAGGAGGATCTGCCCGATCACGCTCCCGAACGTCGCCGCAGCGCGCAAGGCGGCGCCCTTGGCTTCGCCCTCCAGCTTGTCGTGGATTTCCACCGTGCTCTTCGCGAGCAGGAACAGCCCGCCCGCGATCAAGATGAGATCACGCCCCGAGATTTCCTCACCGAGCACCGTCAACCATGGCGCGGTGAGCCGCATGAGCCACACCAGCGAGAACAGCAGCGCCACGCGCGTGAGCATCGCCAGACCGAGGCCGAGCGTCCTGGCCCGCGCCCGCTGCGCGGCAGGCAGCTTGTCCGCCAGGATCGAGATGAAAATGATATTGTCGATGCCGAGGACGATCTCGAGTGCGGTCAGCGTGACCAGCGCGATCCACGCTTGGGGGTCGGTGAGCCACTCCATCAGGTCAACTCCTCGCAGGCTGCTGAAAAAGTCCATCTGCTGCGTTCTCGGTCGTCGGAACTCCTCACGTACGACCCAGTACGCTCCGGGTTCCTCCTCGCTGCGGTCTCGCAGCTGGAACTTTTTGAGCAGCCTGCACACTTGACCAAGTGTTTCAGCATCTTGCTGAGGAGGAAAGACTATCGATACGTGCTCGCCAATCACGCCGCGTGCAGCGGGGTTGGCACTCGCGAAGCAGTTTCAGCGGAGGCCGAGGACGTCTTGCATGTCGTACAAGCCGGCGGGTTTGCCGGACAGCCACTGGGCCGCGCGTAACGCGCCGCGGGCGAAGGTGTCGCGGCTGGAGGCACGGTGGGTGATTTCCAGGCGCTCGCCCAGGCCGCCGAAGAGGACCGTGTGGTCGCCCACGATGTCGCCCGCGCGAATCGACTGGATGCCGATCTCGGCGGGGGAGCGCGGCCCGACGTCGCCGTGCCTGGCATAGACGGCGACCTCATCCAGCCGCAGGCCGTGATGGAGACGCTGGCCGCGCTGACGAAGGGCGAGGCGATCGTCACCACCGGCGTGGGCCAGCACCAGATGTGGGCCGCGCAGTACCTGCGCCACGCACACCCGCGACGCTGGCTCACCTCCGGCAGCATGGGGACCATGGGCTACGGCCTGCCCGCGGCCATCGGCGCGCAGTTCGCCAACCCCGGCCGCACGGTGATCGACGTCGACGGCGATGGCAGCC
>JACQCD010000078.1 GCA_016201825.1 Nitrospirota bacterium | reverse complement strand
CCTACCTCGGCCACTCGCTTGACCGCCTGTGTCTTGAACTCAGCCGTGTATTCCTGCTTCGGGATCTTGATCATCTTCGCCTCCAAGGTGACGTCCATTGTACGTGATCCTTGGAAGACGAAACTCGAGGGGAAGCTCAAGCCGTGTCGCGGCTTGATCGGAGGTCAGTAGCCACGGCATGGGGAACGGGTTGGACGCCGTCATCGCCGTTGCAACGAAGCCCGGACACACCGTCATGACGTGTACCCGGCCCCGCAGACGAACACGAAGACTTTCCATCCAGATATTGAGCGCGGCCTTCGACGCACAATACGCTCCGGCATTCGGTAGGCCTCGAACGCCGGCCACACTCGAAATCGCAACCAGCGATCCCGAACCTGCGTCCTCCATGGCAGGAACGAAGGGCATGAGGGTCTGGACAGCGCCGAGAAAATTGGTCGCCATCACTTCGCGAGGGATACCTGCGTTTCCGGGACATTCATCGTCGCGGCGACTGATTCCAGCGTTGGCGATGACGAGATCGATACCGCCCGCCTGCGTGAGAAATACGGACGCGGCACCCTGGATGGCGACCGCGTCCCTGACATCGGCTGGAAAGCACACCACCGAGGCGCCGCGCATCCTGCACTGCTCGGCCACGGCCCGGAGAGCGTCTTCACGTCGCCCAACCAACCCTATGATTCGGCCGGGCGCCGCATAGTGGCGGGCCAGAGCTTCCCCGATGCCGGATGAAGCGCCGGTGATGAAGATCACCCGAATGGCGCCGCCCTGTTTCATACAGACCGAGTGTCCGCGTTCTTCCGCCCCCTCATGACCTTGTCACCCCGCCGCCATGAAACCATCTGACCCTCGGGGTTTACAGCGACCAGGAGGGTTCAGCGTTCAGGTCGAGCGATGAAGATAAGTCGGCCGACGACCGATGAAAGGCCGCCACCGCGATCATCGCGGCGTTGTCCGTGCAGTGCCGTGGCGTGGGCAGAACCACACGGAACCCTTCCAGGACAGCGCGCTCGGTCATGACGACACGAAGACGTGAGTTGGCCGCCACGCCCCCGCCCAGAATGACCTCTCGGACCTTGTAGAACCCGGCCGCGGCGACCGTCTTCTCGATCAAGACATCCACCACCGCCTGCTGAAAGCCGGCCGCCAAATCCGCGTGCGCCCCGTTTCCCGGCCCGCTCTCGCGGACGGCCTTGACGAACGCGGTCTTCAATCCGCTGAAACTCATATCGAACCTGCCATGCACCCCATGCGGCGACACTCTCATCATAGGCCGAGGAAAGACGAAGCGGGTGGAGTCGCCTTGTGCTCCCAGGTGATCGATCGCCGGCCCTCCGGGATATCCTAGTCCGAGACACGACGCCGCTTTGTCAAAGGCCTCTCCCGCTGCATCGTCGATGGTCCTTCCGATCAATCGGTATCGACCGAAGGCTTCGACGTAGTAAAGGTGGGTGTGTCCTCCCGACACGATGAGCGCGATCGCGGGATAGCGAAGCTCGTGGCCGGATAAGATCGGCGCCACGATGTGTCCCTCAAGATGGTTGATGCCCATCAAGGGACGGCCCAGGGCATACGCGAAGGCTTTGGCAAACGAAATCCCCACGAGCAAGGCGCCAGCCAATCCCGGACCCGCCGTGACCGCCACTGCGTTGACCGCGCCGCTGTCGACACCAGCCTTCTCAAGCGCCCGGCTAACCACGCGATCGATGGTTTCCACATGACCCCGAGATGCCAGCTCAGGAACCACACCGCCGTATTTTCCGTGGACGCCGGACTGAGTCGCCAGTTCCTCCGAAACGATGACCCGTCCGTCGGACACGACGGCCGCCGCGGTCTCATCGCACGAGGTTTCGATTCCAAGAATCAGCATGGGGCGATCACAGAAACACTACGGCAGGAAAACAAACAGGGGAGGAAAAAAGCGGGGGTGTTTACACCCCCGCCATGGCTTCTTCTTCGACAAACGATGGAGTGTTGTCCTTGAGAACCACTTTGAGGCGCTTGTTCTCCTTGAACCTGCCGCGCAATAGCTCCTCAGACAGAGGGTCTTCGATGTTGCGCTGCACGCACCGCCGCATCGGCCGCGCCCCATACTGCGGCTGATACCCCTCATCTGTCAGCCATTGCTTGACGTCGTCCGCCAGCTCGATCCGGATCCCCCTCTCCGCAAGACGGGTGTTGACCTCCTCGATCAGGATATCCACAATCTTGATCAAGTTGCTCTTATCCAGCGGATGGAACACCACAATCTCATCGATCCGATTCAAAAACTCGGGGTTGAAGGTCCTTTTCAACTCCCCCATCACGTCGTCTTTCATGCGGCTGACCTCGCCGCTTTCCCCGCTCTGATGGAAGCCGAGCGACGTTCCCTTATCGATCATACGCGCCCCGATGTTGGACGTCATGATGATCACGGCGTTCTTGAAGTCGACCTTGCGGCCCAAGCTGTCGGTCAACGCCCCATCATCAAGGACTTGGAGGAGCATGTTGAAGATCTCGGGGTGCGCCTTTTCGATCTCATCGAAGAGGACCACCGAGTAGGGACGCCGACGGACCTTTTCGGTCAATTGTCCCCCTTCTTCATATCCCACGTATCCCGGCGGCGCGCCGACCAACCGAGAACTGGCGAACCGCTCCATGTACTCCGACATATCGATCCGAATCAGCGCGTCTTCGTCGTCGAAGAGGAACTCCGCCAGGGTGCGCGCCAGCTCGGTCTTGCCGACGCCCGTTGGCCCCAAGAAAATGAACGATCCGATCGGACGGCGCTCGCCCTTCAAGCCGGCACGTGCGCGCCTGATGGCTTTGGACACGGCGGTGATCGCCTCTTCTTGGCCGATCACCCGCTTGTGCAGCGCCTCTTCCATATGGAGGAGTTTCTTGGATTCTTCCTCCTCCAGCTTGTAGAGCGGAATGCCGGTCATCTTGGCCACCACGAACGCCACCTCTTCTTTGGTGATGCTCGTGCGCTGTTTTTCCTGATTCTTCTTCCACTCGCGTTTCGAATCCTCCAGCATCTTCTTCAGCCGCTCTTCTTCTTCGCGAAGCTTCACCGCTTCTTCGAAATTCTGGAGCTTGATGGCCACGTCCTTTTCCTTGGCAACTTTTTTATAGTCCTGCTCCAACCCGCGCAGATCAGCCGGCAGCGCGTAATTCATCAACTTCGCCCGAGAGCCGGCCTCATCAATGACATCGATGGCCTTGTCGGGCAGGAAACGATCCGTGATATACCGGTCGGAGAGGCGCACCGCTTCGACCACGGCATCGTCGGTAATGATGATCCCGTGATGCTCTTCGTATCGATCTTTCAAGCCACGAATAATTCTGATCGTTTCGTCCAGACTTGGCGGATGAACGTGAATCGGCTGAAACCGGCGTTTGAGCGCGGCGTCACGTTCGATATGCTTGCGGTATTCATCAAGCGTTGTTGCGCCGATACATTGAATTTCGCCTCGAGCCAGGGCCGGCTTGAGCATGTTCGACGCGTCGATCGACCCTTCCGCCGCTCCCGCGCCCACTAACGTGTGCAGTTCATCGATGAAAATGATGATGTTGCCTGCGCTGACGATTTCCTTCATCACGACTTTCAATCGCTCTTCAAACTGCCCGCGGTACTTGGTGCCTGCCACGAGGGACCCCAGGTCCAACGCGATGACTCGGCGATTGAGGAGATTGTCGGGAACCTCAGAGGCGATGATCCGCTGCGCCAGTCCTTCGACGATCGCCGTCTTGCCTACGCCCGATTCGCCGATGAGCACGGGGTTATTTTTGGTGCGGCGGCAGAGAATCTGGAGGACGCGCTCGATTTCATCCGTCCGTCCGATGACCGGATCCAGCGTCCCCTCCGTCGCGAGCTGTGTGAGGTCACGGCCAAACTCATCGAGTGCGGGGGTATTGCTCTTTTTGTCCTTCTCGCGCGGGATACTCTTCTTGAGCAAATTGATCGTCAACTGGCGCGCGGTCAGCAGGTTCGCCCCCAGGCTTCGGAGGATCTTCCCTCCCATCCCTTCTTCTTCGCGCAATAACCCCAACAAGAGGTGCTCGCTCCCGATATAGTTGTGGCCGAGAAGCTTGGCCTCTTCGATCGAAAACTCAATGACCTTTTTCACGCGGGGAGTAAAGGGGATCTCTCCGAACGTCATCGTGCTGCCTCCGCTGGGCAGGTTGCGTTCGATTTCCAAACGCACTTGCTCGGGCGACAGCCCCATTTTCTTCACGACCGCTAAGGCAACACCGTCTCCCTCGCGGAGGACGGCCAACACGAGATGCTCGGTACCGAGGTAGTCGTTTTGATGCCGCTCGGCCTCCTCCCGCGCCAAAATGATGATCTTTCTGCCTCGATCGGTGAATCGCTCGAACATATCGCCTCCCGGTGGTGTTTCCGCGGCTCCTACCGGCTAGCCGTTCGGTGGCCACATCCCCCTGCCAGACCAAAACCCTTCGACTATCATCCCACGCCAACGCATGCGACAGGATGATTTTATTCTAACGGCGGGCTAGCCCTATGTCAAGCTTCACGCCATCTTTTAGGGCATTTCTAATCCACCGTCGGGATGACTTTTCCCAGGATCACGGGATGGCGCGCTCCGGTAACCTGAGGAACGTTATTCGGTTCTCCCTGCATTGTCGTATACGCCAAGAGCGCAAACGCCATTGCCTCGATCGCTTTGGGGTCGATCCCGTACGCCGCCATCGAACGCACTG
Organism: Nitrospirota bacterium; assembly: GCA_016201825.1. Classification (GTDB taxonomy): domain Bacteria; phylum Nitrospirota; class Nitrospiria; order 2-01-FULL-66-17; family 2-01-FULL-66-17; genus 2-01-FULL-66-17. The sequence continues at coordinate 24,621 of JACQCD010000078.1, read as the reverse complement.
GAACAGGCTCAAACGCGTCGGCCAACTGTTTCATCAAGACGCTGTTATAGACCCCGCCTCCTCCCACAATCACATCGTGGACCAGCCCGCGGCGGCGGAGGAATCGGTCATACGCATCGGCAATGGAGGACGCGGTAAAAGCCGTCACCGTGGCGATCAGATCGCGCGGAGGCATGGACGTCGACACCCGTCTCCACACACGATCGATGAGGGGACGTCCAAATAGCTCGCGTCCGGTCGTCTTGGGCGGAGGGAGCCTAAGATATGGATGTCTGAGCAGCGACCTGAGCAGTTCCGTGCGCACCGTGCCGGCGGCTGCGGTCCGACCGCTTCGATCCATCGTCCGTCGCCCGCGGGTGATGCGCTCCATGAGACCGTCGATCACCATGTTTCCCGGTCCCGTGTCGAACGCGACCAGACGGTCGAGCGATCCGCCGGCCGGCAACCACGTCACGTTGGCGATGCCGCCCAGATTGACGACCAACCGGTTGCGCCTGGAATGCGAAAAACACCGGTGGTGAATCAGCGGTGTCAGCGGCGCCCCTTGTCCGCCGGCCGCCAGATCACGAGGTCGGAAGTCGGCCACGGTGAGTACGCCAGTGCGTTCAGCGATCACCGAGGGTTCTCCGATCTGCAGCGTGGAACGGACCCAATGTCGTCCTTCCCGGATCGGAACGGGCCGGTGAGCCACGGTCTGGCCGTGTGAGCCGATCAGCGTGATGCCGCGCAGGGGAATGCCTGCAGACTTGGCCAGTCGTCTTGCCGCGTCTGCAAACAGCTCCCCGAGGTAGGCATTCAAATGGCAAAGCTCCTCCGTCCGTCCGCCGCTCTGGAGAGCCAGGAGACGGGGGCGGAGCCCCCGAGGATAAGCGAAGGTTCGATAGGCGAGGAGGCGGAGCCGAACGCGCTGCCCGTGTCCGGTAATATCGGTCAGCGCCGCGTCGATACCATCGACGGATGTCCCCGACGACAGACCGATAACGCGCAACCGCTACCCTTCAGAAGCGGAGGCGGAGGCGGAAGGCACGGAAAGATCGTTCAGGTAATGGAGCAACTCGGCGGCATGATCGTTCGGGTCCACGTCCGTGAAGATTCGCCCGATCGTGCCGTCCGGCCCAATCACGAACGTCGTCCGTTTGGCATAGGAGAAGCCGGCAAAACTGCTGAACACGCCGTAGGCCCGGCTGACCCGATGGTCTTCATCGCTGAGGAGGGGGAAATTCAGGCGGTACTTCTCGGCAAACGTGCGATGGGAGTCGAGTCCGTCAATACTTACGCCCAACACCCGCGCGTTGAGCGCCTCGAAGCGGGCGATGTCGTCTCTGAAACGACACGCCTCCTTCGTACATCCCGGAGTGTCGTCTTTCGGGTAAAAATACAGCACCACCGTATGATGGCCGAGAAACTGGCTCAGGGTGACAGTGTTGCCGTTTTGGTCTTGCAGCGTAAAATCCGGTGCGGTCTGGCCCACCCTGACCGGAATGGCGGTCTCGGCCTGGCCTGACCGCGTCCACAACCAGCCGACTCCGATGAGGAGAACCGTCGCAATCCCGATCATCAACGAGGCCTTCATCGCTCCCTCCGCGTTTACTCGACCGTTCTGACGAGTGTCCCTTGACGCTATGACACGCGCGCCCGACGCTTGCGGGCTGGTTTTGCTGTCACACTTGGCTGAACCGCCTTCGGGCGCGCGCGCCTTCGTGGCGAGGGCCGCGAACGGACGGCAACTTTGCGCGGGCGACCGCCGATGAGATCCTTGACGGCGTCGCCGATCAACGCCGGGTTCTTCACCACCGTCACGCCGGCGCGCTCCAGGGCGGCCATCTTGTCGGCGGCGCTGCCCACGCCGCCGGAGATGATCGCCCCCGCGTGCCCCATCCGGCGTCCCGGGGGCGCGGTGATTCCGGCGATGAATCCGACCACCGGCTTCTTGACCGACCGCGCGATGAAGGCCGCGGCCTGTTCTTCGGCGTCGCCGCCGATCTCGCCGATCATCACGATGGCTTCGGTCTGAGGATCCCGCTCGAACATCGCCAGGCAATCGACGAACGTCGTCCCGTTCAACGGATCGCCGCCGATGCCGACACAGGTGCTCTGGCCCAGCCCCCGCTGGGTCACCTGCCACACGGCCTCATAGGTGAGGGTGCCGCTTCGCGACACCACCCCCACGCGCCCGGGACGGTGGATGAATCCTGGCATGATGCCGATCTTGGCCTCTCCAGGCGTGATGACCCCCGGGCAGTTGGGCCCGACTAGGCGGGAAGATTTCCCGATGAGGGCCCGCTTCACGCGCATCATATCTAAGATCGGAATGCCCTCGGTGATACAGATGATCAGCGGAACCTCGGCGTCGGCCGCCTCCAGGATCGCATCCGCCGCGAACGGGGGCGGCACGAAGATCAGCGACACGTTCGCCCCCGTCTGGCCCACCGCCGCGCGCACCGTGTCGAACACCGGAGCCTTTTTCCCAAACGATTCGCCGACCCAGGTCGTCCCGCCTTTTCCCGGCGTGACCCCCCCGACCACCTGCGTTCCGTATCCCAGACATTGGTCGGCGTGAAACCCGCCTTCCCGCCCCGTGATGCCTTGGACGATCACCCGTGAGTCTTTGTTGACCCAGATGCTCATGCCCGCCCCTTTTGAGCCAGAGCCACGATCCGCTGCGCTCCCTGCCACATCGTGTCGGCCACGTCCAAATCCAACCCCGATGCCGCCAACATCCGCTTTCCCTCGTCGGCATTGGTCCCATCCAGCCGCACCACGAGTGGAACGCCTACCCGTACTTCGCGGGTCGCATCGATGATGCCGCCCGCAATGCGTTCGCACCGGACGATCCCGCCGAAGATGTTGACGAACACGCCGCGGACGTGAGGGTCCGCGAGCAAAATGCCGAATGCTTCTTTCACGGTTTCCTTCGTGGCCCCACCGCCCACATCCAGAAAATTGGCGGGCTCGCCGCCCGCGAGCTTGACCACGTCCATCGTGGCCATCGCCAGCCCGGCGCCGTTGACCATGCAGCCGATCGTCCCGTCCAGCTTGACGTAGTTGAGATTGTGTTCGGCCGCCTTGGTTTCAAGCGGCTCCTCTTCGTCGAGATCGCGGAACGCGCGCACGTCTTCCTGCCGGAACAACCCGTTGTCATCAAAGTTCATCTTGCCGTCGAGGGCGACGAATTTCTGGTCGGTCGTCAACACAAGCGGGTTGATCTCGACGAGCGACGCGTCCTTCGCCATGAAGAGGGAGTACAGCGAACCGAGGAGCTTCACGAACGCGTTGACGACGTCTTTCGGCAACCCGAGCGCGAATGCCACGCGACGGCCGTGAAAGGGCTGATAGCCAATCGTGGGATCGATGAAGACCTTGATGATCTTTTCGGGGTGCTTGGCCGCGACTTCCTCGATCTCCATCCCCCCTTCGCGGCTGGCCACCACGGCAATCGATGCCGAGGCGCGGTCGACGACCAGCGAAAGGTAGAACTCATGGCCGATGCTCACGCCCTCTTCGATCAAGAGCTTCTTGACCACCTTCCCCTGAGGGCCCGTCTGGGGCGTGACGAGCGTCTTGCCCAAGATCTCGCGCGCAAGGGCCTCAACGTGATCCCGGCTTTTCGCCAGTTTGACGCCTCCCGCTTTGCCGCGCCCTCCCGCGTGGATCTGGGCCTTGACGACGGTCACCGACGAGGCGAGCTCGTTCGCGATCGCCACGGCTTCCTCGACCGAGTCAGCGCGACGGCCGCGGGGAACCGGGATGCCGTACCGGGAAAACAATTGTTTCGCCTGAAATTCGTGGATGTTCATTGGGAATCCTGGGATAGAACCGCGGTTGAGTCCCCGAAAAATTGGAAGATCCTAGCAGCTTCCTTTCGCAGCGTCAATCGCCGATCAGGATCGAGTCGTCGCTTCTTCGCGACGCACGTAATCCGGGATCAGGCGCGGCGAAGCACTCGGAGCCGTGATGCCCGCTTGGCGGAGGGCGTCTCGAAAATGCGCCACGTGATCGAGCGTCGCAGGGCCTTGCGTGGTCGACGCGGCATACGCGGCTGCGGCTTGTCCGGCCCGTCGACCGAAGACGATGATGTCCAGGAGCGAATTGCCCATCAAACGGTTGCGTCCGTGGAGACCGCCGGAAGCTTCGCCGGCGACGAATAATCCTGCCACGGTCGAGTCGCCGTTGACGCCGATCTTCACCCCGCCGTTCTGATAGTGCAACGTCGGATGGATCAGGACCGATTCGGCACGGATGTCGATGTCGTATCGCGAAAAGAGTTTGCGCATGTTGGGGAAGCGCGTGTCCAGCGTGCCTTCGCCGTTGACCAGGTCGACCAACGGGGCATCCAGCCAGACGCCGCGGCGGCCGGACGGCGTGATCACGCCGCGGCCTTCGACGCACTCCCGAATGATCGCCGCGGCCACCACGTCGCGGGTATCGGTTTCATTGACGAACCGTTCGCCGAGACGATTGACGAGCTGCGCGCCCGCCGCGCGGATCGCTTCGGTGACCAAGAGACCCGCCATCGGCTCGGGGTAAATCGCGCCGGTGGGATGGTATTGAAACGTGTCGATAAACGCGAGCTCGGCACCCAGGCGATACGCGATCGGCAAGGCGTCCCCGGTCGCCCCGAAATGATTGCTGGTCGGGAATCCCTGGATGTGCAGACGTCCGCTCCCGCCGGTGGCCACGATGACCGCCTTGGCATGAACCGTCATGAAGCGATTGTTGTCGAGATTTTTTAAGATCGCTCCGGTGCATCGGCCTGCCCCGTCGCTCAACAGCTCGACCGCCGGAGCGAATTCGACGACCTGCACATCCTCGTTGATGAGCGCATCCTTCAGCACGCGCATCAATTCGAGTCCGGTATAGTCTTTACAGGTCAGCAGCCTCGGCGTACTGGTCGCGCCCCCGCTACGGACCCTGAGATTGCCGTCGTCGTCACGGTCGAACAACACGCCGAGCGACAACAACCACTGCGTGGCGGACGGGCCTTCCTCGACCAAGACCTTGAGGAGTTCGCGGTCGTTGGCGAAGTGCCCGCCCTTGATCGTGTCGAGGAAATGCCGGACGGGCGAGTCCCCCGGCTTGACCGCCACCTGCATCCCGCCCTCGGCCATCACGGTGTTGGAATCCCCCAGGCGGAGCTTGGTGGCCAACAACACCTTCACGCCGGCCGCGCGAGCGGTCAGCGCCGCGGTGCAGCCCGCCCCACCGCCGCCGATGATCAACAGATCGGTGGTATAGTCGGGCACCGATTTGAGATCTGCCTGGGCGACGGGGCTGTCCCCTTCCAACAGATCCGCCACCTCGTGCACGGTTTTCTGACCCGCGTTGGGACCGATGCGGAGCGCGCGGTAGGCCTCGGCCTTATAGTCGGGGTGATACTTCTGGAGTAAGACCTCTTTCTCGGCCGGCGGGAAGAGCGCGACGGTCTGGCCCTTCCGCGCGGCGCGCGAGGCGTCCACTCGCTCGCGAGATTCGGTGAGGGAATCGGTCGCCACGGACGCCTATCGGCTGAGCGCCGCCGCGCGGGCCTTCAGCTCTGCGGGATCAAGGGTGAGCAACTGATCCAGTTCGTCGCGGAATCGGCCTTCGGCGACGTCGGCGATGCGGCGGCCGAGTTCCTCGGCCTGAGGCGCGTACAAGGCGCCCTGGGCCCTGCGCGCGTAGAGCCCGATCAGGTTCGGCGGCATGTCGGCGACGCAGCGGGTAATGCAGAGCCCGCACATATTGCAGCTCATGGTGAGGTCGGCCACCTTCTGGAAGTCGCCGAACACCGCGTACCAGATGCTGCTGCGGACGTCGATTCCCTGCGGGCAGACGCGGTTGCAGGCGTTGCAGTTTACGCAGCGTGCCGACTCCGGATACAACTCGAAGAGCTGCTCCTTCGCGTTGGTCAAGTCCGACACGCGGTACTGGGCCTGAGCGGCGGGGTAATTGGCCACCATCGAAAACCACATTCCGTCCCGCACCGTGGTCTGGCAGCCCAGGCCGTTGAGCAACTCGAACCGGCCGGGCATTCGGTAGACCATCCCGCACGCGCCGCAGGTGCCGCCCAAACAGCCGATCCCCCGGATCATCTCGTGGCCGGTATACCAGAGCGCCTGGATGACCGTGATCCCCTCGGGGACGCGGTACTTCTTCCCCATCACCTCGACGGTGACGAACCCCGGCATCTGGCCGGTTTCCTGGGGAGATGGAATGATCGCGTGGTCCGTGGTCATGTGGCCTTCCCGTGTAGGGGCGACGGCCGGTCGTCCCTACGAACCTGTGCGTAACCCTATGTCAGCGGCGGCACGTCGCGCCGCTTCGGCGTCGCGTAGTTAACGAGGTAATCGAACAACCGGATCAGACGGCTCCCTTGCCGCTTCTGGTCGATCCAGTGGCCGATGAACCCGATCGTGCGCGCCAGAATGAAAAATCCGTTCAAGCTCTCGACGGGATAGCCCAGGTCGACCAAGATCGCCGCGATCGTGCCATCGACGTTCAGGATCAGCGTGTCCTTCTTCGCGGTCGTGATCTTCTCGACCTGGAGCGCAAAATCCAAGTGCGGCATAGGGATGCTCAGGCTCTTCACGTGCGAGACGAGCTCGGCCACGCGCTTGTCGGGGTTCTTCACGCTCTTGACGCGGTGACCGATCCCGGGAACCGGCCCGACGTTCGCCTTCATATAATCGAGGAACGCCTCCGGCGTCAGCTTCTGATCGACCGCGTACTTAAACCACTTGCCCGCGTCGGTCACGGCACCGCCGAAGCGCGGCCCGATCATCATCATCCCCGCCGCCACCGACTGCGCCATGTTGATGCCCGCGCCCGCCGCGATGATCGTCACCAGCGCCCCGGACACGCACGGCCCGTGGTCGGCCGAGAGCATGATAATCCGCTTGACGATCTCGGCTTCCTGGGCGGAGAGCAGCTTTTTGTTCCACAACAGTCCGATCACGTGCGGAATCTGGTAGCCTTTCTTGATCAATTCCGACGCAGGATAGCCGTCGTAGCACGGCTCGTCGCCGCGGTCGTCGGAGATCGTCGTCTTGATCAGGGGCTCGACCATCACGTCGCCGCTCTTCATCGCCTGGTCGATGCTCTTGGGCAAGCGTGGGAGCGCCGCCGCGTCGGTCTCAGCCACCGGCGCGATCACGCCGGTTTCGACCAATTCACGATACAGCTTCTCGATCGCCGGCCCCAAAGCGCCGAACGTGTCCGGAACGATCGCCCCCGCCGCACGCAACGCGTCGGTCTTCGAGCGCGCGCTGCCTTCGCCGCGCAGACCTTCCTTCGCGCCCGCGTGGCCGAACTTCATGCCCTTGGGCAAGTGCTCCTGGCAGAACCCGGAGATCGTCGCGATCAGCCTGATCCGTCGCTTCTTCGCACCGAGCCACGCCGCGGCCTGCTCCTCGAGATTGCCCCCCATCTCGCCGACGATGACGACCGCCTTCGTCTGCGGGTCCTTCTCAAACATCTCCAGGTACGATACAAAGTCTGTTCCGGGATAGGCGTCCCCGCCGATCCCGATCGCCGTCGTGACCCCATCGGCGAACTGGCTGCAAATCCACATGATCTCGTTGGAGAGCCCGCCGGACTTGGTGATGACCCCGAACGACCCAGGGCGGTAGAGCTTGCTGAGGACGAGGTTGTTGAACTCGCCGCCGATCACGCCGAGCCGAGACTCGCCTGCCGAAAGGATGCCGATCGACGAGGGACCGTTGAACACCTTGCCGCGCTTCTTGGCGTCCTTGGCTAGCAGCTTGGCGTCCTTCTCCGGTACGCCCTCGGTGATCATCGAGACCAGCTTGATCTTCGGATCCGCCAGCGCGTCCTGCGCCGCCTTGGTCGCACGGTCGGCGCCCACGTAGATCACGGTGGCGTTGATCTCGGGGTGCGCAGCCGTCGCTTCGGCCACGGTGCGATACACGGGCAGCGACACGAGCTGCGCGCCGTAGGGGATTTCGAAGGTCTTGCCCGCGTCGGGCGGAAAGACGAACGCAACCACGTTCAGCGGCTTCTTAATGAGGTGGCAGAACTCACCCATCCGCCGCGCGGCGTTGGTGCCCGCGGGACCGCCCATGATCACGACTCGGGTGTCGGCGTTGGCGACGATGCTCATGGGTTGCCCTTTCCCTGGATCGCGAAGTCCACGATGTCCGTCAGCGGAGTATAGCGGTCGTAGACGTGGATGTTGAACCCCTCATCCTCCAGCGCCCGCATGGCCGCGAGCCCCTCGGCCTCCTTGGGGCCGCCTCGTCGCACCCAGATCTCGACGTCCTTGAGCTTGCCGTCGGCCTTGGCGCGGCGGAAACCGGCGATGATGCCGGTGAAGGTCTTTTTCACGTCGGTGAAGTTGGCGATCGCGCCCCCGACGATGATGCGCTTGATGCCCGGTAGGCTGCAGACCTTGTCGGTCAACGCCTCGACGGCCCAGTCCGGTGGGTCGCCCGAGTACTCGGCGTAGTTGGCGATCTTCCCGCCCCGCGCGACGACGGCGTCGGAGTAGAACACGCTCGCACCGCCGCCCGCCGGCAGGAGCGCCGTGTCCCCGCCAGGAATCTCGATGAACTTCACCGAGCCCTTCACGCGGCTATCGATCTCCATGATCGCCCGTTCGTCGCTGGTGTACGGCCGGCCGAACTCCGACGCGAACGTGAAATTCCAATCGGGATGCCGATACCGCGCGTCGGCGTCCAGCAGCGTCACGGCGTCGAGCGCCACCAACTCGCCCGAGGCGCTGAGCACGAGCGGGTTGATTTCCAGGTATTGGGCGTCTTCCTGGTCGTAACATTGATGAAGTTTGAGAGCGAATTCGACGACCTTCGGCACGAGGTCTTTCGCAAACCCCGCCTTCTTGGCCGCGGCTTCGATCTCGGCTGCCAGAGCCGGATCGCCGACCTCGATCGCCACGTGCTGCACCTTGTCCCACTGCGACTCGATCTCGATTCCGCCCACGCTCGCCAGCATCAGGTCCGCGCCTTCGCGGACGGACTTGACCGCGAGGTAGTATTCGGCGCTGTGGGGCACCATTTCCGAGACGATGACTTGGCTCACGGTCAACCCCGACCCGACGTTTTTCCCCAGCATCTCGGTCACGGCCTTCTTCGCACCGGCCAGATCCAGATCGACCTTGACCAGACCGAGCTTCATCCGCGACCCGATCGCCTCGTGAGCCTTGACGACCAGCTTGCCGTTTCGCATCCACGCGTTGGCCTGAGCCAGCGGGTCGAATTGATCGACGGAGGTCAGCACGACGTGGTTGGGAACCGCCATGCCCCACTTTTTGAAAAGATCCATCCCCGGACCTTCGAGCACTTTCGCCATGCTTGAACTCCCGCTTCGCTGGAGACGCTCACCCTGCGGCGCGGAACGCCGGCGCGGCAAGCCAATTGGCAGAAAAACGCCTCATTATATGAAGATCAGCGCGGAGGTGCAAGCCCCTAAGCGCCCACCCCCGAGGAGGGAAAAAGACCTAACGCGCTGGGCACTTCGCCCCAGTTACGGGAGATTGAGCCGTCGACGCGAGGTGTTCGGGGACGTGGAATCGGGAGCCGTGGACGAACCTGGCGGGACGCGGAGGATACGGCGCGGTGCCGGGACCACCCGATAGGGGATGTACACATATGGATAGGGGTAAACGTACCGGGGAGGGTAATAGTACGGGTAATAATAATAGGGATAGTCATAGTACGCAGAGAAAAAGAGATGAGGATAATACGGATCGCCATAAGTGTATGAAAACGAGAAGAACCACGGCGAGACCATCCACCCCATGTCGTACCCGTAGCCCACGTACCCGCGCGGCGCCGGGGGAGGACCGGCTCCCGCCTCCAACATGCTCCGGCTATACCCGTACTGACAACCCGTCAGCACGGCGCCGCATAAGACCGCAGCCGCCACCGCCCCCCGCCACCCTGCCCCGTTGCTCATCGTCCGCCTCAGAACGCCACTTTGTAGCCGACCCGGAATACGTTCTCGTCGATGCCGGACAGTTGAATCGTGATCGCCGACCGTTCCTGAGGGTCCAGGAGGATGTCGGTGCCGATGAAGAACCCGACGCTGTCCACCTCACGCACATCGGCCCGCGAATCAGGAAAGAGGCCTTGATTGGCAACGGAGTGCACCAGGTCGCTCCCGTCCAGTTTTGAAAACCGCAAACCACCAAACGGCCGGAACCCCTCATACTGTCCTTTGACGCCGAGGCTCACCGAGTACTCGGTCCACGAGAGCTCTTCGTCCGACAGATCATCGACGAAAGTCGCCGTGGTCGTGTCACATGCGCTGCTGCATCTCGGCACAAGAAGCTGGTCGTTGGTTTTCAACCGGGAAACCTTGACATCCGAGTAGACGGAAAATCGCTGGGGATACGTGCTGTGCGCCAGGACAAACCGGGCGCCACCGCCGTACAACAGGTGCATATCCGATCGGTAGCTGTCGAACTCATCGATCGCCATGTCGGCCGACCCGACCTCTCCGAACAGAATCAGCGATGGAACCACCTCGACGCCCAAACGCGCGACCAGCTGGGTCGAATCGGCCGTGCCGCGAACTGTACCACCGCTTATTTGCATGCCCTCTTCTTCGATATCGCGCGACACTACCCCCAGATCCATGCCAAACGAGATGGGCGACGCCGCTGCGGCCACAGATTCAAACGAGATCAGCAGTGCCGCCATTCCAAGGCCCACGAGCCCGAACCGGTTCATGGCGCGAGTCCTTTCACGAGTTCTTTGATCCGTCGTTCATCGTCGGGGAACGTTGGGACTGCGATTTGGTCGACCGTGAGCCAACTCTCGCGGTCGGTGCCCCCCATCCGGACGACAACCCCGACTTTGTACGAAACGCCATCGGAGCCTGCGCGCGTCTTGGGAACCGTTCGGATTAGCCCGGTTCGCTCGTCCGCCTGCACCTCGTAGCCCTCTTTTTCAAGCAATCGCACGACACGGTCGAACGCTTCGGAATAGCTGAGGCGCAACTCGATAACATCGGCGGATGGACGCGACGATTCGTATACACCCTGTCCCTCAACACATCCGACGAGAAGGACAAGACCCAGGACTGCGGAAGACCAGCCAAGTCGGTAGAGTCGCTGCATTGGTGGGCCCCACGTGAGACAGTGAAATTTAACTACGCCTAAGAGACGAAGGTCAAGCCGGCTTATTCACCGGCACTACCCTGTTGAACACCGGAACGTGGCAAAAGTTTCTTGGGGGTCCCTGATAAAAGGCACGGCGGGAGCAGAAAACCTCAGAGGGAAGGAATTGAAACGAAGACGAGTGGAGAAATCGCGTTGACTGTGGCTAGAATTTGATCGGTTGGGAGGGTGAGCTACCCGCCCGATCCGTTGCCAGCCACCGCCGTCTGTGCCGCCAGCCGCTTCACCGTCTCGGCCAAGCGGTTGATCTTCGCCGGGCTGGCATCGCGGAAGGACAGATTCGCGTCTTCGTGACCGGCCTGGGCGCACATCGCGATCGTATAACACGACGTCCCACCTCGGATAATCTTAAGGGCGAGGTTCGCCTGGTGGCAGTGCACGCCGACGAACATGCAGACGTCGATCCGGTTGTGCCAGATCGTCAGGTTGGGATGATTGGGGTTGATCTCGATTTCGGGGTCGATCTTGGGATATTTCGGTCGGTAATCCGCCATGGGAATCAGCATCGGGGTGCTCCCCTTGGGCGCACACGCCTTCAAGGTCTCGAACAACGCTTTGATCGCGATGGCCTTCTCTTTGGCGGTTTCATTCCACCGCCACAGGACGAGCGGACCGGGGAAAATCGTGGGGACTTTGGCGTTCAGGAACTTCCGCGCCGCTTCCTCGAACGCGAGCGCCTCATCGACGATGACGCCTTCGATATGGCCCTGGCCGGGATCCGGCAACACCACGCCCATGCATGCGGCGGCCGGCGGGAGAAATGCTTCGGGACCTGGTCTGACGCGGTACGTCGTGCTCATGCCACACTCCTCTTCAGGTCAACGGTTCGACTGAACCGGGAACACGCGAGATTCGGAGTGATGAATGTATCACAGCGCGTCCGACCGAGTCAACGCAACCGATGGATCAGAGAGGGGCGGGGAAAAGACCCAGGAAGGCGGGAAAACCGTAGGGCTCAGGGCCTAGAAAGGCGCCGTTGTCGATCCATCCTCAGGACGATCGAACTTCTTCGATCGAGCCGTTCGGGGCCACCACGGACGGGAACACCTCCAGCTCAACACCGGATTCAACACGGGTTCCCAGAACGCGGCCACGTGCGGGCTCCCCCTCGGAAGCACACGTGAGAGGGGCCACGGCTTCCTCGGCGGGACCAGGCTGATACGATGGGACGAACCGCCGCAAGACGTCTTGGAGGCAGGCGGCGTCCCTTGACTCGAGCGCATCCTTCACCTCGCTCAGCGCTTCGGCCAACCCTTGCTCGGACCACACCACGTCCGCAACGGCCTTTCGCAGCTTCGGATGGGTGGTCTGTTCGACTCGTTCTTCTTTATCAAACAGTTCTTCGAAGAGCTTTTCGCCCGGTCGCGGCCCCGTGTACACGATCGAGATCTCCTCGTGCGGCACATATCCCGCCAACCGGATCATATTTTGGGCCAGATCCACGATCTTGACGGGATCGCCCATATCCAGCACAAAGACCTCTCCCCCGTCACCGCGCTGCGCCGCTTCCAGGATGAGGTGGACGGCTTCCGGGATCAGCATGAAGTAGCGCTCGATGTCAGGATGCGTCACCGTCACCGGTCCGCCCCGTTCAATCTGTTGCTGAAACCGCGGAACCACGCTTCCATTGCTCCCGAGCACGTTGCCGAACCGAACCGTGATGAAGCGGGTTGAGCTGGACCCGTTCATCGAGCGGACGATGTATTCGGCAAACCGTTTCGTGGCCCCCATCACGTTTGCAGGGTTGACCGCCTTATCCGTCGAGACCAGGATCACGCGCTCGGCGCCGAATGCTTTGGCGAAGCTCGCCACGCGGTAGGTCCCCAACACATTGTTCAGCACCCCCTCGCCCGGATTCGCCTCGACGATCGGGACGTGCTTGTGCGCCGCCGCGTGAAAGACCAAATCCGGCCGGTACTGGGAAAAAATCGCCTCCATCCTCGCGGAATCCAGCACATCGGCCAAACACGGGCGAACATCGAGTCGGCTCTTCGCGCCCAAGTCAACGAGCGAGTTCTCGATCGCGTAGAGGTTGTTCTCGTAGCGCTCGACCAGGACCAGGCGCGCCGGCCGGTTCCGTGCGATCTGCCGGCAGAGTTCGGAGCCGATGGAGCCCCCGGCCCCCGTAACGAGCACGCACTTCCCTTCAATGAGCGCCTCGAGCCCCTTGACCTCCGCAGGAATGGCCGCACGCGTGAGCAAATCGGAGAGCACCAAAGGGCGAATGCTTGAGACGGCGACATCACCACGCAGAATGTCGCGCACGCTGGGCAACACCTTGATCGGCAGACCGTACGACTGGCAGTCCTTGACGATGGCTCGTAACTGCGCCGGGGAAGCCGACGGAATGGCCACGATGATCTCGCGCGGTTGGTGCCGTGCGATCACCGCCGCGAGTGCACGGTAGTCTCCCGCCACCGGAATGCCGTGAATAGTCGACCCTCGTTTAGACAGGTCACGGTCGACAAAGGCAACGGGCTTGTATGCGTAGTGGGCGCTGTGTTTCATGTCGCGGACCAGCATTTCGCCGGCGCGCCCCGCCCCGACAATGACCACGGGAGTCCATGCTCGGCCGCGGCTTTGGTGCCACTGCCGGGCCAATCGCACCCCTCCCCGGTTCATGGCCATGAGGATAAACAAGAAGGACGCCGTTAATACATAGATCGAGCGCGGGTAGGCCGTCACACCCCTCACGTGGTGCACAAGCAGGTAAGAGCCTGCGCTACCCGCGAGCGCCACTGCTGGAATTCTCATGAAGTCATGGATTCCGGAGAAGGACCACAAACCTCGATGAGCGCCGAGCGCGAGGTAACAGACCAGGTAGACCAGAACGACGTAACCGAACACGGAGACGCCGAGCGATACGAAGGGAGACGGCACTTCCCCTTCAAAGCGGATATAGAAGGCGAGGAAGGTCGCAGCCGCCAGTTCGGCGACAAACACCGCCGTGACGAGGATCCGACGAATGCTGCTGGGAAGATGAAGAACGGGATCGAGAACGCGAGCGACTACCCCCGTGGGACGTGGACCTCCGTGTTCCATCAGGCCTCCCAGGCTCGGGTCACTATAATCACCCTCAAAGGGAAAGTCAATTTGAGCAGGGCTTCACAAAAACACCGAGAGACACGATCGACCATCCAATGGTGAGCGACACCGCTACCGCAACCAACCCACCGAACAGCCACGACGGAACGGCCCAAACGCCGACGGCAACCAGCGCCAGGAGGCTGTTGAGCGCCAACACGCACGTCGTGACTTGGCGGTGTGAATAGCCGATCTGGACGGCACGTTGATAGGCGTGCGACCGGTGCGCTTCGTACCACCGTTCGCCGCAGACGACCCGCCTGATGAGCGTCGCGGTGGCGTCGACGACGAACACCGCGAGCAGAATCATCCACACCCCAATGGGGAGCGCCCCCATTCGTTCGGATGCCACCGCGAGCACGCCAAATCCATAACCCAGCAGGCCGCTGCCCACATCCCCCATGAAGATCCTCGCCGGAGGCCAGTTGAACACCAAGAACCCGGCGCTGGCCGCAGCCAAGCCCCAGGCGGCCGAGGCCAAGCCCCAAGCTCCGGAGGCCGCCATCAGCCCTCCAGCCACCAGTCCTACACTGACGGCCTCTCCACCCGCCAATCCGTCGATCCCATCCATGAAGTTGTACAGGTTGGCGAGCCAACCGATGCCGACCACGGCGCCCCATGCACCAAGCCATCCCAGCGGCCACGGTCCGAGCCCCAGGTCCACCGAGGGAAGGCCCCCCACACACCAGACCGCCCACCCACCAGCCACAAGATGGACCGCCGCCCGAACCAGCGGAGACAGGCGAAACCGGTCATCGAGCCATCCGACGAGCGCGACAAGTCCTCCTCCGCCGACCAGAGCCACACCCACCCATCCGTTCAGGGCTCCCATCGCCATCAGCGCGATCAGCACCCCGCACCACGAGAGTGCGATCGCGAGGCCGCCGCCGCGCGGCGTCGGAATATGGTGTGAGCTGCGGGTATTCGGAATATCGAGGAGCGACCATGCCAGCGCGGAGCGACGGATCCACGCGGTCAAAAGGATGGAGAGAACAAAAGCACCGGCAAACAGGAGGAGCAGCGCTCCCTTCATCCGCTCTTCTGCATGCCTTCCACGGTTGCGACCCGACCGAGCCCCTCGATGTTCGTGGTTCGGTACCAGGCAATCAATTCCGGCAACGCGCGCTCGAAGTCAATGGTCGGCTGATACCCCAACTCCCGAGCAATCTTTGTCGAGCTGTACTGTGCGGAGCCCGTGAGTTTTCTCAGCGCGTCCGAGTCAAAGAGAAACCGGGTTCCGGTCAGCGCGCACACGGCATCACCCAACAGACCCAGCGTCCTCAGAGACCACATTGGAACATACCACTTCGGGATCAGCTTCCCTAACCCCAAAACAATCCGCTCATACAGCTCGCGCGTCGAATAGGGCCTTGCGTCCGTGACGATATAGCACTGGCCCGCCGCCGCGGGAACCGACACTGCAAGCACCGCCGCGTCCACCACATTCGAAACGTGAACGAGGCTTCGTCGATTGTTCACTTCTTTGAGAGGCGGAAAACGCCCGTGATCAATCGCCGAGATCATTCGGACCAAGTTGCCTTTCGTTCCACAGCCGTATACGAGAGGAAGGCGAAGACAGACCGCGTGCAACCCACCCCGTTTGCCATAGTCCAACACCAGCCGTTCCGCTTCCAGCTTGGTTCGCCCATACGCGCTGACGGGACGGGGCGCGGAGGACTCATCCAGGCACTCTGCGGTCTCTTCTCCCATCACTTTGACCGTACTGAAAAAGATGAATTGCCGGCACCCACCCGCCAGCGCCCCTTCCAGCACGTTCCTGGTGCCTTCCACGTTGACGGACCAGTGGTCCTGCTCCTCGTCATGGACTTCGGAGAGCATATGCACTCGGCTCGCGAGGTGAAAGACCGCGTCGCAGTCTGCGGCGGCGATCCGCATCGCTCGAAGATCCCGCACGTCGCCTTCCACGCCATCAACCGCCCGGCCCCAGTGCAACCGAGACGATCCGCCGCGGTACAAGACCCGGACCGCCACTCCGTCCTTGAGCAGCCGGTCGACGACGTGTCGGCCGACGAATCCCGTGGCCCCGCTGACAAGCACGCGCTTCATCGCATGTGTGGGAGCGCGCGGCCCTTGCCACGGTGCACTCGGCGCCTAGTCGTGGTAGATCACCTTCGACCCCTCGCGGTCGATCTCGATCGAGAGCTCCCGGAGGCCGAGCGCTCGCCTCACGGCGGACTGAAACTCCGGTTCGCAATAAAATAGCATGAACCCGCCGCCGCCCGCCCCAAGAAGTTTTCCCCCGCTGGCTCCGGCCGCCAGGCCCGCCTCATACAACGCATCAATATCTGCCGTCGCGATACCGGTCGCCAGCCCTTTCTTGAGCCGCCAGCCTTCGTCAAGAATCTTGCCGACCAGGCCGAGTTCGCCGCCGGTGATCGCGCGTCTCATTTCGTCGGCGAGATCGGCCATGCGCTGGGCCACCCGAAACGTCGCGTCCACCGCAATCGCGTTCCGTTGCTCCGTGAGAATGTCTCGCGCGGCGCGAGGTCGTCCGATGTAAAACACCAGCAGTCTTCGCGTCAAGTCAGCCATCAGGTCTTTGTT
The DNA here is from genome assembly GCA_016201825.1 of Nitrospirota bacterium. Classification (GTDB taxonomy): domain Bacteria; phylum Nitrospirota; class Nitrospiria; order 2-01-FULL-66-17; family 2-01-FULL-66-17; genus 2-01-FULL-66-17. The sequence continues at coordinate 7,838 of JACQCD010000078.1, read as the reverse complement.
ATTCATCAACCGCTCGACCTCGACCGACCCATCCGCATTGAACCGGATGAAGTTCAGACCGCCACAGGACGCGGCGTATTGGTCCTGCTTGCCGATCGGCTCCTGCAGCCGGTCGATCTCAATGTGGCACGCCTCCTGCGCCAGCGACTCCTTCGTCACGTAATTGCCGAGATAGACGTGAAGTGCGTGCAGGAGACACACCGTGAAGCTGCTCGAAGACCCCAGACCCAACCCTGCTGGGATATCGGCGATGCTCGCAATCTCCACACCCGACGTCACCTTCATCATTCGGAGTCCTTCACGAACGATGGGATGTTTCAACTCTTCGATCGAGTCGACGTCCTCGGTCTGCGAGTACTTCACGCGAAGTTTGTCATGAAAGTACGGGTGGATCATGACGTACATATACTTGTTGATGGCCGCGCTCACGACCGCGCCGTGGCCGTTCTTCGAGTAGAAAGCCGGCAAATCGGTTCCGCCGCCGACTAAGCTGACCCGAAACGGTGTCTTGACGAGGATCATCGGAGGGCATTCTCCGCAAGGGTTAGACGCTCAAAGGTCCCAATATCGTAATACCGATCCGCGATGGGATAGGCGGTCAAGTCCTGATCAGACGCCATCTTCGGGAGCACATCGCCCTCAAGGGAGGCCGGGCGCCCAGCCGGAATCCGATCCAGGATACGCTTTCGAAACAGGTACGCTCCAGCGTCCACGTGGGTCATCTCCCCTGGATCGCCCTTATCGAACCGAACGGCCAACCCCTCGGACGAAACCCGGACGTTGTTTGGCGCGACCAACTGGCTGTTGTCATAGGCGGCAATCAGCCCCGTGGTCCCAACCTCTTTGAACCGCTTGGCGAACTTTCCGTAATCCATCGGGAGATACGTATCACCGTTGAGCAGGAGGAACGGATCCTTCAGGTGCCGGCTCGCTCTCTTCAGCGCTCCGGCCGTCCCCATGGGGGATGCCTCGTGCGAGTAACGGATCGAGACCCCCCACCGGCTCCCATCTGAAAAGTGTCGTTCGATCTGCTCGGCAAGATAGCCCACGAGAAGAAGAATCTGGTCGAAGCCGTCGCGTCGGATCCACTCAATTTGGTATTCCAAAAAGGGCCGCCCGCGGATCGGTACCATCGGTTTCGGGACCGACAACGTTAACGGACTCAACCGGGTTCCGAGCCCTCCGGCTAAAATCGCGACCTGCATCGTGGGAACCCTTTATCGGACTTTTTGCCAGGTCGTGACCTGGCCTCGGCTGATCCCGGACAAAATCCCCATGAACGCAGCGGAGTTGACCATGAGGAAGTAGGAAGGAATCATGCAAAGCCTCGGAAGACGCACGCCGGCGGCGTCCGCCGCCAATCCAGCCAAAGACAACGCGTAGAACGCCCCCTGAATAGCCAGCAACAAGGCGAACGTGGTGGACCGCCCCGCCAGCACAGCAGAACTTCCCAAGGCGACAAGGAGCCACACCGGAACCGAGTAGCGAAGCAGCCGGTGGGACACCAGTTGAAAGGCCACCACCCACCGCCGGGCGGTCAGCGCCTCGCGCAGGAGCAGAAGCGAGCTCATCGTGTTCCAACGCACGAGTCGCATCTTACGCCTGAATTGCTGAGGCGTCGTTTCGGACGCCGCCTCGACGGCCACCGCCTCCGGTTCAAACGCCACGGCATGCCCGTGGATGGCGATGCGCGTGCATAATTCGTAGTCATCCCCGCGCTCTTCGGTCATCGGCAGGTAGAGGGACTTCCGAATCCCGAACAGCGCTCCGTTGATCCCGGGAACGAGTCCCTGCACTCGAGCGGCATGCTTCCGAAGCCATCGATCGTAGGACCAGTACACACCTTCCCCTTGCGCACCGACCGACCGCGAGTGCTCACCGTATCGCATTTGCCCGATCACGGCCCCCACCGAGGGATCGGCGAAATTTCGCACGAGCTTCCTGATGGCGTCCGGTTGATACATGGAATTGGCATCGGAAAAGATCAGCACATCCCCGCGAGTGGATGGCACGACCCGGTAGAGCGTCGCCGACTTGCCGAGACGCCCCGAGAATGCTCGTAACACCACGTCCCGCGCACCATACCGTCTCACAATGTCATTCGTGCCGTCGCTGGATTCCGACGCCACGATGATCTCGAGCTGATCCCGGGGATAGTCGAGCGCGAGGGCATTACGCAGCTTCTCCTCGATCACCTGTTCTTCATTATAGGCCGAGATGATGAGGGTGACCGACGGGATGAAGCGATCGTCCTTGCGGTATACCCGGCGGCTCCAGAGCCCCATCCCGGCGACCACCAGCGGGTACACCACATATCCGTAGGCAATGAGACCGAGGCTGAGGACAAACAACGCGGCCATGGCGTTACTCGTGTGACGCGAGAACCGGCAGTTCTCGGGTAGCGGCGGAACCGCCGCTACCCATCGTGCCCCCCGGTACGCCGGGTGTCGACGCTGCCGAACCCGGGACCATCCTTCCCCCTCGGCCGAAGGTCCCTCCCCAGAGGAACCGCACGAAGCGTTTGGCTGCCTTGACGTTGCGAACCATCTCGCTGGGTCTCGTGATCGTCTGGAAGGCCTTGTACGCCAAATAGCGGGGCCGGAGGTAATACCGCCGGCGCGCGTAATCGCACCACTCGACAATCTCACGACAGTCCATGTCCGGCATGCACACCACGCTGTTATGGAGCCCCTCCTCCGTCACCCATTGGTCATAGCCGTTGACCGTCACCAAGTTGTTGGCCTTCGCCCACTCGTAATCCGGCGTCCCGGGGTACACGATCAGGGGGAAGAACTGCATCGTATCGTCATTGAGCTTCAGTGCCAGATCCAGCGACTCCTGGAGCGTGGCGCGCGTGTCCCCGCGGTTTCCCACCATAAAACAACTGTGCACCATGACCCCGGCCTTCTTGGTGTCTCTCGAGAACTCGACGATCGACTGGGCCTTCATGCGCTTCTTCATCTGGTCCAGGACGTCCTGATTCGCGCTTTCATAGCCAACCGTAAGGAGGACGCAGCCTGCTTTCCGCATCAGCTTCAGCGTGTCGAGCTTCAAGGTCGCGCGGACATTGGTATACCACTTGAGCTTCACCCCGCGACGGATTTTCTCCTCGCAGAACTCGTGCACGCGCTTCACGCTGCCGGCAAAGGTGTCGTCTTCGATGCCAACCTCTTTGACCTCAGGCATGTTGTTCGTGATCCACTCGAACTCATCGACGATATTTTTCGCGCTGCGCATGCGGTACTTCAACTCGTGCATCGCGTAGGGATACACGCAAAACGTGCAGCGATCCGTGCACCCGCGGGCGGTCATGATCTGGACCTCGGGATAGTCGCAGGCCGCGAAGAAAAAGTTTCGGACGTTCAGGTATTTTTTGTAGACCTGGCTAACAAAAGGAAGGCTATCGAGGTCCATGATCAACGGCCGGTCGGCGTTGTGGTAGACCGTCCCTCCAACCTGAAAGGTCAATCCCTCGACGTGACTCAGGACCGCCACTTTGGTCACGTCGTCAAGTCGTTGGACCCGAATGCCCGACAGTTTCTCGGCCACCTCCCGGACCGTAAAGTCCGCCTCGCTCCTGGCAATCGCATCGATGGCGGCGTTGAATCCCAACGTTTCGTCCGGAAACGACGAGGGATGGGTCCCCATGAGAACAATAAACACGTCGGGATGCTGGGCCTTGATGGCCGCGCCCACGTCGAGATCGTTCAAAATGCTGGGCGTGCTGGTGTCCAGCACGGCGAGGTCCGGCTTGAAGTCTGCGATCAATGACAAGGTCTTCTGCAGGTCAACGCGGTCGGCACACGCATCGATCAGCGCGATTTCGTGCCCGGCCGCCTCCACCGTCCCGGCAACATACGCCAGCCAAATCGGGTAATAATTCGTCCCGCTTTTTGTAATCGCCGGACTACGAGACGTCCGTGAATACCGGCCATGTTCAACCTTAAACGGCGGATTGAGAAACAGAACCCTCATGGATCTCCTCTCTCTCTGTCCGTGAAATGTCCGAGTGCGGCTTCGTGAGGGCCGGTTGTTACATCTTACGCCGGAACACGAAACACGTACCGCTTCATGAAACCCACGAAATTCGTCCCATACGTGACCAGCTCGGATGGGCTTCGGATCGACCCGATGCGGTCCCAGATGTAGCTCGGGCGGAGATAAAATTGTCGAAGCCCATAGGCGGCGCAATCGTGGATCTCTTCGCCCGACAAGTCGGGATAGCTGTAGACCGGTTTCTTCAGGGGATCGTAGAGGTCCCACTTCTTATGGTGCAAATAGCCACTACTCTCCATGTGCCGGTAAAATTCGGTACCCGGAGCCGGCACCGCAATGCCCAAGGTGATGAAGGACGCCTTGACGGTCTTCAGGAACTCGATGGTCTCCTGCATACTCTCCCGCGTCTCCCCTGGAAACCCCAACACACAAAACAAGAGCGCATCGATCCCGGCTTCTCGGACCATCGCCACCGCCTGCCGGACCTGCTCCCGCCGCACGCCTTTCTTGATGTTTTTCAAGACCTGGTCATCGGCGCTCTCCATGCCGATCCCGATGGTGTGGCACCCCGCTCGTTTCATCAGCTTCAAGAGATCCCGATTCAAGCAGTGCGCCCTGGTGGTGCAAAACCAAGCCAAATCGATGGAGTGGCTCAACATCGACTCAAAGATTTCGGTATTCCATTTATGGTCGAAGGTGAACGTCGCATCGTTGAAAAACACCTCCCGAAACCCGAGCTTATGCACCCACTGCAGTTCTTCGATAATATGCGGGACGCTGCGCTTCATCACATTGCCGAAGAACGCGGGTTGGCAGCAGAAATTACACTTTGCAATACAAGCCCGGCTGGCCTGAACCATCGTCTTGGGGAACCGCTTCATCGTGGGATCGCGGTAGAGATCTTTGCGAAGCTTATCGTGAGCGGGAAACCCGAGGTCATCATAGTGTGCTAATTCCGGGTGACGATCGGTTTTGACGAGTTGACCATCATTCGAACGAAACACGATCCCACGCGCGCCGGAGAGATCATCTGCGTGCTGCGCGATGCTCAGCGCGACCTGTTCCCACTCGTTGGAATAGATCCCGACGTCGAACCCCGGAGACTCGTTCATGGTCTCGTCGGTCAGGGCCATGATATGGGTGCCGACTCCGACCGTCAGGCAGGACGGCTTGATCTGTTTAGCAATCTTGGCGACCTCCGCATCGCTGTAAATCGTACAGGTCGATGTGGAGATGAAGAGAATGTCGGGCTGGTGGGCGGCCACCAACGTCCTGACGTCGTCAAGCGTCTCTCTCGAATTATTGGCGTCATGGAAGACGTTGTCGTAACCGTGCGAGCGGAGGTATCCCGACATCCACAGCATGTCCAGGGGCGCTTTCCGAAACTCGCTTTTGTTCCCGCCATTCCCACCGTAAATTCGCTGGTTCCCGTATCGCGATGCGGCCGGCGGCTCCAGGACCAGAATCTTCTTTGATTCTCCTGCTCGATCTTGATCGCGTCCGATCTTGATCACTCGTGGACTCCTTTCCTCCGTGATCGTTCCAGAACCCTGAGCACGGGTCGTCGGTTTCAGGCGGATAAGATATGGGCCAACACCTCTCGCTGCCGGACGTCTTCAACCAGACACCGTTCCACCACCTCGACCTCCCGCGGCTCATTAATCCCGAGATATCCCTTCGAGTACTCCACCGCGCGTAAGACCACGTCGTGTTCGACAATACGGGACTGATCGATCGATTCCGCTATTTCGAGAGGTGTCCGGCGCATCGTACCATATTGCTGAAGAAACGACCGGCTGAACGCCAAAATCCCCAACACCTTACGAACCGGGTCGAACCGTCCATTGCTCAACGGAAGCGAAGAGAAGTTCCGTGAGCAAAAGAGGATCCGGTTCGAGAGAGAGACCACGCATTTGACGATCGACGGATCTTCAAGCTCCCCTCGACCTTCGATCTTCGCCACCGCGTTCCAAGCCGAGACCTCCGGCTCCACGGCCACGGCTTCGACGAGCCGGTCCAGATCCTCGGGCAAGACGAGAATTTCGTCGCCCTGAACATTTGTGCAATCGAGGCGTCTCATCGCCTCAGCGACCCGGTCGCTCGCCGCCGGGTGAGTGGAGGAGGTCATCACCACGCTGCCGCCAAACTTCTCCACGACGTCGGCGATTTCCCGATCACATGTCGCCACCACCACCTCGGAAAACCCTTTGCACAGCAGGGTGCGCCTTCGAACGTGCTCAACCATCGGGAGCCCGCATACGCTCAGCAAGGGCTTACCGGGAAACCGGCTGGCCGCCATTCTCGCCGGAATAATCGCTACAATGCGTGTGTACCCCATCGGACCGTTTATCCCGGGGCTACGCCTTGCAGCAGCTCATCGTAGAGCGCCTTGGTACTGGCGACGTTCTTCTCCAGCGAAAAATATTGTTCCACGCGCTGCCGCCCCCTTCTTCCCATCTCCACCCGTAACGCAGGGCTGCAAATGAGCGTCTCGATGGCCTCCGCCAACGCCAGGGGATCCCGAGGCGGCACGAGGAAACCCGTTTTACCATGCTCGATCACTTCCGATAGCCCACCCACGTCGGACGCCACCACCGGAACCTGCATCGCCATGGCTTCGACGGCCGCCATTCCAAAGGATTCACGCTCGGAGGGAACAACCAGGATATCGATGCTGCGTAGAAGTTCGGGAACATCACGGCGGTAGCCGAGGAACGTGACTCGATCGGAAAGATTCAGCGCGTCAACCTCTTTCAACAAGGCCGCTTTTTCCCGTCCATCGCCGACGAGGACGCAGCGCCAACCGCCAGAACCTTTTGCCTTAAGAGACGCCAACGCCCGGAAGAGAAACCGATGTCCTTTGACGCCGTCAAACAGCGCGATCATGCCGATGGTGACAGCCCTCGCTGCGCTCCCTCCGTCATCAACGCCTGACCCGCCAACTCGTGCAGGGTCAAACATCGCAAGGTCTACACCGTTGTATATCGTAGCGACCTTTCGCGGAAGCCGTCCGAGGACCGTAAATCGACGCGCAATCGTCTGCGAGACCGCGATGATTCGATGCATAAAGACCAATTGGTACACACGGAGCATCCGTTCGATGAACGTGCTCCCCAAATCATCGTGACAATGAGCGACGACCTTGACCCCGGCAATGCGTCCCGCCACGCCCGCGATCAGCTTCGAGAGATTATCCACCGGGTGAAGGATCTGTATTCGGTACTGCCTCACTGCCCGCACCACGTGGGGAATGGCCTTGAGATACAGCAACACCAAGAGAACCAGCCGACGGGGGTTGAACCGGACCGCATCACGATACACACCGGTCAGGCGTGGGTCGAGGGGGATGTTTACGAGCTCGACACCCGAGGCCGCGTAGTCCGCAATCAGATGATTGTGTCTCGCATAAATCAGGACCGGGCGGTAGTCACGCTGTAAAGAACGCACGAGCAGCCATGTGGCATGCTCTCCGCCGCCGATGTTCCGAGCTCCGTGCCAAAGAAACCCGATGGCCGGACGTGGTTTCGAGTTCCCGGCCTGAGACGGAGAGAACGGACCTAGCTCGATTTCGGCTGTCTCCGTCAATGGAAAACCCACAACCTGCTTCTCAGTCGATCGAGAGGGTGATACCGGAAAGATGCCTCGCGAATAATTGAATCGGCCCCATACGATGCGGTTCTTCTGACGAGCTCCCTGCATTGATTATTGAGTTTTGCGTAAGTAATAGAACATTTATTGCCACGGGGCTGATGGGAGGTCCGATGCGAGGACAAACGAGCGGAGCTTCTCTCCCGAGCGGCGGACACGCCGGGCGCTGGCATGCAGGTGGAGACGGATATCCT
>JACQCD010000058.1 GCA_016201825.1 Nitrospirota bacterium | reverse complement strand
GGATGCCGCTGATACGCCGCGGTGACGATCAGCACTTCGCTGATGAACAGCCCGAACGGCGGCATGCCCGCGAGGGCGATGGCCGCCGCCAGCATCCCACCCCCGGTAGCCGGGTCCTGCCTGAGCAGGCCGGTGACCCGTTCCGTCACCTTGTGCCCGTGCCGCAGCAAGACCAGGCCCGCGGCGTAAAACGCGGTGGACTTCGCCAGGGCGTGGTTGAGCATGTGGAAGAAGCCGCCGAACACGCCGGCCGGTCCGCCGATGCCGAACCCGACGAGGGCGATTCCCACGTGCTCGATGCTCGAGTACGCGAAGAGTCGCTTGTAGTCGCGTTGAATCAGCATGAAGACGGCGGCGACGGTGATCGACAAGAGGCCGAGTCCGATCACGATCGGCGCGGTGAAGGCCGCGCCCGCCGCCTGGTCCACGATGTTCTTCAGCCGCAGCACGGCGTACAGGGCGATGTTCAGCATCAAGCCAGAGAGCATTGCGCTGATGGGCGTGGGCGCTTCGGCGTGGGCATCGGGCAGCCAGGTGTGCATGGGGGCCACCCCGGCTTTGGTCCCATACCCGATCAAGACAAAGACGAAGGCCAGCTTGAGGGTGGTCGGGTCCAGTGTCGGTCCGACCCGGCGGAGTGCACTCCAGCTCAAGGCTTCCATGCTCACGCCGAGCACGTGCTCGGCGGCATAGTACACCAGCACCGTGCCGAATAGGGCGAGCGCGATACCGATGAAGCTCAAGATGATGTATTTCCATCCCGCCTCCAGCGCGGCCTTGGTCCGCTCGAACCCCACCAGAAGCGCCGCGGCAAGCGTTGACCCCTCGATCGCGATCCACATGAGGGCAATGTTGTCGACGGTGGCGGCCAACAACATCGTGCCGAGATAAGCATTCAGCAGACAAAAGAAGAGCCGGTACCGGAGGAGCCCCAGATGGCCGCGCGCGAGTTCTTCCCCCATGTATCCCAGGGCGTAGATCAGTCCCGTCGCCCCCACGACGGCCAGCATGAGGATCATGAAGGCGCCAAGCGCATCGACGCGCAGGATGTGCCACACCACGGCATCATGTCCGGCGGCGACACGCCCGATCACGAGACTCATCGCGACCAGAAGAACGACCACGAGCGAACCTTGAAGCCATTCCATCGCCCGGTTCGTGTGCGTGGCAAGACTCGACAGCCCCACAAGGAACGGAGCAAGCGCCAGGATGGCCAGGGCGGCGCCCGCGGTCATTCCTTCAATCCCGTGAGTTTGCTCACATCCACGCTGTCGAAGGCATCTTGGAGTCGATGGGTGTAGATTCCGATGATCAGGCCGGCCACCAGCACGTCGAAGAACACGCCGAGTTCCACGATCAGCGGCATCCCGTATGCGGCGGCGGTCGCCCCGAGGAACAGACCGTTCTCAACCATCAAGAACCCCACGACCTGTGTGACGGCCTTTTTCCGAGCGATCATGGTGAAGAACCCGATCAACACGATCGCGAGCGCAACGGCCAGGGAATCCTTGGTGAGAAGAAACCCCAGGCTGGCCACGGGTTCGGTGACGGAAAAGGCCAGGATGACCAGGGCGCCGCAGATCAAGAGCGAAGGAGGAATATTGATCACGAAGGCCACTTCCCGCTGGACGTTCAGTCGCTCGATGACCTTCTTTAAAATCATCGGGATGATGATGGCCTTGATCAGAATCGTGAGCGCCGCGGCGACGTAGATGTGGTGGATGCCGGTCAAGAAGGCCACCAAGGCCGCCGTCACCGCCAGAAAGACGGACTGGACGGCGAAGAGATCCACGCACGCGGAGAGCCGGCGTTGCGCCACGATGGCAAATGAGGTGACCAGCAGCATCATCGAGCACACGTTCACCATCTGGGAACCGAGATCGGGATGCACCATCGTCAGGGCCTTCCCCGCAAGATATAGAAAAACACGAGGGCCAATAGGGAGAGGATGAACGCGACCCCCAACAGATCCGTGACGCGAAACAATCGAAGCTTGGCGAACATGGATTCGATCAGACCCACGAGCAGCGCGAGCGCAGAGACTTTGGCCACCCAGACGCCCAGCCCGATCGCCAGACTCGCCGGATCGGGCTGAATGGCGATTCCCCACGGGGCGAAGATGTTGCTCAAGAGGGTGAGCATCAGAAGCAGCTTCATGGCGGCAGCCCACTCGACCAAAGCCAGGTATCGCCCCGAGTATTCAAGCACCATGGCCTCGTGGATCATGGTGAGTTCGAGATGCGTGGCGGGATTGTCCACGGGGACGCGGCCGGTTTCAGCCAGGGTGACGATGAACAGCGCCGCCAGCGCCATGAGATGCGGGGGCGGATCGGTGACGATGCCCTGAAGCAGGGCCGTGTTGTGGACGATCGTGCTCACGTTCGTGGATCCGGCGGTGAGGCCCACCGCAAAAATGGAGAGCATCATGGCGGGCTCGGTCAACGAGAAGACGATGGCCTCGCGGCTGCTTCCCATTCCTCCGAAGGGGGAGCCGGCGTCCATTCCGGCCAACATCAGAAAGAAGGTTCCCACGGTCAACAACGACACCACGGTGATGACGTCGCCGGCAAAGCTCAGCGGCACTCGCGAGAGAAACGTGGGTACCAGCAAACTGGCCGCCAGCGTGAAGGCGAACAGGATGTAGGGAGTCGCCGTGAAGATCCATGATGTCGTGCTTGAGATGACCGCGCCTTTTTTAAACAGCTTGGCCAGATCCGAGTAGGGTTGCAGCACATTCGCCCCGCGCCGGCATTGCAGCCGAGCCTTGACCTTGCGGATCAGTCCCACCACGAAGGGCGAGACGGCGAGGATGAGGAAGGCCTGCCCGAGGACGAGAGCCGCTGACTGAATCATCGTCATGTGCCGAGCCGTAGGGGTTCGACATGTCGAACCCCTACATCTAACCAACCCATTACCCAACCCATAGCAGCAACGCAATCAGCGTCAGAAAGATGTACGCGAGATACAAGTGCAGGCTTCCGGCCTGCACGACGCGGAGACGGTTGGCCAGCAGGTTGAACGCCCGAACCACCGGATCGTAGAGGTATCGTTGAAACGTGGGTTCAATGTGGACCTCAAACCGCATCCGTTTGGCGAAGTAGCGGGACTCTTCCAGCATTTCCTTTTCAACCTTGACGGTCGGTCGGTAGATCGTGCTGAAGACCTGACGGATCGGTTGGGCAAATCCGGTGGCCGTATACTCCATTCGCGGTTGGAGCGTGATGCCGCAGCCCCACGTCTTATGGAATCGCCGCTTCAACGTTCCCGCGATGAGCACCACGCCGAGGAGGACCACCAGAATGGTGACCGTCAGGAGGAGCATCAGGACGGGTGTGGAGATGCTGGCAAATTCCCCCCCCATCGGCGTGAGCGTCCACCCGCTTTCGGAGACCGCGCTCTGGGCGAGTCGGGTCCCGGTGAAGGGAGATGTCACTCTATCGATCATTGGAATGACCACCATCGGAGCGAGCCCCAGCGCCACGCACACGGCGGCGAGCGCACCCATCCCGATGCGCATGGGCATCGGAACCTCCTTGGCGTGCTTGGCGTGGGGGCTGCGGGGCATGGCTAAGAACGAGATCCCGAACGCCTTGGCGAAACAGGCAACGGCCAAAGCCCCGGTCAGCGCCAGCATGGCCGCGCCGATGGGAATCACGATCTTCATCAGGGGATCGGGAAGCATGAAACTGAGAAAGAGGCTTTGGAACGTCAGCCATTCGCTGACGAATCCATTGGTGGGGGGGAGGGCCGAGATCGAGATCGCTCCCACGAGGAAGAAGAATGCCGTCCACGGCATGGTGCGGATCAACCCGCCGTATTCCTCCATGTTCCTCGTGTGAGTGGCGTAGAGTAGCGACCCCGCGCCCATGAACAGGAGTCCTTTGAACATGGCGTGGTTCATGGTGTGGTACAGCGCGGCGAGCAGCCCGAGCGCGGCGAGATGAGAAAGTCCGTACGATTGGAAAATCATGCCGGCGCCGATCCCCAAGAGAATGATGCCGATATTCTCGACGCTGTGGTAGGCGAGGAGGCTCTTGAGATCGTGTTCCATCAGGGCGTACATGACCCCTAAGAGCGCCGAAACGGCTCCGACGGCCAGCACGGCAAATCCCCACCACCAGGGGAAGGCGCCGCCGAGGAAGTCGAAATAGACTCGGATCAGCCCGTAAATGGCGGTTTTGATCATGACGCCCGACATGAGGGCCGAGATATGAGATGGGGCCGCGGGGTGAGCGTACGGCAACCAGACGTGCAAGGGAACGATACCGGCCTTGGCGCCAAACCCGATCAACGCCGCCACGAAGGCGACCGTCCGGAAGCCGTCGGGGAGGGGTTCGCCGGGATGGCGAAACGAGTCGAACGTAAAGCTGCCGGTCTGCTGGTAGAACACCAGATAGGTCATCACAATGAATGCGGTGCCCACGTGGGTCATGACGAGATAGAAGAAGCCGGCGTACCTGGTTTCGGCTTTCTCGTGTTCGGTAACCACCAGGAGGTAGGAGACGAGCGACATGATCTCCCACACGATGAGGAAGAAGAACCCGTCGTCCGCCGTGACCACAAGAATCATTGAGAGCAGAAAACCGTGATACAGGGCGCCCAAGGCGCTGATCGAGTGGCGCCCGTAGAACTCGCGGACGTACCCAAGCGCGTAGATCGATACGGCGACGCCCGAGACGGAAATGATGAGCACAAAGAAGGCCGACAGCGGGTCGAGACGGAGTTGGATGTGCAGGAGGGGAATGGTCGAAGGCAGCGAGAAGGCGAGGGGGTCGGACGCCAGCAACCCGCCAATGCCGATGAGCACACCCGCCGTGCAGGCCGCCACGGCGGCGCCGTGGGTCAGCCAGTTCTTGACCCGGTCGCTCCACGGCCAGACCACGGGTGCCAGCGCGCCTGCAACGTGCGCGGTCACGAGACTGATCAGGGCCGGAGGAACGATTACGGCCGGATCAAACACGAAGGTCCCACACGCTGCGGCTCCATGTTCTGATCTGATAAGGACGTGCGCAGGCGAGTTCGTGATGCAAGCCGCATCGCATCATAGGGTAAAGCGCGGTGAGAACACAATGGCCGTAGAAGGCGTATCGTGTGGCGGGATGAGCCGTGTGACTCCTATCGAGGCTTCGATCGTGTCGCAGTCTGGGTCTTGAGGCGTTTGACGGTGTCGGCCAATTGCAGGATCGTCGAGGCGGTGAGGTCGCGGATGGTCAGGTTGGCCTCTTCGTCCCCGTGGAACGTGCACAGCGCGATCGTATAGCAATTGGTTCCACCCCGGATGATTTTCAGCGCGATGTTCGATTGGTGACAGTGCACGCCGACGAACACGCACACGTCGATACGATTGTGCCAGATCGTGAGATTCGGGTGGTTGGGGTTGATCTCGACCTCAGGGTTGATCTTGGGATACTTCGGGCGATAATCGGCCATGGGAATCACGTGGGCGGGGATCGCCTCTGCCAGCTTCTTGACGGCCTTCGCTTCCGCCGCGGCGCGGTCGGACCAGTGCCAGAGGACCAGCGGACCTGGGAAAATGGTGGGGTTCTTGGCGGCGAGCAACCGCCTGGCGGCGATCTCCATCCCCTGGGCCACCGGAACCGGCGCCCCCTCAACCAGGATCTGGCCCGCGTCGGGGGTCATGACCCCCATCGTGGCCGCTGCGGGGGGGAGAAATCCCTCGGGACCCGGAAGTACCCGGTACGTCGGTTGTCGCGGTCGCTGATCCATGTGTCGCATCCCCCTATGTCTATGTTGAGTCAGGTCCATACCACGCGGTGTTCATCCAGCAGGGCTTCAAGGATTGCCGTTTCTTCCCACTGTTCGTGCACGAGAGCGGAGCCCTCCGTTAACGCGTACATCGGGCGTTCCACCCGGTAGAGGAGACCGACACACGGCACGCCCTCCGCGAAGGCGACCGAGAGAGCGTGGAGACGATCCCCGAGGTCGTGTTCCGATCCGATTTCCCTCACGAGAGGGATCCCGATGGCGCCATCGATTCCTTCTCCGTGGTGAAAGGTTGGACAGGGCGAAAGAAGGTTCACCACCGAAAAGCCCGGATGGCCGAGGGCCTGCCCGATCAACGCTTCCGCTTCATCCGGTCGCCACGAAGCGGCCTGGGCGACAAAGGTCGCGCCGGCCGCAAGCAGGACGCCGAGGGCATTCAAGGCGTGGTGTTCCCCGTGGACGTTTGTGGGGGATGGCTGCCCCATCGTCATGCCGTAGGACTGATTGTCCATGATCAGATACGTGAGTCGGGGATTCTTGCGGGCGGTGTGGATGAGATGATTCGCCCCGATCGAGAATGCGTCGCCGTCTCCTCCCGCCACCACGACGTGGAGATCGGGGTTCGCAGCTTTCACGCCGAGGGCCAACGGAAGCGCACGACCGTGCACGCCATGCATCGCGTAGCTCCGAAGCTGAAAGGTGATCAGGCTGGAACAGCCCACTCCCGTGACGACGACCGCATCGGTCGGTCGGATGCCTGAAGCCACGAGTGCACGACAGAGCACGTCGAAGACGTCGGCGTGTCCGCACCCTCGACACCACGGAGCGTCCCCGTCTCTTGAGAATGTGGTCCGAGCATGCACAGCAGTGGGCATCGTGTCTCCAGCCGCGTCCGTCAATGAGTCAGGCTCTCCCGTCCGAAAATATCCCACGCCGTCAACGGCACTCCGCGATACAGGGTCACACGTTTCGGCCTGATCGAGGTTGAGGCGGCGATCACATCGGCGAACTGGCCTTGGCGATTGGCTTCCACGACCACCACCTGGCCGACGGACCGTGCGAATGCCGTGAGGGCCTTGACCGGAAGCGGCCACAGCACCTTCGGATACAGGGCCGCAACCGGCATGCCGATCGCGTCGAAGCGCCGGACGGCTTCCCGCACCGCGCCCTGGGTCGAACCCCAACTGACCAGGCCCACGGCGGCCGAGGGAGGCCCCTCGCGCTCCACCGGAGAGCACTCGTCTTCGAGGCGCGCCAGTTTCTGAAACCGCTTATCGGTCATGGCCTGGTGGGTGCCGGGGGCATCGGAGGGGAATGCAGATCCGGTATGCTCAAGCCCCGTCGCGACGTATTCACCGCCCGGTTGTCCGGGAGCGGACATGGGCGAGACCCCGGAGTCGGTGAACCGATAGCGGGAATACGGCGCCTGGTCCGGCTGAAAGGGCACGCGGTCGACGACCTTGATCGCCGCGAGATCCGGCCGCGGGATCGTGTGTTCCCGAAGGGCAAGCGACGCGTCGCTCAACAGAATCACGGGGAGTTGGTATCGCTCAGCGAGATTGAATGCCTCGACGGTGACGTGCACGCAATCGTGGACGTCTCCAGGGGCGAGCACGATCTTCGGCACATCGCCGTGTGCGCCGTAAACGGCTGAGAAAAGGTCTGCTTGTTCGTACTTCGTTGGGAGGCCGGTACTGGGCCCCGCGCGCTGGACGTCGAGGATCACGACCGGGACTTCGGCCATCGATGCGTATCCGATCAGCTCCTGCATCAGGTCGAATCCCGGGCCGGATGTGCCGGTCATGGCTTTCGCTCCCGCGTACGACGCGCCAATGGCAAGGCCGAGCGAGGCCATCCCGTCCTCCGCCGCACAGATTTTCCCGCCGAGGAGGGGAAGGTGTGTGGCGAGCCAGTCCGCCACAGAGGTCGCCGGTGTAATCGGGTAGTGGGCGTAAAATCGGCAGCCGGCCATCAGCGCCCCGAGGCCAATCGCCTCGTTGCCGGTGAGGAGAACCGTTTCATCACGCGCCGAGCCGACCGGTACTAAGAAGGAGTCGCGCTTGACCAGATGTTCCTTCACGTACCGCGCGCCGCCGGCCAACGCGGCGAGGTTTGAGGCCACCACGTGGCCCCCCTTGGCGGCCAACCGTTTTCTCAACGACGTTTCGATGTTGGTGAGGGAGAATCCGAAGAGTTCCGCGAGAACGCCCAAGGCCACGACGTTCTTCGCGATCGCCGCGCCGGCAGCCTCGGCGAGTTGAGTCATGGGAACGGGATAGGACACGACACCCGGAGGATGGGCGCGGGGCACGGCGTCGTGAACACTGTCGTAGAGCAAGACATCTCCGGTGAGCAGATCCTCTCGGTGGGCGAGATCGGCTTCGTGATCGAGGAGGACCACAATGTCGACACGGTCACCTGCCGTCACGAGGGTTGAGGGCGAGACGCGGAGCTGATACATCGTCTCACCCCCTCTGACTTCCGCGGAACACGTGGCTTCGGAAAGGACCTCGAGTCCGGACAGCGCGGCGGCTTCAGTCAGCACCCGTCCGGCGGTCATGACGCCATCGCCGCCCACGCCCATCAGTCGGACGATCAGGCTGTCGTCAAGCTGATTCAGTTGGCGCGAGCCCAAAGGCCAGGCGGTGGAGGAGAGAAGGTCTTCGGGCATCAGGACGGGGGGCCGTGCCCAAGCGAGCGGGCCTGAGCCAGCGCCTCTCGCGCGGCTAAATGATTGGGATCCATCCGTATAATTTCTTGGAGCACCGTGACGGCCTCGTCGGTGCGGCTGAGGTCCAGCAGAAAGAGTGCACACTTGAGTCGAAGGTCGGTTTCCCGGGGCTTCAGGGCGAGTTGCCGGCGATACCAACCGATGAGCCACGCCACCTCATCGGGTGAAATCGTCGCGCTTTCCTTTTTGGCAATTCTGAACAACGTCACGGAGCGCTTCCCGGGTCTCACCATGTAGGGGTACGACATATAGGGGTTCGACATGTCGAACCCCTACTCTTCGTTTTCATCCAGCCCGGTGACCAGCTCGTGCTCCCACCGTTCCAGGGTGGTTCGGACCTCTTGCCGAGCCTGCGCACGGCGCTTGGCCTGTTCAGCCAGCTCGGCTTTCCCGGAGGCCGTCAGCGCCCACGGAACAATCGTTCCACTGTCGCGCAGCGCGACGATGGCTTGCCGTAAACGGGCGAGCTTGTCGAGGTCGACCCAGCCGAGGCTGGCGATGGCATCTTCGTGGGTGTCGTTGGCGCAGATCGCGATGGTATAGCAATTGGTCCCGGCCCTGATGATCTTCATCATGACATTCACATAGTGGCAATGGGCGTCCATGAACAGTCCGACCTCGATCTTGTTGTGCCAGATCGTTAGGTTGGGATGACACGGATTGATCACCGCTTCAGGGTCGATTTTGGGATAGATTGGCCGGTAGTCGGGCATGGGGATGATTCTGATTCCCGGGATCTCGGCGACGAGCTCCAGCGCGGCGCTCGCCCGAATGCGAGTGGCTTCGTTCCATCCCCACAGCAAGAGGGGTCCTGGAAAGAACGTCGGATTGCGACCGATCAACAGTTTTTCCGCGATGGTCCGTATCACAACGTCGTCCGGAGTTATTTCCCCCTCCAACCATCCTTCTCCGGGGACTGGGAAGCGCGTGGCCAGCGAGGCTGCGGATGGAGGAAGAAGTTCCCCGGGCCCCGGTTGAATAGGTCCTCTACGTTTCGCCGGTGCGCTCTGTGCGGTCATCAATGGCTCCTTTCAACAATTCGAAACGAGTGCTGCTCAATCATTCGTTATGGCGTCATTGCACCTCACATGCCAGGACGCGACCGCGGAGGAAACCCACGGTTTTCGGATTCTGGGGCATACACTGAAGACGGAACCGTCGCCGTGGGGATGCAAAGTCTGCGGCAACCGAAAAATTTGCAGGCACAACTCGATCAATTCGCATCGTAGGAGGCTTGCGTGTTATAATGACGTCGTTTTTTCTCGTACGATGTTTCGCCCCAACCTTCAACAGCCTCTCTTCGGCTATTTCCCGGTTCGACTCATTATCCCCGTCCTGTTCATCGTCGCCGTCGTCGTCGCTGCGGTCGCATTCCTCGGCCTCGAACACGAGCGAACGATCATCGAGGAGATCACCACCCAATCGGCCAATCCATCGTCGGCTCGCTCCCGTGCTCACCTCATCCAAACGACCGTCCTCTTGTTCGTCTTCGCCGGGCTGTCTATCTCGGTTCTGTTGACGTATCAGAGCTATCAGTCCACCAAACAGACGCTGGAGCGAGTGAAGGGACTCGCCCGGAATATTCTTCACAGCATCCCGACCGGCGTGTTGACGATCGATCAGACCCGTCGCGTGACCGCCATCAATCCAATGGCCGAACGCGTCTTGGGCGTCACGGCCGAATCCGCGCTCGGCTTGGAGATCAGCCAATTATTCAGCCTCCACGATCCGATCTCTCGGTGCATGCAGGAGGCGGTGGAACGCGGGGAGTTCGTTCGCAATCTCGATATCCGGTACCCTCCAAATGACATGCGCTGGGTCAGGCTCACCACGTCTCCGCTCGCCGATCACGAACGCCGAAGAACCGGCGTCGTGGTTTTGCTCCAAGACGTGACCGACCTTCTCGTGCTGGAGGAGCAGCTCCGCCGGAGCGAAAAACTTTCGGCACTTCATACGCTCTCGGCGGGAGTCGCTCACGAAATTCGCAACCCCTTGAGTGCGCTCGATCTCAACCTCCACCTCCTGCACGGGGAGGTCACCGCTGAGCCGGTGAACCAGGAGCCCGTTCAGCGCTATTTGGAGATCGTGAATACGGAGGTCCGCCGGATCCGAGGGATCGTCGATAATTTTCTCCGCTTTGCGAGGCCCACATCACTGGTACTGGGGGAGGTGAGACTCGACGAAGTGGTCCAGCACATCGTCGAGCTCGTCAGGTACGAGGCCCAGGAGCGGGGCGTCGAGATCGCCGTTGAGTTCCCGACCGACTTGCCGGACGTTTCGGGCGATGAGACCCAACTCGGTCAGGTCTTTCTCAACCTGATGATCAACGCAGTTCAGGCCATGCCGAAGGGTGGCACGCTCCGCATCTTAGGAACGAATGGGACTGCCGCAGGGAGATCAACGATCGAAGTGTCGGTCACCGACACGGGCGTCGGAATCACGAAGGCCGATCTGTCCAAGGTCTTCGAGCCGTTCTTTAGCACGAAGCCGAGTGGCAACGGACTCGGGCTTGCGATCGCCTACCGCATCGTTGAGGATCACCACGGGGCGATTCGGGTTACGAGTCAGGAGGGAGCTGGAACCACGTTCGTCCTGTCGTTCCCGGCCGTTCTCAACTCCGCGAGTATCCCGGCACCGCATTCATGATGAGCGAAAAACCGCGAATTTTAGTCGTTGACGACGAGATCAATATCCGCAGTGCCGTAGCCACGATTCTCGAGCGGTCGGGGTATACGGTGGAAACTGCGGCCGATCCCGGGGAGGCGGAGCGCATTTTGGTCAATGCAGAGTGCCACGTCATTCTGCTCGATTTGCGGATGCCAGGTTCAAACGGCTTGGAGTGTTTGAGTCGTTGGAGAGGGGAGCGCCCGGAGACCGAAGTGATCGTGATGACGGCGTTCGGATCCGTTGAAACCGCGGTCGAAGCCATGCGGCTGGGCGCATACGATTACCTCCAAAAGCCGATCGACCGAGATCGACTGCCCATTGTGGTCAAGAAGGCCGTCGAACGCCACCTCCTCACCGCCGAGAACAAAGCGCTCAAAGAACGACTGGCGCGCCGGGACGGACACGGCACCTTGATCGGTCGAAGTCCCGCCATCCTTCGGGTGGATGACTTGATCGATCTCGTGGCCCCGAGCGATGCCACCGTGCTGATCGTGGGGGAAAGCGGGGTCGGGAAGGAACGCGTCGCTCGGGCCATCTACGAGCGGGGACCGCGCTCCGGCGGGCCGTTTATCGCGGTCAACTGCGGTGCGTTACCCGAGGCGCTTCAGGAGAGCGAGCTCTTCGGGTACGAAAAAGGGGCGTTTACGGGCGCGACGACGACGAAGCCGGGGCGGTTCGAGCTGGCGCACGGGGGCATTTTGTTTCTGGATGAAGTGGGCGAAATGAGTTTGAAAACGCAGGTCGACTTCCTGCGCGTGCTCGAGTCGCGAGAGTTCCGACGGGTGGGCGGAACGAAGGTCGTCAAAGTCGACGTACGGATTGTGGCGGCCACGAATCGAAACCTGAAAAAAGCCGTTGAAGAAGGACGGGTTCGAGAGGACCTATACTACCGCTTGAACGTGGTCCCGATTCGAGTCCCGCCCCTGCGCGAACGCCGGGATGATGTCCCCCTCCTGATCGAGGCATTCTTGGATGAGTTCGCCTCCGTGTACAAGCGCGAGCGCCAAGTGCTCGCGCCCGAAACACTCGCTCGGCTCGAAGCCTATCCGTGGCCGGGAAACGTTCGCGAGCTCCGCAACCTCTTGGAACGGCTGATCGTCACGGTCCGAGAATCGGTGATCACGCCGTCCCATCTTCCGCCCGAGATGCTGGACGAGGCGCCCATGAGCTCGCGCGGTCACCGGCTGGCCGGCAAAGCGCTCCGTGACATCGAAAAGCAAGCCATCATCGAAACGCTTCGCGACGTCACGCCCCACCGCGAAAAGGCGGCAAAGATTCTCGGGATCAGTCCGCGGGCGCTCCAGTACAAGATTAAGGAATACGGGATCGAGACGTAGCGCAGGCGCCACTCGGGCGTGTAACCGGTCTGCGCTATCGTTCCGCGCGCCCTCCATCGTATAAGATTAACGGCGTCCGGGGACCCCGGACTGGCGGACGGCCGGTCGTCCCTATCGCAGATTGGTCTTCAAGAACGCGAGCGTCTTCTTCCAGCGGTCTCGGGAACGGCCGGCTTCGACGTCAGATCGCAGTAGAGCGGCTTGGGCTCGGAGGCGGCCGTCGCGTATTCCATTGTGGCGTGGCTGATTCCGAATCGGTCGAAGAGCTCTCCCCGCAGGCGGCGGGTGAGCTCTTCGGCGTGGCTCACCGGCATGTCGTCGACGACGATCCGGCAACTGAGCGCGGACAGGCCCGAGGCCAGCGCCCAAATATGCAGGTCGTTGATATCGCGCACGCCCGGCGCGGTGCGAAGCTGGGCCGCCACGGCGTCGGCGTCGATGTCCTTGGGCACCCCCTCCAGGAGGATCGCGACCGACTCGCGAAGGATCTTCCACGCCTCCCCGGCCACCACCAGCGCGATGACGGCTCCCATGGCGGGGTCGAGCGCCATCCACCCGGTCAAGCCGATCACGAGTCCGGAGACGATGACGCCGAGCGAGATCAGCGCGTCGGCGACCATGTGGAGAAAGGCGCTCTTCACGTTGAGGTTGCTGGCGGCCGACCGCCGGAGCAAGATCGCCGTCCAGAGATTGGCGCCGAACGCGAAGGCCGCGAACGCCGACACTGCCGGCCCATTGACGACCACCGGGTGGAAGAGCCGCTGAAACGACTCGGTGAGGATCCATCCCGTCATGGCGAGGAAGAGCGCGGCGTTGAACAACGCGGTGATGATCTCGGTCCGGTGATAGCCGAAGGTGCGGCGGCCGTGCGACGGCCGGGTTGCCTGCCGAATGGCGTACCACGAAATGACGAGGACCGCGACATCGGTGGCGTTGTGGGCGGCATCGCCGAGCAGCCCCACGCTGTGGGTCACCCACCCGCCGACGGATTCGATCAGAATGATCGCCACGTTCAACGCGATCGAGAACGCCAGCCGCCGTGTGATCACGGTGTCCGGCGGCGAGGGGTTGACGAACTGCCGGGTCGGGGACGAAGTCGAGGAGCGCGCGGTCGTCATGGCGGATCGTTTTTATCTTATCATGATTTGGGGCGGGAGTTGATGCCGGTCGACGCATACCCTCGCGTTGTGCCGGCAGGGCCGCGGTCGGTTGCCACGGTGGGGACGGTTACGTTATATAGGAGCTAGGAGCGGCGAGAGGTGTCCGTACACCCGTGCCGTGGTCTTTTGCTCCGTCTTTGCGTCGAACCCGTCCAACGTGGTCAACGGTGAATGGCGCGTCGCCACATCCAGATGATCGTTAGGCCGAGGCGATCGGGACCCGATGCCGGTCGGGGGCCGGTTCGCACGAGGCACACCGACCCGCCGCCTGTATCCCGAGCATGGGTGTGGCGGCGGCTAGTGTTGCACGTGCGGATCGCGGTGGTGATGAGCCTCGCGATGGGGCCCGCGATGTGGTTGGTGTCCGGCCATGCCATGGCCGAATCGGGCGATCCGCTCGTTCGCGCGGAAGCGATTGCCCGGTTGAGCGCGCCGGAGCCGATGGTTACGATTCCGGCGGGCTGGTTTCTCATGGGATCACCCCGGTTAAACGCCACGTTCGGATTGAGCACCCCGTACGACAATACCGAAATCCCTCAGCGAAGAATTTGGCTGGACGAATACGCGATCGATCGGGACGAGGTCAGCGTCGGCAACTATTTCCGTTGGCTGCTTCATGTGCAGCCCGACCGGCGGCCGAATGTTCCGGAATGGTTGGCTGCCGCGGGTGCCGTCCCCGATCGCCGCCTCGCGACGCTTCCGGCCTTTGACGTGACGTGGTTTGAGGCCGCCGAGTATTGCCGCTCGCATGGGAAGCGACTGCCGACGGAGGCCGAGTGGGAGAAGGCGGCTCGAGGTGTCGACGGAAGGCTCTTTCCCTGGGGGGAGGCCGCGCCGGATGCCACGCGTGCGGTGTTCGGGCGTTCGGAAGAGGGACCCGTGCCGAGCGTGGCGCCGGTCGATAGCATGGAAGAGGGGAGCAGTCCCCACGGCCTCCACCATATGGCCGGTAACGTGGCGGAGTGGGTGCAGGACTGGAGCGGGATCGATTTCTATGTGTCGATGCCCGACCGGAATCCGCAAGGAGCGAAACAGGGGAGGTATAAGGTCGTCCGCGGTGGCTCGTGGCGCAGCCCACCGGTGATGCTCAGAGCGGCGACGCGCGGGGGGGCGCTCCCTGAACGCCGCGCCTCTACGATTGGTTTTCGGTGTGCACGCTCAACGTCGATGTCGCCGACGGAGAGCCCCTGAAGTCATGCCGGATGAGGTGGTCGAGGCCTCGGGGGTACGCGATAGCGGCCTGGATCACGCGTGTCTTGGCCTATCTCCAAAGGCTGTAATCCCAAAGGTGTAATCCCAAAAGCTTAATCCCAAAGGCTGTAATCCAAAAGGCTTGACACTCGTCGCGGTCGCGTGCTATGTTCGGCCGCTTTTTTTGGGGGGGCTCGTACCGTCCGTTGCCGCGATCGGTGAGATGCTCCGTGAGCCCCGCCTCTTGCTTGAACATGCAGGCGTCGGGGTTCGCTGAGGCGCTTGAGATGGTCGGTTTGTCGTGTGGTGGGGTCGATGTCCAACAGCCAGAAAAAGGGAGAGTGAGTGATGCGCAATCTTACGCAAGGTCTCTCGGCATGGTTTCTAGCCCTGACGGTCCTCGCGGTCGGACCCGGTCGGGCCGTCGCCGGCGAGGAGGCCGACCACGCCCACGCGTCCGTTCCCGAGGCAACGCAGGTCGCGTCCCCCTCGTGGCAAGAGCAACTCAAGGCTCAAATCGCGCGTGAAGACAACATGGAAGGGCGATCGGGGCACGCCGACCAAGTCGAGGCGGCGATGCAGAAATTGATGGACCAGATCACCAAGGGCTCTGGCGAGCATGCCGGGCATGCCGGCGGTCAGGGCGCTTTTGGCGACATGGGCGCGATGCAGCAAATGGATCGGAGCTTCTTTTTGGGACCCGCGACGGCGAGTGAAACGGTCGTGGGCGGAGGCCATTGTCCGAAGACCGCACCCGTCAAGGACTATGACGTGTCGGCCATCAACGTGGAGATCACGCTGAATCAGTGGCTCGATTATCACCCCGGATACATGTATGTCCTGACCGAGAACCTTGAGAAGGTGCGCGCCGAGGAGCAGGCCAACCGAGACGCCCGGAAGAAGC
Organism: Nitrospirota bacterium; assembly: GCA_016201825.1. Taxonomy (GTDB): domain Bacteria; phylum Nitrospirota; class Nitrospiria; order 2-01-FULL-66-17; family 2-01-FULL-66-17; genus 2-01-FULL-66-17. The sequence continues at coordinate 9,896 of JACQCD010000058.1, read as the reverse complement.
CCGGGTACGATCCCGGAGCCGTATCGACGGGGTTACAGACCGACATGATTCAACCGCTCAATATCCGCGGCAACCAGGGTGATTGCGTGCGGATCACGCTGCGCAACCAGATGAAGGATGACGACGTCAGCCTCCACATTCACGGGTCCAGCACGATTGTGAGCGCAAGCGGCCAGGCGGCGACGATTTCCAATCCTGAATCGATGGTCAAGCCGGGAAAGAGCCAGTCGTTTGAGTGGTATATCCAGGCGCAGGAGCAAGAAGGAGCCCACGCGTTCCATAGTCACGTGGGCCGCGAGCAGGCGAGTCTCGGGATGATCGGGACCTTCATCGTCGAGCCGATCGGCTCACGCTACCTCGACCCGATTACCGGGAAAGAGAGCAAAAGCGGGTGGCAGGTGATGATCGAGGATCCCAATGCCCCGGACTTCCGTGAGTTCGTCATCATCTATCATGAAATCGGGGACGAGTCGTTCCGGCCGGTCAACCGCAACGGCGACGTGGTGCCGCAACGTGATCCCAATACCGACGCGTATCGCCCGTCCGCCCGTGCCATCAATTATCGGAGCGAGCCGTTCGGAATCAATAATCTGGCCTTGCAGGAAAAGTATTTCCACCACGAAGACGAATCGCTCTCGTACAGCTCCTACACCTTTGGAGACGCGCCGACCACCATTCCGCGTTCCTACATGGGCGACCCGGCCAAGTTCCGTCTGGTCCACGGGGGAGGGGAGGTGTTTCACTCCCACCATCCCCACGGCGGAACGATCCGGTGGCTTCGTCAACCGAAGGCCGATGGGAAGGCATCGTTCCTCTTAACGGCGGCGGGCAACGGACCCGTGAAGTATCCCGAAGTCCGTACGACCTCCGACCGGGTGGACGTCCAGGTCATCGGTCCGTCTGAAGTCCTCGATTTGCAGACCGAGTGTGGATCCGGCCTCTGCCAACAGTTGGCCGGGGATTTCCTGTTTCATTGCCACGTGGCGCACCATTACGTGGCCGGCATGTGGGGCTACTGGCGGGTGTACAACACGTTGCAGGGCGGGAACTACCCCATGGGCAGCACCGACATCATGCCGGCCTTGCAGGAGCTCCCCGACCGGAAAGGGCGAATGAAGCCTCCGGTGACGTCTGACAAGCTGGTCGGCAAGACCATGGATTGGTACGACAAGAAATGGAACGTCACCGACAACAAGACCGATTGGTCCAAGCCCATTCCCGACATCGCCATTAAAGATTGGGTCAAGATGATGCTGCCCCCCGCCGGCCAGCCCGGTCATACGGCCGATGAGAAGGGCCAGGTCGAGGCGTATGACGCCACCGTCTGGGACTGGGGCTGGGAGGGGAACAAAGCGTTGGGCGAACCCGAAGTCACCGGGACGTTCGATTGGCCGAAGTATAAGTCCCCCATGTCCGGCAAGCGGCCCCCCATTCTCTTCGATGCCAAAACGGGAAAAACCGCGTGGCCGCAGTTTAAACCTCATTTCGGCAAGCGCGTGCCGTTCGCTCGACATCACGGTCCGGCTCCGTGGTTGGAGCCGATCCACATGGCGAAGGACAACGGGGCGCTGGCGAGCGATCCCGGTGGGAAGGGCGCGCCGGGCGAAGAAACCAATCAGCCCGCGAAACCCGGGGAGCAGGGCCGGTGGAGCCTCTGCCCGGAGAACGCCGGACGGAAGCAGTACACGATCCATTTCATCCAGACGCCGATTCAGTTGACCAAGGGGCTCGGGAAAGAGAAACCGATTGTCGATCCCAACGGGACGCTGTATGTGCTGAAGGACGAGGAGGCCGAAGTCCGCGCGAACCCGGCCGGGGAGAAGACGATTCCGTTGGTCTATCGTTCCAACGTCTACGACTGTGTCGACGTGATTTTGAAGAGCGAGTGGGAAGACAACGACACGACGAACTTCCAAATGTCGAAGATCAACATCCACCCGCACTTCATCCAATTTGACAACCAAGCCTCCGACGGGGTGATCACCGGCTATTCCTACGAGCAGTCGGTTCGGCCCTTCACGCAGATGGGTAAGAAGACCCACAAAGGGCTTCCCGCCCCGATGAACGCCCTCTTGACGGGAGATGCCAAGGCGGGGTCGACCGGCATCAAGATCAAGATGGGGGAGGGGGCCACGCCATTCCACGTGGGGACCGACCTCATGATCGGGATGAATGAGGTCAAGACGTCGGAGGTCCTTTGGATCAAGGACATCAAAGGCGACACCGTGACCTTTTCGGAGCCGCTTCGATTCGATCATAAGAAAGATGAGATCGCTTCGGTCGAGTTTGTCCGCTATCGGATGTGGGTCGATGCCGATATCGGAACGGTCTTCTGGCACGACCACGCGTTCGGCGCCACGACCTGGCCGCACGGGGGGGTCGGCGCGATGATCGTGGAGCCGGTGGGTTCGACGTATCACGATCCGAAGACGGGCAATCCCATCCGCAGCGGCCCGATTGCCGATATCCATTCGACCGAGCCGATCGGGTACGGCGTCAACGGCAGTTTCCGAGAAATGGTGGTGATGCCGCACGATACGGTGCCGACCACCGCCCAGGTCGTCACTGCGGGGAACCCGCCCGGTCAGGCGGTCCAGGCGGCGATCGATGCCGGCCAGACTCTCTCGTTCCAGATGCCATACACTCTGGACCCGGTCGCGATCCCGATGCTCAACGGTGGGACCCACACCACCGGCGGCGGCTTTAATTTCAGGGCGGAGTCGATCGCCCGGCGCTTGAAGCTGAATCCCGATCCGTCGTTGGTCTTCTCGAGCAAGATCCACCAGGACCCCAGTACGCCCCTGTTGCGAGCCTATCTGGGAGACACGATTGTTTTCCGTCTCCTCCACACGTTGATGAACGAGACGCATACCTGGCACATCGCGGGTCACGCGTTCCGGACCGAACGGTATGCTGAGAAGTCGGATTTCCGTAACGCGCACCACGTGGGGATCGCCGAGCGATACGACTTGGTGACCAAAGCCGGCGGCCCGCAGCAGATGGCGGGAGACTACCTCCATTACAACGGACGGGCCTCCCATCTCTCGGAGGGGAGCTGGGGAATCGTCCGGGTGTTGGACAAGGACGCTCCTGATCTGAAGATGCTTCCGGGTCGGGATGAAATCCCGGCTTCGGCAAAGCTGGTTTGCCCTGCCGATGCTCCGGTGAAGACATTCAACGTCATTGCGGCAGAACGCGCATTGAAATATAACAGCAAGGCCCCGGACGTGATCGATGTCGACTTCGATCGTAAGTTACAGGTTTCGAACCCCGGCGGGAAGATCTACCTCCTCGAGGGGGAGAAATCCAAGGTGGCCGCGGACGGGTTCCAACCGATGCCGCTGACGTTACACGTCAACGTGGGCGATTGCATCAAAGTCAATCTGAAGAACGAAATGAAAACGAGCCGCGCTTCGTTTAGCGCCGACATGTTGGCCTTCGATCCGAAGGATTCCCAGGGCATGAACGTGGGGAACAACCCGGGTGATCAGACGATCGGTCCTGGGCAAAGCCGCACCTATACGTTCTACGCTCCGCCCCAATACGGCGAGTTTGCGGCGCTGGTGTGGGACTGGGGGAATTTCATCAACAACGTCCGGGACGGCTTATTCGGAGCGATTATCGTGGGTCCCAAGGGATCGAAATACCGAGACTCGGTGACGGGAGACGACGTCTCGCTGAAGAACGACTGGCAGGTGGACGTGATCGTCGACCGAACGCTGCCTGAAAACAGCGGACGTTCAGATTTCCGGGACGCCTCCTTGTTTTTCCAGGACGAAGACAACATCATCGGTACCTCCTTTATGCCCTACATCCAACAGATCGCCGGGCTGGCCGGGGTCAATTATCGGATCGAGCCCTGGGCCTATCGTGAGGACAAGGGGTGTGAACCCGGCAATATGTTCACGCCCTGCGTCGCGGGCGAAACGGACCCGGCCACGCCGACGGTGATGGCCCATGCCGGAGATCCGGTGAGGATGCACGTCTTCGGAGCATTTAACGAGCAGAATCAGATCTTCAGCCTGGAAGGCCACGAGTGGCCGTTCAAGCCGAATATGCCAGGAGCCGATATGTTGAGCAGCCTCCAATTCGGCGGGTCGGAGAATCTGGACGTGTACATCAAAGAGGGAGCCGGTGGACCGTACCGCATTCCCGGCGACTATGTGTGGCAGAACCATCGAATGCCCTATGCCCAGGCCGGCCAATGGGGATACTTCCGAGTCCTGCCGGTTGGAGATCGTCGCATTCTGCCGCTGAACGGCGGCGGGCCTGGAACGAAAACGGCCGAGGAGACGATAGAGCCCGGGGCAGTCTTGCCCGTGTCGGTGTCCCAGAAATAAGAACGGTAGATATGTGAGTGTCACGGCCAGAACAGAGTTCTCTCTGTTCTGGCCGGTTTCTATCGGGAGGGGAAGGATGATCGAAAAGGCGGCCTGGTGGGGACTGGGCGTCGGTCTCTTCTGGTTGGGCGTGCAGACGTTGGATCCCGCTCTCGTCCTTGGCTATGAAGAGATTGCGGTGACCGATGGCGGATCGATCAGTGGCAAAGTGGTGCTGAAGGGGCCGGTTCCCGAGCCGCGAGTCTTTCCGCTGGTTCAGTTTCCTTTCGGACCATTTTGCAAGAAAATATCCGATGGACAGGGGAATATCCGTCTTGAGGAGTTTCTCGTCGGACCGGCGGGGGGCATGCAGGACACGATCGTCGCCGTGCAGGAGGTGAAGGCCGGCAAGCCCTTTCCCCCGATCAAGAACGAGCTGGTCGCGGTCGACTGTATGTTCCACCCGGCCGGGGTGCCGTCCAGCGAGCAGTTCGGCATCGGCCAAAACGGCAAGCTCCGGCACGATCACCCGCTGGTGGCGGTGTTACGGAATCACGAGCCGGTGACCGTCACCAACCGCGATCCCATTATTCACAATGGTCAGGTCTTTCAAACTGAAAGAGGTAATATCCTCCTCAACTTTCCCCTTCCGATTTCCGACCAACCCCGCGGCGGCGTCTTGAATTTCGAGCGGGGGATGCGGATTTCTCAGATGATCTGCGGGATGCACGAGTTCATGCAGGCCTGGGGTTTTGTCGTCGATAATCCGTATTACGCGAGGACGAAGAAGGGGGGAGAGTTTTCCATCGATGGATTGCCGCCCGGCACGTATCGCGTGTTGGCCTGGCATCCGCACCTCCCGTTCATCGAGCGAGAGGTGACGGTCTCGGCCGGTGGCGCGGTGTCTCTCGATTTTGAATTCGACGGCGGGCGGGTCGTCCGCCCCCAGTACGAACGCCAAGAGCAGTTTCGTATCGGTCCCGAGGCTCATCCCCACGACCACCTCGAGAGTTGCGAAGCCCCGTACTGCTGACGATGCGATCGATGATGGGGGAATCCGTCATGTGGCGACGCGCTATGCTCGTGGCTCTGATCACCGTCGTGGGGACTCTGATCCGCGTTGGCGGGGGCTCGCTCGGGTGGGCGTATGAGGAGATGACCGTGACCTCGGGCGGAACGATCACGGGGCGGGTGCTCCTCTCAGGGACGCCGCCGCCGGCCAGGATTTTTCATCTGGTGTTTTCCCCGAACCTTGGTTTTTGCGGACGTATTTCGGATGGGAAAGGCAACCGCCTGATACGGGAGTTCCGTGTTGACGATGAAGGCGGATTGGAGGGGGCCGTCGTGTCCGTGGTGGGCGTCGAGCGGGGCAAGAAGTTCTCCTACTCCCCGCGGATCGAGTTGGAAAATTGCCGGATCACGCCCTTCGTCACGCCGATCCGCAATCACGAGCCCATCACCATCGTCAACAAGGACTCGATCGTCCACGATATTCAAGGCTACAGCCTGAACGATCAAGACACATTCGCGATGTTCAACAAACCGATGTCTCCGACCGACGAGGCGATAAAGGAGATCCGTCTCCGGAAAGGGCACTACCTGTTTCGGACCCAGTGCGGGGTCCACGATTTCATGCAGTCATGGGGTATGGCGGTCGGCAATCCTTATTTTGCCGTGACGGGAGAGCACGGCCGGTTTACGATACCGGATCTCCCGGCCGGCGAGTACGACATCATGGCATGGCATCCCCGCATGAAGGTTCAAGCACAGCGCATTCGCGTGTCCGCCGACGGCACGGCCAATGTCTCGTTCACGTTCGACGCCTCAGAAGTGGAGATCCCCTTGCACGATCTCCAAACCGAGTATCGGCTTGAAACGGCGTTACGATCTCGCCAGGTTCCGTCGCCGTCCGTCGAACTGCAAATGCCGTAACCGTCAACGAAGATAGGTCGGTCGGCGTGGATCCTCCACGGTGAGACGCCGATAGAGTTCGTGAAAGGCCGCAGTCGTGAGGTTGGGATCGGACAGTCGATCCAGGTCTTCTGGTTTGACGGGGATCTGGGAGGCCTCGTCGAAGGCGGAGGTTCCGATCGCGATGTGGTCCGGAAAGAATCGAGACTCCGACAGCAGGAACTTCACCCCGTCGTTATACTGCCGTGCTAAACGAATAGCGATCCTGGCCGCAGCGGCCGGCACAGTCTTGCCGATGGCGAGGTTTTCGGGAGGATGTCCGAGACGAAAGACCTGAATCCGGACACGCGTAATGGACGCGGATGCCAATTCGCGCTTGATCGCGTCGAGATCATTCCGGTGATCGGGTGACAGGAAGACTTCGACCAGGATCGCGCTGGTCGCCTCCCGGTTCTCGGATCCCTCCGCCGGAGGAGTGAGTGGCTGGGCCGATGCGTCGGGGGCGAGCGTCGAAAGAGCGCAGAACGCCACGAACGTGCCGGTTCCAATAAGGTGTGGGATGGTACGGATTGTCATTGAAGTCCTTTCTTGGTGGGGTTTCCGAGAATGATTGAGGCGATTGTACCAAACGACCGCTCGGGATGAGAAGGGGTCTGCTGAACGGCGGCCTGGAGTCTCATCCGAAGCCCGTCGAGACACGCGGACTCGGGCCTCTTCTGATTTTATTGGTTCCAGTTCTCATCTCATGGATGCCCGCACAGACGCTCTCGGCGAAAGGCCCTTCCAGGGAGCTTCCTCTTTCCGCGGCGATCCATGACCTCCTCAACACGCCCAAGCAGTACGACGGGCGTCGGGTCTTGGTGAGCGGTTTCGTCCGGTCGATCGAGTTCGAGCGCGGGCGGCTGGGGAGTGAGTACGCGATTTTGGTGTTGGAAGAGACGGTGTCGAGCGTTCCGCCATCCGTGTACGCCGTGAGGGTCATCAGTCTCACGTTTCCAACAGTCAGGAAATGCCAGCATGCACTCGTCCAGGGGACGTACCACCTGGAGGGCAATCAAGCCGGCAGACCGTACGAGCACTTCATCGATGCCGAGGCCGTCCTACAGGATGACGCGGTCGATTCGGGGCGCGTGCCGAGCGGATGCGAAAAAAAGCTGTAAGTCGTCGATCGGCTCGCCAATCGGGGGGTGGAAGGTGTATCGTGGAGGCCGGCGCTGAGCCGTTGTGAGAGGGCCATCCCATGTCGGACACACGCCACCGTTATCACAACGATCGACCTGAAATGGCGAGATTCTTGCCGCACACGTATTCCAGGGTGTTGGAAATCGGGTGCGGTGAAGGTATCTTCGCGAAGTATCTGAGGCCTGATTCTGAGCGGTGGGGGATCGAGGTGGACGAGAGTTCCGCCCACATCGCCGCCTCGCACATGAAGACGGTCCTTTGCGGCAAGTATCATGAGGTGTCCGATGATCTGCCGGAGAACTATTTCGACCTGGTGGTGTGCAACGACGTCATCGAGCACATGGAGGATCATGAGGAGTTCTTGCGGTCTATTCGCACGAAGTTACAGGACTCGGGATGCTTGGTTGCGTCTCTTCCCAACGTCCGCTACATACGCAATCTGAATGAAGTGCTGTTTCTGAAGGACTGGAGATATCGCGACGCGGGGATTCTCGACAGAACCCATCTGCGTTTTTTTACGGAGCGAAGTCTCGTCCGCAGTCTTTCCGAAAACGGTTTTCTGGCCGAAGAGGTCAGGGGCATTAACCGAACCAAAAATCCCTTTCGACGAGTGGTCCTGCTCTTGATCCAGGCGGTCACGTTGGGATACTACGCTGACATTCAATACCTCCAATTCGGTGTCCGCGCGAGAAAACGAACGTGAACGGCCAGGCGGCACGTCGCACCGAGACCAGGAGCGCGGGGTATAGGTTCGCCGGGCTGTCATTCCTGGTATACTCGTCGCGTTGGTCCTGAACGGGGAGCGCGTTCGTCATGGTGAGCGCTGAAGTGATGTGGTTGAGCGTGGGAGTCGTGCTGCTGCTGGTCGAGGTGACGACCGGCGGTTTCTGGCTCGGTTTCTTCGGTATCGGTGCGATCGTCGTGTCGGCCCTCGTGTGGCTGGGCGTCGTCGAAGGGATCAACGGCCAGCTCGGGGCGTTCCTGATCGCCTCGGTGCTTCCCCTGGTTCTCACGCGGCGAACGCTGGTGCGGTGGCTCAATAAAAAAGCCCCGGGCGCGCCGGCGGGCGACGCCGCGGGGCAGACCGCCGTGGTGGTCTCGGAAGTCGGTCCGCGGACCGTCGGACGCGTGGAGTTTCAAGGCAGTACCTGGGACGCGGAATCGGTGGCGGGCGAGCGGTTACCCGTAGGAACCCGAGTACGGATCGTCCGGCAGGATGGCACGCGCCTGTTCGTGAAAGCACTCTAACTCCCGGTCGATACGGAGGAGGCGACAATGCCCATGGTGGACCTCATCAGCCCCGCTTGGATCTTGCTGATCGTTCTGGCCCTGGTCCTGTACGGGCTGGCCGTTCGGATCGTCCCCCAGCAGAGCGCGTACATCGCCGAGCGGCTGGGGCGGTACCACGCCACGCTCACGGCGGGGCTGAACTTCATCATTCCCTTCGTCGACCGCATCACGTATCGGCACACGCTCAAGGAGCAGGCGATCGACATTCCTGAGCAGATTTGCATCACGAAGGACAACGTCCAGGTCGGCATCGACGGCGTGCTGTTTCTGCGGGTGGTGGACGCCCAGAAGGCGTCCTACGGCATCGGGAGCTACATGTTCGCGATCACGCAATTGGCGCAGACCACGCTGCGGAGCGAGATCGGCAAGATCATGCTGGACCGGACCTTCGAGGAGCGCAGCACCATCAACGCGCTGGTGGTCAGCGAACTGGACAAGGCCACCGAACCCTGGGGCGTCAAGGTCCTGCGTTACGAGATCAAGAACATCACGCCGCCGAAGGACGTCCTGAGCGCAATGGAAAAGCAGATGCGCGCCGAGCGGGAGAAGCGCGCCGTGATCCTGACGTCCGAGGGCGAACGCGACGCCAAGATCAACCGCGCTGAGGGGGACAAGCAGCAGGTCATCAAGCAATCCGAAGGCTCGAAGGAACAGCAGGTCAACGTGGCCCAGGGCCAAGCCGCGGCAATCCGCGAAGTGGCCGACGCCACGGCGCAAGCCATCCGTCAGGTCGCCGCCGCGATCACCGAGCGCGGGGGGCTGGAGGCGATCAATCTGCGCGTGGCCGAGCAGTGGGTCGCCCAATTCGGCCACGTGGCCAAAGAGACGAACACGCTCATCCTGCCCGCGAACCTGGGCGACATGGCGTCACTGGTCGCCGCCGCAATGACGACGATCAAGACCGCCGCACCAAAAGACCAATTAGGAGCGCCGGGGCAGGCGTAAGGGCCGACGGACGATTCCGCAGTCCGTCGCCAGGGGTGTCCTTGTGGTCAGCCCCTGACATGTGAAAGGCCGCATATTTCTGTTACGTGTCATGAGAAACACGGCTGAGGGGTCAAATCTTTGTGCGCCAGGCGAAGCCTGGGAAAGGGGGAAGCCATGTAGAGCGAGGGTGGAAACCTTTCGATGGAACCCAGCAGGTACCCACCCCTGCCCGGCAACGGAAGGGCATCCAGCCGGAAGCGAGTCTTG
>JACQCD010000066.1 GCA_016201825.1 Nitrospirota bacterium | reverse complement strand
GTCGCTCCCGAGATGATTTCGAATGTCGTGTTCGTGACGCCGTCGGGGTACGATTGCAAGAATCGACTCCCTGTGCCCCCGCTCAACAGCCGCAACCAGATCGGACCCGGGCGGACGTTGAGAATCATGAAGCGGCCCGAGGCGGTGGTCGCCGCCGCCCCCGACGCGACGCCAGACGATGAATCGTCAAGATACACGACCTCGCCGCTCGCGCTCCCGTTTTCCTGCGCCGCCACCACCGTAATCCCGCCGATCGGGCGCACCGTCTGCGGAAGGATCATCATGCGGCCGCTGGAATCGGCGAGCACCGCATCGACCAGTCCATCACCCGTGACGTCGTCCAGCACCAGGGTGCTCGGCTGACCGGTCACCGCCACGATGAGTTGCGCCCCGAACGTGCCGTCCCCCTCGCCGGGACGATAGAGGACCGTGCCGTCCCCCGCGTTGACGACGACGAGATCGAGCGTTCGATCGCGGTTGACGTCGATCAAGGCCACCGCGCTCGGATTCGGCCCGGCCGGGAGCGAGGTGGGCGTGAGCAGACCGGACGGGCTGTTGAGAAACACCCAGACGCGCGGGGGGTCTTGCCGGTCCGTCACCACGACGTCGTTGAGGCCGTCGCCATCCAGGTCGCCGATCGCGACCGCGCTCAGGTCCGGCGTCCCGGGCACACTGTACGTTCGCAAGGTATTGGTCACACCGATCCTCTGCATCACCGCCACGGTATCCTGGTTGGCAAACACGAGGTCCGGGATAAAGTCGCTGTCGAGGAACCCGGACGCGGCGGCGCGGGGGTTCGTCCCCACCCGAATCTGCGTGAGCGACGGACGAAAGGGTTGAAATCCCGTCCCATTGCCGAGGAGCAACGCGACTCGCCCACTGTCGCCGTCGGTGATGAAAAGATCCTCCAGATTGTCACGATTGAAGTCCGCGCTCGCCATGGTGTTGGGACGGGTTCCGTCGGGCGTGACCACCACGCTCGATCCGAACACGAATTTCCCGCGGCCGCGGCCCTTGAGGATGGACACGGATCGCGAGACCTGATTGAGCACGACGAGGTCCGCCAGCCCGTCGCCATCGACATCCATGACCCGCAGCGCGACGGGGCCCTCTTCGACCCCGCAATCGGCCTCCCCGACCGCGCAGGGCACCTTCCTTCCGATGCGTTGCGACCGAACAAACGAGCCCGTGCCATCGTTGAGCCAGATCGTCACGCCGGGATCGGTTGGTGTGGTGTCGATGACCGCCAAGTCCCGAAACCCATCGGCGTTGAATGGGCCGGTCGCCACCGCGCCGGGCTTCCCGAGACCTGCGCAGCCCAACGTCTTCACGGTGTCGTTGACGATCTCGGTCCACAGGTCGCACGTGAGCGGCGAGACGTTGCCGGTCGCGTCCACCTCTCCCAGGCTGGCCGTGGTCGTTTGCCCCCAGATCACGCCGGTGCCAGAAACCCGGGTACTGCCGGCGGCGCTTGCCAGACGATCGATCTCCGCGGCGGTCATAACGCCGACCGACACGTTGTTCACGCCGTGGTCACCGGTCGCCACTCCGAACGTGTAGGTATCGAGATAGCCTCCTCCGCTGGTTCTCATGACCAGATTGCTCCGGGATCCGAAGAGCGCCGTGAACGATGCGGGCACCGATTGGTACCGGGGCACACAGTAGCCGGATCCGTCGAGATCGGTGCGACTCGGACCGTAGGTCGTCTCGCAGGGGATCGGCACCTTATCGATTCCGGTCCCGGTCTTGGGGTCCACGTAACACAGCCCTTGGCGCTCGATCAGTCCAGGCGGGTCATGGGGGCACTCGGTCTTCTGTGGAAGCGGATCGCCCCCGACCGCGGTCAGAAGCACGGGCTTGTCGCTCAGGCCTTGACCGTCGAGCGAGGTCAGCGCCCCGCTCACCTCGACCGTCTCCGGCGGGGCATTATTGACTTTCATGCTCAGCAGCGTCACGCCGCCCGCGATCGAATCCGCCACCACGTTACCCGTGTCATCGGGTGAAACGACGTCGATCGACGCGGTTCCCGGCGGTACATTGAAGATAATGAAGCGGCCATCAGTCGTGGTCGCCCCCAGGACCGAGGCCGAGCGGGGCACTCCGATAAAATCGAAGTAATACACCGGAATCGGGTTTCCCCCGGGAAGTGAAATCGCCCGGAGGACGATGCCGTCGGTCGGGCGTTTCGTCCCTTTATCGAGCGCGGACCCGTACAGGATGCCTTTCGTCAGGTCCAGCGGATCGGCATCGGTATGGCCGGTCTGGCTATAGAACGCCTCGATCGTGGATCTCGGGACCACCGTCAGATCCTGGACCGCTTTCGTGATGGCGCCCCCGGTATCCAGAACCACCGAGCCGGTCTTAGCGCGTTGATACGTCGGCAGATACGAGTCATTTTCCGCAGGCCCCGCGACTTTCATCAGGTACGTGCTCGCCCCCAACAGCGGGGTCTTGGCGGTCGGATCGCCGAGCGGCACCCCGATGTCGTACGCGCCGTCTGCGCCAGCGACGAACACCTGTTCAGTCAGTTGGGGCACGTCCGATTGGGGAACTCCCAGGGGGGTCACCCGGGCACCCGGCACCGCCTTCAGCCCATCCTCAGCCATCACCCGGCCCGACAGGGGTCCCGTCAAATACCGGTCGCGATCTTCCTCCCCCGTCACGCTGACCGGCTCCATCGTGACCGTCAGCGGCTGATAGACCACGCCGCCGCGAAACACCGGGCTGATCGCGGTTCCGGCGTACCGGTCGGGCTTGCCGTCCGTGGGCACCTGGGCGGTCACCGACAAATAGACCGTTCCCGTTCCCGTTCCCGACTCGCGAACCGGCAGGTTGATGATCAAGAACCGGCCCGTTCCACCCGTGGCCTGCGCGTCGGCGATCGGCGCGCCGCTCTCGTTGAGGTACCAAATTGTCCCCTTGCCGGGCACCGACACATTCGGCAGCGCCAGATCCACTCCGTGTTCATCGGTGACCTTGATGATCGCATTACCCCGCACATTCCCCACATCGGCCTGGATACGGCCCGCGATCGCGCCCGTGGACGACTCATCCCAACTCACCTTGCCCACACTGGTCGCCGTCTCGATCCCTGCGCGGGTCTGGACCGAAAAAAACTCGGTCACGTCGGTGGCTTGTGTGGTGACGATCTCCGCCGTTCCGGTTTGGAAGGGATGATAGGTCGTGACGAACCGGGCAGGCGTCTCCGCGGAATCTCCGGAAAACCGGGCAAAATAATCGCCGTCCGACGCGATGCAGAACCGAAAGCCGGTCTTCTGCGGGGCCGCCACCGACTCAACGCTCGTCTGGCTCGGCGACTCGTCGTTGCAATTGCCGGCCTCGCTGAGCGCTTGACCGAGCACGTCGATCGTGAGGTCTCCATTCGGAATGGCTCGGCCCAACTCGTCGGTGATCTCACCCGTCACGCCGATTATCGGCACGATGACCGGGAAGACGGACAACACCCCGAGTGAGACTTCGTTGGGATACGCCACGAGCCGCACCCCGCCCCGTCCGCCGGACACGGCCTTCAGAAAGACTTCACCCGGCGGGATGTTGAAGGCGGTGAATCCACCCGACGCCGTCGTCCCGCGCGTCTGCACGAAATCCGGCGTGCCACCCAGGTTGTTGTAAAAAAAGTCGCCGAGCTTACGGCCGTCGACGTCGGTGGCCGTGATCACGACATCCGGAACGGTCGTGATGAACCCGCTGCCGTTGCCCGTGCTGAACACGCGCCCCCCCACCACGCCGTAGCCGTCGCGCTGGGTGATGTTGGCGGCGGACACCAAGTTGAGCAAATCGCCGCCGGAAATAATCACCAGGTTGCCGTCGGCGCCGGTCACGGGATCGAACCGAACCGGGAATCCGAAGTTGTAGGTCGTCACGTACGGCACGTCGCGTTCGCCCGCCGCCCCACTGGGCGCGCCCGGGAAGTCTTCCGAACTGCACCCCGCGCCCAACAACAACGCAACGGCCGCCCCCCAGCGTCCCCACCACGCCATGCTCTGTTTATGCCCCATGCCGACTCCGTTCGCTCAAAAGCTATACTGCAATTCGGTATATACCCTGCTGTGGTTCTTGAAGAAGCCCACGAAATGAAACTGGCCCGGCGTGGGCTCGTCGCCGGGCTTCGCGTCCGAGATGTTTCCCAGCAACACGTCCGATCCCACGCTGAGCTTCACCCGCTCGGTGAGGGCGTACTCCATCCGTGGACGGATCAGCCACTCGTGGTTGTTTTGAAAGAACAGGACAAGAGCCTGAGCCACCATCCGGTTGTGCAGCAACTCCTTGCGGCCGAAGAACCCATACACGGTATCGATCTCATCCTGAATCATCGTCGGTTCCCAGTCGGCAATCCGGTGTTGAAGCACTTGCAGCGACAGGTCGGTCGAAAAAATTGAAAAATCCACCTGCAGCGCATACTTGAAGTAATTTTTCTGAACCTCTCCGAACCCGACGAGGACCGCCTGGTCGCCGATCTTCCCCAGCTTCGTGCCGAACAACTTGCCCTCCACCCACGCCGCCTCGGCGTTCAGGATCACTCGCCCCAAACTCTTGGAGAGGGTGGCGCCGACGATCTCGAGACGGCCGACTCGAGGGACAAACGTGAGCGCCGGAGACACGCCGAACCGGTTGAGATCTTCCAAATTCCGAAAGGCGACCGGGAAGTCGTCCCACGTCGAGAAATAGCTCGCCGAAAGATCCCACCCCCCGAAGAGCCTGGAGACGCGGACCGCCCATTCACTGTTTCTGACCGTCATCGCGGGTCGGATCATCCCCGGCAGAAACCGAAACTGCTCCCATTCGCTCTCCTTGGCGGCCGGTTCGTGGGTCCGCAAATCGGGGATCCAGAGCGCTTCGACGGTGGTGTCGCCCAGATACAGATCGTTCTTGACCAACCAAAGGGGAATATAGCGGTCGTTGATTTCCCGGAGAATGAATTCCTGAAAATCCAATGGGTTGATCTCGTCGGTGACCCGCGCCCCTTCCACAACCCCCCAGCGGACGATCTGGCGGCCGGCCCGAATATCCAGGATTCTGAAATGCAGGTCGAGATAGAACTCCCGAAGCTCGACCCCGTCCCGCCGGATCTCGACGTCGCGAAGATTGTGAATGTTCGTTTGCGCCACCTGTTCGGGCGTGAGCGTTCCGGTCAACACCGATTCCGGCCCCTTGCGCGGGCTCAAGGTATCGATGTCCACGAGATCGTAGGCGGCGTCGTAAAATCCCCTGAGGCGCGCGGTGAGCTGCGCGCGCGGGCCGAACGTGTACCGCGGTTCGAGATTGACGATGTTCATCACCTTCACGAGCGCCGCCGGAGTATTGAGTCGAAACGCCGTCTCGTTGCGGAGGTAGCCGTTGACCGAGAGGTTGGCCAGCAGACGCTCGCGAGGCCCGCCCGCCTCCACCCCCTCGGCGGCCTGCGCGGACGCCGCCAACAAGAGGGTGGCCGCGAACACCAGACTGAACCGGCCCCAACCACTCGCCTGGGGTACCCCGCCGACACGATCGGCCATCAAAATGATTTGCTCACCGAGAACGAGACCGTGTGTTTCCTAAAATTGCCTCCGGCCTGTACCTGATTGGTCAACAGCAACGAGAGATCCTCGGGGTTATCAATCGATACGTTCGATGTGTTGGTCGCGTAACCGACGTCGAATGAAACCGTCAGATCATTGCGGAAGACATAACTCAGAGCCATCCCGTAGTTTTTCGACTCTCCCTTGCGGGACACCAGGCTCTGAACCCGTTGCCCTCCGCGCGACTCGGCCACCGTGAAGGGGTTGACGTAATCAACGAACCCCAGCCCATACGACCAGGACGCGCTCAGCACCTGCCACAGGGCGCGCGAGTACGAGAGACTGAAACTCTTCGACTGGCTGACCTGATCGGCCCGGCTGGAATCGCTCGCCGACGCTGAATAGCTCAACGACATCGATCCCTCGGTGTTGAGCGTCTGACTGAGCGACAAGCTGTATCCCTTGTGCGCGCTCTTGATCGTCCCGGCCCCCAACCCCTCCGAGACACTATAGGACAGACCGAGATTCATGCTGGACGGCAATTGCCCCCGCTTGGTCACCGACCCGTTCAGCGATTGCCCGATGGACTGCGGTCCCGTGCTTCCGTGAGCGTAGCTCCAACTGTATCCCCCGCCGAGGTCCACCCGAGGCCCCACCTGGTACCGGGTCGAGAGGCTGGCCCCCGTCGACGTATTCATGGTCTGACTCCGGACGAGGTAATAGTTCTGGCTGTGATTGAGCCCTCCGGTCAGTTGCAGCTCGGTGCTATCGATCAACCGATACACGATGCCTCCGCCCACCGCGGTGGAGACTTCTCCCAAGGGGTCGGTCCCGCTCGAATTGAAGTTGGAATCGTAGCTCCATGGTGTGACGTTGAAATTGATCGTGTACGGTCTCAGCGATCGCCGGAGCGTCGCCGCGCGCTCCGACGCGGTGTTCCGAAGATCCACGGCCTCTTTCTCGGTCCGGTCGGCCAGCAGGGCCAGGACTTTGTCGTATTGTTGCAGGGCAAGCCCCAACCGGCCGTTGAGGTTGTATGAAAACGCCAGGCGGAAATGCACGAGCGGGGTCGAGGTTCCCCCGCTGCTCTGAATGGCCTTCTCGAATTCCGTGATCGCGCCCACATGATCGTCTTTCTGTTGCAACAACGTCCCCAGAGAAATCCTGGGTGGGGGCGCGTCGGGCGCCAACTCGGCGGCTTTGCGGTAGGTGGCCACCGCGTCATCGATCTGCTTCTGCCGCTCAAAGAGCAATCCCAGCTCCATGTACGGTTTGGGCGAACGCGGGCTGATCTGGATGGCCCGATCGAGCGCCGCTCTGGCTTGATCGTATGCGCCCTGATCCGCAAAAATGGCGCCAAGATTCAGCATCGGCTGGAAGTCCCAGGGGAGTCGTTCGGCCGCCCGACCGAATGCGGTGACCGCCTCCTGTAAGCGCCCCTGCACGACGAGGAGGCCGCCGATCGCGAGGGAGCCGGCTTCTTCCTGGTACCGGGAAAGGAAATCAAGGCACTCGGCTCGCCGCTTCTTGGCCTCGTCCAAGAACCACGCTTGTGCGCCGTGCTCGATCGCCCGATCGAGTTTCTGTACGGCGGCCGCATACTCCGCCTGCGCCTCGGGCAGATTCCCGTTGTCCCTCGCCTGTTGGGCGCTGGCCTGAAAGAGGAGCGCCAGCCAGAAATGGGCGAGGCCGTACGTCGGGAGCAGGTCGACCGCGCGCTCGAACGACTTCGCGGCCACCACGTTGTTGTTGAGATTGAACGCCGCCAACCCGCGGTTGAACGCGTAATAGGGGTTCTGATCGTCCAGCACCGACGCTTTGCCGAAGGCATGAAAGGCCGCGTCGTACTCGCGTCGCTGGAACGCCTCGATCCCCTCGTCGAACGACTTTCTCGCTTCGAGACGAAAACCGACCTCGAGCACGGTCTGCGCGTTGACCGCCTCCTCCAACCCCGGGATCCGACGGCGCGCCTCGATCCCCTCCCGCCGTGGGGCGGCCAATACAGCGACTCGCTTGAAATAGCCGATCGCCTCTTTGAAGCGCCCCTGCCCGGCTTCGATCTCACCGAACAGAAACAACGCCGGATAAAAATCGGGGTCACCTTCAAGACCTCGTTTTAAGAGGGCCATCGCCTCGACCGTCTGGCCGCGTTTCGCCGCCAAGAGCGCGGTCGCGAAGTTGGCCGGCGCGTGCGTGGGCAACACGGCGATGACCTGCGCGAAGAGCTTCCCCGCGTCGTCCGCTCGTCCCGCTCGCAGCGCATCGTCGGCCTCGCGCAGCCATCCCCGGACGGTCATCGCCTGTTCGGGGGTCGCCCCCAACTGGGACAAACGCCGGGCGGCGAATGCCACGTCGGAAGAGGCCGCGCGGGTCGACACCGCCGCGGAA
This sequence comes from Nitrospirota bacterium, assembly GCA_016201825.1. GTDB lineage: Bacteria > Nitrospirota > Nitrospiria > 2-01-FULL-66-17 > 2-01-FULL-66-17 > 2-01-FULL-66-17. The sequence goes on along the minus strand of JACQCD010000066.1, from coordinate 13,430 downwards.
TAGGCCAGCACCGCTTTGGCGATCTCTTCCGTGGTTTCATACAGGCGGCCTAGATTGACCTGCGCCGGGTAGAACGTGGGTTCCTCGGCCGCCGCGGTTTCCCACCGTGCCCGGGCCTCGTCGGTCCGCCCGCTCAGATTCAGAATCGTCCCCAGGAGAAGGAGACCGGTCAGATGCTTGGGAAGCCGGTCGAGAACCTTCCGAAAGTCGGCTTCGGCGGTCGCCAGATCCCCCGCGCGATACGCGGCGACGCCGGCCTCAAAATCGCGCCGGACGGCCTCGTGGGTCTCCGCATCGGGCCCCAGTTGATCGAGGCGCCGACGCGCCCATTGCGCCTCGTTGGATTGCGGCATCAACTCGATCGCTCGCCGATAGGCGTCGATCGCCTCGGCCACCCGGCTTGCCGCCTCATAGGCCTGCCCCAGCGCCACCCACACGGCGGGCACCGTCGGTCGCTCATCCCGAGCCCGGATGAGCCGATCGATCGCTTCGGGAATATGTCCCTGTTGTAAGAGCGTCACGCCTTCCTCAAGGGCGTTGGGCGCCTCCTCGGCTTGCGCCCGTCCGCCATGCGGACCCGTCGTCAAGACCAGTAGCGCCACGACACCCACCACCCCGATCAGCCCCTGGAGGGACGCCCGGCGTGAGTCCACAGGGACTACTTTGCGATTCCGGCTCGTCACGATCCGCTTGGAGCGATCAGCGTCACACCCTCGCCTGACACCCCTCTCGTTGACCCCCGTCACCGGCGCTTCATTCCCTTAAAAATCCGTGTATTCCGGCCCTCGCGACCTTGACAATCGGGCGGCCGTCGAGGGTCCTGCGAGCCCCGCCCGATGCGATGCGGGAACACAAAAAAGCCCCGGCTGATGCGGCCGAGGCCTTCCTTCGTGGATGTCACGATTTTATTCCCTCACCTCAACACCGCTCCCAAGGTCTGCTCGGCAGGGCACCAGATGTAGCACACGCCCCGGCCCACAGTCAAACCGCCGGGCCGTCACGGACGTCGTTCGTCCGTGAGCCGATCGATCGCCGCTTGGGCCTGGATTCGAGAGGTCTCATACGTGGGACCCTGGGGCGCCGTCTTCAGAAACGCCCGGTAGTGTTCGATCGCCGATGCACCGTGTTTCAAACGGTCTTCCAGCAGGGCCAGATTCAAGTGACTGGCGTAGTGCTCGGCGTTGCGATCGATCGCACGACGGAACGCCTCCGCCGCGTCGGCCCAGTGACCGAATGTTGCGTGGAGCACGGCCAGGCGAAAGACGGGGTCGGGATCGGTTGGCTGGAGGCGCGCCGCAGCCTGGTACTGTTCAAACGCGTCGTTCATGCGACCCAGATGTTCATCGGCCTCTCCGAGTTCGACGCGCAGAGACCCGAAGTAACCGGGATCGGCGTTGATCAGCGCGTCGAACTCGGCGGCGGCCCGTTCCCAGTTGCCCTGAAGCGCGTCGGTGCGGGCGAGCTCGAGGCGATAGAGGGCAAAATGAGGGTCGAGATCCCGCGCCTCCTCGAAGCCTCGACGCGCCTCATCAAGCCGACCCGCATTGAGAAGCTGTACCGCCCTCGCATTCCGACCGAGCGCACTGCGAGGGTATTTCTCGAGCACGTCGTTCCATAGCCTGGTGTCGTCGGTAAAGACCGCCGTCCGCGCCCGATCCACCCGCACCGCCGCCACCACTGCGACGGAGAGGACGACCGCCAGCGCCGCTCGTTCCCAGACCGCAAACCTTCCGCCCACCCCTGTCCGGCCGAGCGCACCGTCACGCACCGCCACACCCAAGAACCGTCCGGCCAGCCAGGCCAGACCGATGGCCGCCAGGTAGACGCGATTCTCCTGATAGAGCGTGACCCGCGTCACAAAGGGCAGGGCCCCGACGGGGAGGATGCCCAGCCAGAACCAGACCGCGCACCACCCGATTCGGCGATCGGTTTTGAAGACCCCCCACGTCGCCACCCCCACGGCGACTGTCCCCACCAGGAGGCCCGCGGCTTCCCACGTCCCGATCGTCGTCGGCCACGCGTGGTCGAGGGCGAGCCGGCTCGGCCACCACCAGTGGCCGAACGAGACCAGGCCGATCTTCGCCGCAAAGAGCAGGTTCTGGGGAAGCGTCATGTCGGGCCAGAGCACCGGTTGCGAGGGGGCATCTCTCAGGAGCCACGTCCGCGCGGCCAGAAAGGCGCCCACCAGGCCCCACCAGGGGATCGAACGCAGCACGGTCGTCCGCCACCGGACGGTGTCCCCGACACGGGCGCGCTCCCAGGCGATCATCAGCGCGGGCAGGACCACCGCGACCTCCTTGCTCCCCAGCGCCGCCAGCCCGAACCCAAACGCCGGGAGCCGTCGGACCCACCTCCGGCCCCTCGCCGCGTCGTCGGCCCAGACCGCGGCCAAGACCCCGGCCGTCATCAGCGAGGACGACCGGGCGCTCAGGTAGTTGACGGCTTCCGCGTTGAGCGGGTGGAGCGCCACCAGTCCCGCCGCGCAGATCGCGGTCGCGTCATCCGACCAGAGCCGACGGGCCAAGAGAAAGGTCAGGATGACGACCGCCAGGTGGACGGCGAGATTCGTCGCGTGAAAGCCCGAGGGCTCGTCGCCCCAGAGCGCGTGGTCCAGACCGTAGCTGGTGATCAGCACGGGGCGGTAATTCTTCGCGCCCCGAAAGCGGCTCGCCGCGTCGGGGGACGTCAGCCACTGCCGCCACATCGTGAGCGAGCGAAGCGCCCGGTTCGTCTGGACGGTGTGATAATCATCCACGACGAATCCATTGGCGATCACGCCGCGAAATGTCAGGACCGTCGCGAGAACGAGCAGGGCAAGCAAAAACGATCGTACGCGCATCATCGATCCCCAGAATACCCAATCCCCCAAAAAAAAGGAGAGGCCCATTGCTGGGCTGCTCCCGTGGTGCCACTGCGAGGGTGCGTGTTACGGAACGGCGGTGAAATCCCCGCTCGTCGGCGGATGTGTCACCGCCAACGGGTTGGGCACAGCCGGCCAATCGATATTGTAGGTGATCGTCTCGACCACCGCCGGAATGCTGTGCGGGCTGCAGTTCAAGCAGGACATCAGGAAACCTTCCGTGGCCTGTTGAACCAATTGGGTCAACCCGAAGTTCGCCGCCGAAGCGCCGTTGTGAGTCCCATCGTTGTCCGCGCCCAGGAAGCCGAAGGCGTGGCCGTTGGTCTCACGGATCCACCCGCGGAGGCCGTTCTCGATCGCCTCTTTGTAGTAGATCGTTCCATCATCCACGGAGCCGTAGAACCCATCGGGACCGGGACTCGATGAACACGTGCTGGTGTTATACACGATCCCTGACACACTGATGGTTCCGCCGCCGACCCCGTCGCACACGACGTACACCCCGGTGTCCTGGTTCGGATCGTTGAGCAGGCGAGCCGGGTTCAAGTCGCGCCCGAACCGCTTGAGGAGGCTGTCGCCCAGACCGCCCGGGTTGTTGGAGTTAAACACGATCGCGATCTTATACCCACCTGCGTCGATCGCGCCGCCGCCGGTGTTGCAATCACCCTCGCCGTACGCCGTACCACGGGTTCCGCAGATCACCCAGGCGTATGGATCCGCCCCCTCTTCCGAGTGGACGTTCGGACCGCTGTAGGTGCGGAACTGGCTGACCAGCGTCTGGGGTTCAAACGCGCCGTCGTCGTTCGACGATTGCGCGAGCCGATCCTCGACGAGCGTCGGCAGTTTCTCCAGATCGTTCAGCGTGACCTGCTTGAGGACTTTCCCGCCATTGCTCAACGCGCCGATCGTATCCAGACGCGTCGACTGCGTGATTTCCACCGGCGCGCCGTCCGCGGTATCCGTGTCGGCATCCGCGTTCTTGACGACAAACAGGTGGTTATGACCATTACCGTCCACTGTGAGGTAAAACTCACACCATCCACTCGTACCGCACCCGTCCGAGTTCTGGCCAGAAGCCGCCGAGAACGCGCCGTCCAGGTTGCTCATCGTACGCCACCGAACCAAGTCGGTGTGGCGGCTGAACCCGACCGACGACCGGAGGCTCTGCGTGAATCCCGTCTCGGACCCGTTACAGACATCGTTGGGAAGGGTCCCTTGGCAGCCATTCGTCATCGTGCCGACGTTGGCCCCACCCGCCGTGTACTTCACCATCAAGGTATCCACCCAGGCGGCCCGTTCGTGCGGCCAGTACCGGGGGAATTTCCCGGTGGTGAGGGGTTCACCATGCGCATCGGCCAACTCGAGGATCTGGTTCAGACTGGTTTCTGCCGAGGCACTGGCCAAGGCCAACCCGACGTCACCGCCGGCGCCGGCCGTCCCCACGTTGGGCATGAACGGGAAGCGCTGAGCCAACGGCGCGAACCCGCTCAACCACTGACCGCCCGAGAACGAGGGCTGCATCAGCATCCGATACCCGGTCCGGTGATGGTCGCCGGACGGCGGGATGAACGGCGTGCCGAACCGAGGATCATAGAAGAACCCGCTCGACCACGCTTCAATCGCTGCCTGGCCCCACCGCGCGCAGCCTGTCGCGGACCCGCCATTGTTGACCCCTCCGCTATACCCATCGATCGCGGCGGCGCAAGGGGTCATGGTGCCCATATACGGAATGTAGATTCCGGCCGTGGTGGACGTGCCACCAATACCGGTGGAATCGCCCGACGAGACAAACGTCGGGATGAACGATCTGCTGCCGGTAATGCCTTGTGACGTCACTTCATTGATGGTAATGAGATTGGCTGCGAACACGGGCGCCGTGACCAACGCGAGCCCGAGGACCGCCAGTCCCAGCACCATAGATCTGCTGTACGTGGACATGCTGTGTCCCTTTCTTGGTTGTTGCTCTCCCCCCCATGGGGAGAGGTCGTGCTGTGTGTTCATTCGCATATCGTGATCACCCCCTTTCCTGCGTTAAGATCGCCGAGAATGACCCGGCGTTTGGTTCACACTGAACGACTTGAACGACTTTTTTCCTTCAATAAGGGGCGGGCGTATCGCGATACGCCCCTACGAAACCATTGAACACCGCTTAACACTGATGTGCCGGCCCCTTGAGCGTCAGGCCATCCGGACGGCCGTCGCCGTTCGCGTCCGCGGTGTTGCCGTCGAACGTGAAGGTTCCCCCGCACGTCGACGTGACCCCGTCTTCTTTCAACGTCTGGGTGTAACTCCCTTGGCTCCCGATCGGATTGCCGGACGCATCGGTCAGGGAGCGCACGCTAAAACTCATGTCAAAGACCTGCCCCTTCTCGCTCACGTTCTGCGAGAACGCATACTCGATCTGGGTGCATCGATTCGACTCACTCGACGGCCCGACCGCTGCGCACGCCGAGGTTTCGGTGCTCAACCGCGAAAGGAGGCCGTTTTGAAGCGATTGAAACGCCTCCCCCAGGTGATTGACCTGGGTCAAGGTCAACGGCGCGCAGGAGGTGATGTTGATTTGCGCGAGCGGCTCGGAGGCGGGGGGCTGGACCGGGAACACGGAATGCCCCGCCGGCGGATGACCGGGATCGACGACCGGCGTCGACAGGTTCGTGGACGGCAGGACGACTGGTGACACGCCGGGATCGCAGTTTTGCAGGAGATTGGACCGGCTGCCGCCCTCCGGAACCCCGCAGCCGAACTGAGAGCTTGCGCAACCGCCGAAGGCGCTCGCGGCAAACGGATTCGAGGTGTCGGGGAACGGGTCGGAAGGGCCGGTGATGGTGGACGGATCGAAACCCCGAAGCGTCGCCATATTCACGTTGGACTGGTTGCTGAGATTGAGCGTGATGTTCTGACCACCATACGAGGGGGACACCGCCAACACCGCCAGTACAACCCCCATACCGGACGGCCACACCATGTTTCGCACATCAGCCTCCACAAACCGCACCGGGGGTTAAGCACTGCAATCACCAGGCCACGTTACCTGGACACCCCTCGTACCCAGCAAGCAAAAAATCATTGTGTTTTCAACTAACTATAAACTCTCGATCTTCCCATCGGCCGTTGTGATTCATTGCAGGACGAATAAGGGAAAAGTTTTTCCCTCATTTTGCGTTTTTTCCTCGGATGTTTCCACACGCCCATCAGAAGTGCACCGTCAGATTGATGAGCGCTTCCACCCCGGACAATTCGAGGGTGAGATCTTTCGGGGGGCCCGCTTCTTCCTGAATCTCGCCCGTGGTCGAGATCGTCGCGTAGGTCACGGTTCGCCTCTCGAGCGGATCGAAAAATGTTTGGGGTAACGGGACACCGGGTTGGATCGACAGCGGATCGGTCAGGGGGGTCTGGGGAAATCCGGCCGAGAAGTGACGCGTCACGCGAACCTTCGTCACGGTCGACAACACATAGTTCGCTTGCCCCCCGACCGAGAGCCAGGGGGTGAAGGGGTAATCTCCCCCGACGCCGAAACGCGTCGCGTACCCCCACCCGAACGACTCATCCGAGCTCACCGATGCGAAACTCAACGCGGGATCGACGACGTTGACCAACGCATCCATGGTCAGAAACGCCATCGTCACCCCCACCAAGCCGATATTCAAGTACACTCCGCGGCCCGCGGCGTTGCGCAGCATGTGGTATCGCCACTCCAGAAACAGGCGGTCCAAGACGAGGTTGTATCGGGCACTGCGGGGGACGATGATCGGCGGCATATTCGAACGGAGAAACAGCGAAATCAGATCGTGACCGAAGGTGTCGCCCCGCCAACTCGAGAACGACAGGCCGAGGGCATGCGGTCCGCCCAGGCTGTAAAACGCGTCCACGCCGTAGGTCGGACCACCGGAAATCCCCTTCACCGAGATGTTTCGTTCTTCGAACGGAAAGTTTTGATTGCGCGGAAGTAAAAAGTTTGGATCTTGGATGATCGTGACACTCGTATCACTCAAGATATGGTTTAACGTCCCCAGTCGTGGTTGGTAGTAGCCGGTCGTGAGCGAGAAGGTCCATGCCGTAGGAATCTCCTCGACCGGAGGCGCCGCCGTTTTTTTGTCGGCATCGGAACCGCCCGACTGAGGTCGCGGCGCCACCTGATCGGCGCCGGGCGGCAGTCCCAATTCCTGAGCCGCAACCAGACAGGGGCCCAGCCCCATCGCCACACAGAACCCAACGACCAGGGGAGCATTCACGGCTCATCGCTCACAGCAGCATCCCAACGGCTGATGGGTGTTAATCCTGTGAGCTGTGCACGACGAGCTGATCGCCCACCCGTCGCGCGCCAACGATGAACCCGGGGTGCAACCCCACGATCATGAGGGGAAGCATGATAAGGGCGCCCAACGCACTGGTTACCATGGCAATGGGCACGAGAATCCCTTCCATGTGCAGGTAGTATCCCGAGAAGGGTAGGATCAAATAGCCCGCGGAAATCGCCGCGGCGACATAGCAAATCGCTTTACCCGAGGTGGAGACCGAGGTTCGGACGGCGCGCGCCAGGAGAGGCGCGTCGCCATACGACCCTCCGATGTCGCGATATTCCTCACGGAGCCGGAACAAGAAGTAGATCGCGTAATCGGCCCCCATCCCGACCGCCATGGCCGAAATCGCCGCAGTCCCGATCCCCAGCGTGACGCCGGTAAATCCCATCACCGCGAAGTTGATTAAGACGGCCAATCCGAGCGGCACCAACACGAGGAACGCCCCCAACAAGGAGCGCAAGACCACCGCGGCCGCCACGAAGATGATGGCCGCGATCTGAACGATGTTCTGCAACTTGCCGTCCACCATCGTCCGGTTGAGCGCAACCGTCACCGGCGCACTCCCGGCCACGCCGATCGTGACCCCGAGGCGTTCGAAGGCCGCCCGCTGGGCGTCCACGACACCGATGAGGCGCTCGGCCAGCGCCGTCGAGTCGCTCTTCAAAAAGGCCCAGATCACCGCCCGGCGGTACCGATAATCGACCAGACGCGCAAAGTCGGCGGGGTTTCCCGAAATCGAATACATAAAGAGAAAGTTGGAGATTTCGCCCTCGGTGGTGGGAATCCGGTCGAACTCCGCCAGATCGCCGTGAAACGTTCGATTCATCTTTCGCAGCGCCACCACCTCCGGGCGCTTGAGCGCGTCGGGCCGTTGGCCCTCCACCATCACATAAAAGGTCGAGGTTCCGGCGAAATGCGCGTTCAACGCTCGCTCGTCGATCCGAAGCGCCGTCGATTCGAAAAATTGGTTCTTCAAGCTGTTGTTGACTTGGACCCGGGAGGCTCCGCCGATCGCCGCCACCGCGACGACCACCACGCCGACGGCCACCCATCCCCTGCGTGGCCCCGTCACCACATCAGCCAACGTCGCCAGCAGGCGGTCCAGGCCATCCCGCCGCGCCCGGACGACGGACGGAGCGGGGATCAAGGATCGCAGCGCCGGAATGAACGTCAGCTCCAAAATCAGCGCGCTGATGATCCCGAACGCGGTCAAGACGCCGAACGCTTGGAAGGTCTTGAGGTGGAACGTGACCAGCGAGGCAAAACTGGCAGCCGCGACGAGACCCGCCGTGATCATCACCGGGGCCATTTTGGCGGTCGCTTCCACCACCGCACGGCGATTGTCCCGGCCGGCGGCCAGCTCCTCGTAATACCGTTTAAGAATTTGGACCGCGTGCCCCGCGGCGATGGCCATAATCAAAATGGGGGTCATGGTGTTGAAGGGATCCATCGCGATCCGAAAGAACCCCATGAGGCCGAGCGCCCAGACGACGGACACCAGCGCGGTCAACAGCGGAAGCGCCATGCCCTGGACGCTTCGGAACGCCCAATACAGGACCAGCATCATCACGACCAGCGCGATCGGGAACAGATAGACGATCCGTTTCGAGTCCAATTCCAGGTAGGAGAGCGCGATCGGCATCCCCCCGAGGTGGATCTCCACGTCGTCGCTCGCATAGCGGGCCGTCACGTCCAGGAGGGACCGACGGATCTGATCGTCGCCCATCCGGAATCCGTAGGGAGTCTGAATGGCGCCCCGCCCCCCGCCCAGCCACGATTCGCTATTCCAATCTTCCGGGTTGCTTTGCCACGCGCCACCCGCGTTCTTCGGCGAGTCTTGGACCGCCGCCGCCCCTTGCTGTCCTTGGTTGTCCTGCCAGGTCGGGACCCACTCGCGAAAATCAGTGATGATGGCGGCCGCCCGCCCATCTTCCGAGATCAAGCTCTTCAGATACAAGTCGTTCGAGAAGATCCGGCGCTTGAAGGCCGCGATCTCCTCGGGGGTCTTCGGCACCTCGGGCATCAGGCGCTGAACCTCGATGGCGTCTCCGTTGGCCGTGACGAATTTCACTTTCCGGTCCGCCAGGCTGATGACGTTTTCCTCCTTGATGCCGGGAATCTTTTTCACTTCGTCGGTCAGTGTTTTGATGGTGGCTAAAATCTCCGGCGTGAAGATGTCCCCATGCTTGGCCACGATGCCGACCACGACCACGCGGCTGCCGCCAAACACTTCCTCGATCACGTTGTTGAGCTGCACATAGGGATGGTGCTGAGGGAGGATGGTCTTGGGGTCGATGACCATGCGGACCCGGGTCATCTGAACACCCAGGACCGCCGTCACCAAGGCCGTCACCCCCAGAACCCACCAGGGATGGCGGACCACGAATTCGACGGCGCGCTTCATAGGCCTAAGAGGTCAGACCGCGGGAGGCCCCTCGGCATTCCCGGGGTCAGGTAGGGGTTCGATATATCGAACCCCTACGCATTACCGCCGGACGCCGGTCTTGAGAGCGCGTTCCGTGAAGTCGTCGTCGGCAAGCCCCACGTTGTTCTTGAGATCGCTGATCTCAAAGAGGGTCCGATGCGAGGTCTGCACGTTTTTCATCTCGGCTTTTTTCCACGCCCACACGTTCTCGGGGTGCTGCCATTCGATCGCCTGGGTCTTCAGCAGCTCCCCCTTCCGGTCGTAATAGTCGATCTTGATCGGCGTAAAATCGTCGGTCGGCACCCACGTCAACTTCTTGCCATACAGACTGTCTTGATCTTTGGGGACGCTTTGGATGACATAACAGTCCCTTGTCTGGCATTTTTCGGTGCGCAATAGCGTGTGGGTATCTTCATCGAGCCCGCGCTGGCCCAAATCGGCGAACGTCAGATCCGAGCCCATGAACGCGTCATCCTGCTCGCGGGTCGTCATCCGCCTCACTTGCTTCAAACTGGGCAGATACAAGCGGAGATCATCGGGCTGTCCGGCCTTGGTGTAATCCCAAATCAGAAATCCCACGCCGCGCTGATCCGGGGGAAACTCGGTGACGAACAGAGTCTTGCTTGCAAACCCGTCCTTGCCTCCATAGGCCTTCCAATAACGCTTGGTGACGATCTTCTGTTCGTCGCCCTTTTTGTCGATCTTACGCAAGGTGACGGTGGACATCTGATCCTTGGCCAAGTACAATTCACGGGTCTTTGTCATCACGTCCAACCCCGTCAGTTGCCCCTCGGCGGCTCCAAGCGGTCCCCCACCCAGATGCCACGCCACCACCATTCCGAACGCCGCCACCGCGGCGCGCACGCCGTTTCGCATACTCACTCCTCTTGTGGGCTTGTCAGGGCGGAGAGCCGCGTTTCGCGCCCTCCCCCCTACGCAGGTTTGATCCCGGTGAGGACGATGAAGGGACTCGGAGACGGCATGGGCACCCGTTTCACCTTGCCGAAACCGACCTCCGCCATCCATTCGGCCATCTCTTGCCCGGAATAGGCCGCCCCGCCGGGAGTATGAAGGAGCTGATTGACGCCGATCAAGGCCGCCAGCGACGGGCCGGTCTTGTCGTCATTTAACAACTGCTCCTGGACGATGACCCGTCCACCGGGCGCGAGCGCCCGATGGGTCTTGCGCAAGATCTCCTTGACGATCGCCGGTGATTCCTGATTGAACATCGAGGACAGCAACGCCGCGTCGTAATCGGCCCCGAACGTATCTCCGAGATAATCCCCTTCTTGGGTCTCCACTCGACCATCCATCTTGTAGCTGGCGATGATTTCCCGCGTGACCCTCAGGGTCTGGGGACGATCAATCACCGTGGCCGACAGTCCCTTGTTCTGCCGACACAACATGATGGAGAAGGTGCCCGGTCCGCCGGCGATATCCACCAAGCGCTTGCGGCCCTTGAGTGAAATCTTTTTCGCCAAGAGCTCGGCCTGGGCCCGGCCGCGGTAGTGCATCCCATAGATATAGGTGCGAGTCGCCTCCTCCCCTTGATCGTGGGGTTTTTCAACCGGAGGTTTGCCGGTCACCACCGCGTCGTAGAGTTTCCCCCACGTGGGATACCAGTCTTCGAACATCGACACGATCCCGCCCTGGTACTTCGGGCTGGTCTTCACCAAAAAGGTCTTGGCCAGCGGGCTGTTCGAGTAACGGCCGTTTTTTCGATCCAGCAACCCGAGCGAGGTCGCGGCCACCAGAAGAATGTCGAGCCCCCGCGGATCGGCGCCGGTCTCGCGCGCCAGTTCCTCCGCCGTCGCCGCTCGGCCGGCCAACCGATTAAACACGTCCAAGCGGTTCGCGACGTGCAGCACTTTCGAGTGCCAGTACGCGGAACTGATCCGCGCCACGGTCATCGGATCCAGCGCCTTGGCCGACCGACCGCGCGGTCGAGCCGTCTTGCTCTTCGTCACTTTCGCCATACGCCTCCTCGCGGGTTCTCTACGTCACACCGACGCGTCCTGCCGCGTCTCCCCTCTACCGAACGACCGGTTTGGACGACAGCGCCCGTTTCGCCTGCTTCGTCGCCACCGTCACTTTCACCCTCGCGTTGATCCCCAGCTCTTTGTGCTCGACGCCCTTTTCATCTTTTTCCCGGCTGGCGGCGCGCAACTCAATCAAATGCTCGCCGTCACGGAGGTCCCACACCGTCAGGCTCTCTCGCTTGGCGCTCTTGTAAAAGGCGCCGTCGACGTACACGTGGAGATGATCCCCCGAGGGACCCTTGACGAATCGCGTCTCGATCGGCACGTCCGCCGCCTCAAACACCGCCCCGTCCTGCGGGCTGACGATCGACAAGGACGCTGACTCGGCCCACGCGGAACCGACCGACACTCCACCCCACACACAGGCGGCTAGTATACTCCAAACGCGACACTTCATCATCTCCACCCTTCTCATCATCTACATCATCAGATCGAACGCCACGACAAACCGATTATCGTTCTGAGTGTTCCCGTCCACGCTCGTCAGCTTCGTGGTGACATGGCTGTACTCGCCATGCAACACCAGATCGATCCGGCTGCTCTCCACGAGGTTGTACAGGGCCGCCAGCGTGACCCCGTCCAGATCGCCCGTCTTTTTCGCGGTCAGCGCGTTTCCCTGTTTGTTGTTGCGGATGACGTCGAACCGCGCGACGAGGATCGTGTTCCAGTCCTTCAAGAGATCGTATTGCCCTTCCACAAATCCGCCGGCAAACGTGGCGTCCTGGGGATCCGAAACAGTGAACAACCCCGCGCTGTCGCTGCCATACACGCCCAGGAACAGCAGTCGAATGGGCGTGTATCGCAGATCCCCATCGAGGCCAAGCCGGTAAAACGTCTGATCGGCGCGGCCGCTCCCGCGAATCGCGGCCGTGGGCCCGCCGTTCGTTTGAAAATCCGTCGGCGCCGTGCCCCAATAGCCGAGCACCCCGAGCCGCTGTCCGCTCACGGGGTGAGTCACGCGGGCGAAGTAATCGAACGCCGAGTTGTTGTCCGCGCGGCCATTCGTGCCGTTGATCACCGCGACCGCATACCGGAGTCCCGACGGGCCGGCCCCCATCAATTCCGCGCCGAGTTGGTGTTCGCCCCAGTTGAGTTTCGTGTCCGCCTCCAGCGCCGCCTTGCTGTCTTTGGGGAAGTAACCGTAGATCGGATATCCGGAGAACGTCAGCCGTCGGGAGCTGGACGCCGGCACATCCAGCTCAAAGCTCCCCAGTTTGAGGTTCAGCAGCGGGTTCCCGGCCAGGCTGTTGAAGCGCACCCAGGCGGATTCGAGTTCTCCTTGCTGCCCGCCTGGCGTATCCGAGGGGTACACGAACATGGCCGGTTCGGCCAGCGACACGTTGGCGACCGCCGGTCGATAGGTGATGTAGAAGTTCAGATCTTTCGCCAACAATCCCCCCCACGTCAGGTCCAGGCGGTCGATCCCAGACGTGCGGGTCTTGACCTTCGCCTCGCCTACATCCGTGCTCTGATGATCCAGCGAGCGGACCCGATAACCGAGGATCGTTCTGAGACTGATCGGCCAATAAGCGGGGGGGAGATCCTCGGGATCTTCCTTCGCCGCCTGGTCTTGCAGTTCATCGGGCAAACTCGCCTCTAACCCCGCAATGGAATAGCCGCGATCCCGGAACCTTTCGCCAAAATCGTTGAGCGCCGGAGCGATCGTGTGGCAGTCGCTGCAATCCACGTCGAACTTTCGTGTGAAGGCAGGAACCGCCCACGCTGCTTGAACCAGCCACCCCACGGCACTGACGGCCAGCACTCCAGCCCATACCACGGTCCGTCCACGCATCGAGTTCGCCTCC
>JACQCD010000064.1 GCA_016201825.1 Nitrospirota bacterium | reverse complement strand
CGTAGTCCGCGTGCCCCGGGCAGTCCACGTGCGCGTAGTGCCGGTTCTCGGTCTCGTATTCCACGTGCGCGATCGCGATGGTGATGCCCCGCTCTTTTTCTTCCGGCGCTTTGTCGATCTGGTCGTACGCCAAGAACGTCGCCAGCTTCTTCTCCGACAGCACTTTCGTGATCGCCGCCGTCAGCGTCGTCTTCCCATGATCCACGTGCCCGATCGTCCCGATGTTCAGGTGCGGCTTCGTTCGCTCAAATTTCGCTTTCGCCATCAAGAATCCTCCCAAGGTAGGGGTTCAACATGTTGAACCCCTACGACCAAACGTGGGGCGTATGCCATACGCCCCGATAAGAAATTATCCCCCTTGAACCTTCGCCACAATCTGATCGGCGATCGGTTTGGGAACCATATCGTAATGGGCAAACTGCATGGTGAAGGTCGCGCGTCCCTGGGTCTTGGAGCGGAGGTCGGTCGCATAGCCGAACATTTCGGACAACGGCACCTCGGCGGTGATCACCTGAGCGGTCCCCCTCCCCTTCATCCCCTGAATCTTGCCGCGGCGGGAGTTGAGATCGCCGATCACGTCGCCCATGTAATCTTCGGGCACGATCACCTCCAAGGCCATGATCGGTTCGAGTAACGCCGGGTTGGCCTTCCTGGCCGCATCCTTAAACCCCATGGATCCCGCGATCTTAAACGCCATCTCGGACGAGTCCACGTCGTGGTACGAGCCGTCCACGATGTTGACCTTGATGTCGACCATCGGGTATCCCGCCACCACGCCATTCTCCATGGCTTCCCGCACGCCCTTCTCCACCGCCGGAACATACTCCCTCGGGACCGCGCCGCCGACGACCTTGTTGACGAACTCGAATCCCTTGCCGGGCTCCTGCGGCTCGATGTCCAGATAGACGTGGCCGTACTGCCCGCGCCCGCCGGTCTGCCGGATGTACTTTCCTTCGCCGGACGCCGCCGAACGGACGGTCTCGCGATACGCGACCTGGGGCTTGCCGACGTTGGTCTCCACCTTGAATTCGCGCTTGAGGCGATCGACGATGATCTCCAAGTGCAGCTCGCCCATCCCGGCGATCAACGTCTGCGCCGTCTCTTCGTCGGTGGTGATCCGCAGCGACGGGTCTTCCTGGCCGAGCTTCTGGAGCGCCAGGCCCATCCTCTCCTGGTCCGGCTTGGTCTTTGGCTCGATCGCCATCTGAATGACCGGCTCGGGGAACTTCATGACCTCGAGCAGGATGGGGTGGTCCTCATCGCACAGGGTGTCGCCGGTGGTCGCGCCCTTGAGTCCCACGGCCGCGCCGATTTCCCCCGCGTACATCTCCTTCACCTCTTCGCGCTTGTTGGCGTGCATCTTGAGAATCCGGCCGATCCGTTCCTTGCTGTCCTTCGTCGCGTTATAGATATAGGACCCCGATCGGAGGGTGCCGGAGTAGACGCGGAAGAAGGTCAATTGCCCCACGAACGGATCGGTCATAATTTTGAATGCCAACGCGGAAAACTTTTCATTGTCGTCTGGACGGCGCGTCACCTCCTGCTGGGTCTTCAGGTCGATCCCGACCACCGGCGGAATGTCCACCGGGGACGGTAAAAAATCGACCACGGCATCCAGCAGCAATTGCACGCCTTTATTCTTAAAGGAGGCCCCACAGAGAATGGGAACGATTTTCATCTCCATCACGCCTTTGCGGACTGCGGTCTTGAGTTCGTCCGGCGTCGGCGTTTCGCCCTTGAGGTAGTGATCCATCACCGCCTCGTCACAATCGGCCAACGCCTCGATCATCTTCTCCCGGTACTCCGTCGCCAGATCGACCAAATCCGCCGGAATATCGCCGACCACGAATTTCGCCCCCAGGGTCTCGTCGTCGAAAAATATGCCCTTCATCGCCACCAGGTCGACCGGGCCGCGGAAACCGCCTTCCTTCCCGATCGGAATCTGCAGGCAGACCGGACGGACGCCGAGCCGGTCGACCAGCGACTGCACGCTGGTGAAGAAATCCGCTCCGGTACGGTCCATCTTGTTCATGAAGGCGATACGGGGGACGCGGTACTTGTCGGCTTGCCGCCAGACCGTTTCGGACTGAGGCTCCACGCCCTGCACCGAGTCGAACACCGCGACCGCCCCGTCCAACACGCGCAACGACCGCTCCACTTCGATCGTAAAATCGACGTGACCCGGGGTATCAATAATATTGATCCGATAGTCCTTCCAGAAACAGGTCGTCGCGGCGGCCGTGATCGTGATCCCGCGCTCCTTCTCCTGCTCCATCCAGTCCATCGTCGCCGATCCCTCGTCCACCTCGCCGATCCGATGGGTCACCCCGGTGTAGAAGAGGATGCGCTCGGTCGTGGTGGTCTTCCCCGCGTCGATGTGGGCCATGATCCCGATATTACGGGTTCTATCTAAAGGAAATTGCCGAGCCACTTACTGATGCCTCCGAATCGAACCGAAAACCGCCACCAAACACATCGCGAAACTAAATCGTAGGGGTTCAACATGTTGAACCCCTACCTGATTGCCTTTACCGCCGTGCCGAGAGGAACGATCGCGCCGAGACCCACCGGGCGCAGAAGAGTGCCTTACCAGCGATAATGCGCAAACGCCTTGTTCGCCTCCGCCATCTTATGCGTATCTTCCCGCTTCTTCACCGCGCCACCGGTATTATTCGAGGCATCCAACACCTCGGCCGCCAGCTTTTCTTCCATGGAGCGCCCGCTGCGTTGTTTGGCATAGGTCACCAGCCAGCGCAGGGCCAACGAGACGCGCCGCTCCGGCCGCACCTCCACCGGAACTTGATACGACGCACCGCCGACCCGCCGAGATTTGACCTCGAGCACGGGCTTGATGTTGTCGATAGCGGACTTAAACGTCTTCAAGGGTTCATTCCCGGTCTTGGTCTTCATCAACTCGAACGCGTCGTAACAGAGGGACTCCGCGATGCTCTTTCGCCCTTTGGTCATCAAGGTATTGATAAATTTCCCCACCAAGCGGTCGTTGTACCGCGGATCTGGCGCGCTCTCTCGCTTAACGGGTATTCGACGGCGTGGCATTGTGCTCTTCTCTCGTCAGGATATCCAACGTGACTATGCTACTTCGGTGTCTTGGCCCCGTACTTGGAGCGACCTTGCTTTCGGCCCTGGACGCCCTGGGTATCCAGGGTTCCGCGGACGATGTGATACCGCACCCCGGGGAGATCCTTCACCCGCCCGCCGCGGACCAGGACGATCGAGTGTTCCTGGAGGTTATGTCCGACGCCGGGGATGTAGGACGTGACCTCCATCCCATTCGTCAATCTCACCCTCGCGACCTTCCGCAACGCCGAGTTCGGTTTCTTCGGAGTGGTGGTGTAGACGCGGACGCAGACCCCACGGCGCTGCGGCGCGCCCTTCAGCGCCGCAGACTTCGTCTTGGCCTTCGCTTGAAATCGCCCCTGTCGAACTAACTGGTTAATCGTCGGCACGTCGTCCCTCGTCTCCCCTTCGTCGCCACACCTCTTCACACGCCGTCATTCGCCGGATTCTTGGCGAAAAACTTTGGGATTATAGTGAATCCCCGTCGGCGTGTCAAGAGAATTAAAAATCACCGCCACCCCATTCCGGTCTCCAACCTACGACGCCCGCTCGAGCTCCGGCGATTCGAGATCGCCGGCCACCACGTCCGTGTCCTCCACCGTTTCGAAGCCCGGCGGCGCTTGGACGAAGGTATCCCGGTAGTCGGTGAGACCGCTCCCCGCCGGAATCAGCCGTCCGACGATCACGTTTTCTTTCAGGCCGAGCAGGTCGTCCACCCGGCCGGTGATCGCCGCTTCGGTGAGCACGCGGGTCGTTTCCTGG